>CAYNEJ010000095.1:0-13463 GCA_964396205.1 uncultured Syntrophaceae bacterium
CGCAGGAGACGATTACCTTTCTCGATGCGTTGGCGCCGTATTGGCAATCCCCGCCGATTCCCCACATCTGGGCGTTCCCCTCTTCGTCGGCCTGCTGGACATGGATGATCCCCACGTCCGGGTTCAGGGCCGGGACCAGCAGAACGGGCTTCCCGTCGAACGGTGAGTCGATCAGTTTATACTTGTTCTCTCCCATGAATCCCCGGACGTTCATGAGGTCCGTCCCCAGGAGGTCCTTCACGGGAACGAACGGCATGCCCATCGCCCCCGCCATGAGCATCATCGGCAGGGACAGGTTCGTGTACTCTTCCACCTCGATCCGGTGCGGAATCTCCTTTTCCAGGGACCGCCGGTAGCAGCGCGCGAGGCCGTAGAGACCCAGGGAGATGAACGTGGAGATGAAGCGCTTCACGACGCCGGCGCCGATCATCATGTCGAAGTCGTCGGCGGCGTTCCCCCGGGTGATCGTCAGCCCCGTCCTCTTCTGGCGGATGATCTCGTGAACCGCGGAAAACGGCGTCCGGCAGACATACCCGCCGATGTACACGAAATCGCCGTCATGGACATGGGCCGCCACGGCATCCTTCATGGTCATGACCTTGCTCACGAAATACCTCCCGGCTTCGTTGTTTCTCTCCCGCCGCTACACGGCGTATTCCATGCGCCGGATGATCTCGTCCTGCGCCGTGTCGCTCAGCTCGACGAACGTCACGGAGTAGCCGCTCATCCGGATGACGAGGTCCCGGTACCGCTCCGGATGGGCCTGGGCGTCCCGGAGGACCTCGGAGTCGATCATGTTGAACTGCACCTGGACGCCCCCCTTCCGGAAATAGCCGAGGACCAGCGCCTCCAGCACCGCCGGATCCAGGCGTTTCCCCGAAAAGCGCATGTTCAGGTTGACGCCGTTGGTGGCCATGACCAGGGGCAGCTTCGTCACGGAATTCATGACCGCCGTGGGTCCCCGGAGAGCCCGGCCGTTGGAGGGCGTGATCCCGTTGCCCAGGATGTCCCCGGCGCTCCGGCCGTCCGGCGTGGCCCCCGTGAAGGACCCGAAGGCCAGATGGAACCCCACGGAGAAGACCCCCGGCCAGAAGGCCCCGTCCCGGAAGTTCCGGTACGGCATGAGGCGCTCGCAGAAGTGGGCCATCACCTTCGCGGCCATGGCGTCGACGGCATCGTCGTCGTTGCCGTACTTGGGCAGCTTTTCGAGGAAGTACAGGCGCTTGTTTTCCGCATCCTGCCAGTCGTCGGAGAGCCATCCGGCAAGCTCCTCCATGGTGCAGAAGCCGTCTTCGAAGACCGCTCTCTTCACGGCGTACAGGCTGTCGGCGATGTTGGAAAAGCCCATGAGCTGGACGCCCGTGGCATTGTAGACGGCGCCTCCCCGGGTGAGGTCCAGTCCTTTTTCCAGGGGGCCGTCGATCATCGCCGAGGCGAACGGGGACGGCACCCGCTCCGCGATGACCCGATCCAGGACGGCCATGCCCCGGACCACCTGTGCGAGGAAATGGGAAACCTGCCGGTCATAGGCGTTCCACAGGTCTTCGAAACGGGTGAACGACGCCGGGTCCCCCGTCTCGATCCCCGAGGGATAGCCGAAGATGTTGTCGATGCCGTTGGACAGGGCAAACTCCAGGCACTTGATTCCGTTGAACTGGACGGCGAAGGTGGAGCAGAAGGACTTGCCCTGGGCACTGGGCTCGAGGCACCCCACGACCCCGTAGTCGCGGGCGTCCTCCGGCGTGTGGCCCGCCCGGATGAGGGACGGGATGACGGCCTCGTCGTTGAAGAAGTGGAGCGGAACGGCGTCCCTGGCGTATTGGACGGCCTGCCTGACGAAGGACTCCGGCGAAGCGGCGGACAGGCGGACGCCGAAGTTGGGCTGTACCGTCCGCACATCCGCGAAGGCGTCCAGACCGATGAAGCTCAGGGCGTTCGTCGCGTCCTCACCCCGGGCATCCACCCCGCCGACGGTCACGTTCTGGGTGGTCTTTCCCTCCGTCCCCTCCCCGCCGGGGATGAAGGCCTCTTCCAGGACATTCCAGATCTCGTTGGTCTTGATGAAGAGCAGCGCCAGCAGGTTCCGGGCCTCATCCGGCGTGACCCGGCCGGCGGCGAGGTCCGCCTCGTAATAGGGGAACAGGATCTGGTCGATCCGGCCCAGCGAAATGGAATTGCCCCCCGACTCGATCTGGGAAACCAGGTGGATGAAGTACACACACTGGATCGCTTCGCGGAAGGTCCGGGCCGGATGTTCCGGCACCCGCTCGCAGACCCGGGCAATCTCCAGCAGCTCCGCCCGCCGCACGGGGGTCGCCGCGCGATCCGCCATCTCGCGGGCCAGGGCCGCGTAGCGCCGGGCAAAGACGATCACCGCCTCCAGGGACCGGATCACGGCCTCGTAGAAGATCCCCTTCTCCCCTTCCTGCTCCGCCGCACCCACGGCATCCAGGCGGATCCTCGCTTCCGCGATCATTCCCGCCAGCCCCTGCCGGAGAATCCGGGAGTGGTTCATGGTGAAGTGGCCGATGCCGTAGGTGATCTCCAGCATCATGGTGAAGATGTACTTGTCCATGTCGGCGGACACGTCCTCCGGCAGGAGGGCCTCGAAGCGCTCCTCCGCGGTCCTGCCCTCCCAGAAGGGCAGGATGTCGTCCCGGAGCTCCCGCTTTTCCTCCTCCGTGATGAGGGCCTGCTGGAGCACGCGCCGGTCGAAGTTTTCCAGGTCTCCCGCGATCCACCGGCTCTTGTTTTCCGGGAAGAGGGGCGCCCCCTTGAGCTTCGAGGTCCGGCAGCCCACGATGAGCTCGTCCTCGCGAATGATGGTGTCGATGTTCGCAAGAACGTGCCCGAAGGCGAGGGACATGCGGATCAGGGGATGCCGGTCCCAGTGGCGGGCCATCGCCTCGGTGAAGTACCGGGCGCGCTGGATGCACACCTCCTGGGGGGCGCGAACGATTTTCTCCCGCAGTCGGCCGACGCGTGTCGCCGGCACCGCATACAAGGCACTGGCCTGTGCTTCCATGGGACCCTCCCCGGGGCTTCCACCCCGTCATGCATGATTCCGGGTTATATCCTTTCCGCCTTCGCGGATGTCTCCATCACGAGGGATTGGGACCGATCACCGCCTTGATCTCCAGATACTCTTCCAGCCCGTATTTGCTTCTCTCCCGGCCGATTCCCGACTGCTTGTATCCTCCCGCCGGGGCTTCGATGTCGAAGTCGGCTCCGTTGATGAACACCTGGCCGCTCCGGATCCGTTTCGCCGCGCTGCGCGCGCGCTCGGGATCCCGGGACCACACCGACCCGGAAAGCCCGTAGACCGTGTCATTGGCGATCTCGATGGCCTCCTCTTCGCTCCGGTAGGGAAGGATGCACAGGACGGGGCCGAAGATCTCCTCCCGGGCGATGGTCATGTCGGAGCGGACACCGGCGAACACCGTCGGCCTGATGTAATACCCCTTCGGCAGGTTCTCCGGCTGCCCGGGCCCGCCTGTCACCAGCGTCGCGCCCTCGCGGACCCCCGTCTCGATGAAGGACCGCACCGATGCCTGCTGCCGGTGGTCCACCATGGGTCCCAGGTAGACGCCGTCCGCGAAGGCGTCGCCCATGACCATCGACTCGGCCGCCGCCTTCGCCAGTGCCGCGACCTCGTCCTGCCGGGCCGCGGGAACGATCATCCGGGAGAGGGCGATGCAGGTCTGGCCCGCGTTCAGGAAGCACTGGTAGACGCCCTTGAGCACCGCCGTCGGGACGTCTGCATCCTCGAGCAGGACATTGGGGGACTTGCCGCCCAGCTCCAGGGTCACCCGCTTGATCGTCCGGGCCGCTGCCTGGGCCACCAGGACGCCGGAGCTCGTCGAGCCGGTGAGGGAAACCATGTCGACGTCCGGGTGGGATGCGAGGGCGTTTCCCACCCGGGAGCCGGCACCGGAGACGAGGTTGAAGACGCCCGGGGGAAGCCCGACCTCCTCCATGATCTCGGCGAGGATGAAGGCATTCAGCGGGGCGAGCTGGCTGGGCTTGACGACCATCGTGCACCCGGCACCCAGCGCCGGGGCGACCTTGCCGATGATCTGGTGCAGGGGGTAGTTCCAGGGCGTGATGAACCCGCAGACCCCGATGGGCTCCTTCACGATCCGCGTCCGGCCCATGTCGTACTCGAACGGGTAGCTCTCCAGGATTGGGCCGAAGCTGTTCAGGGTGGCCACGGGCAGCCCGCCCTGGATCATCCTCGACCAGGGAGCGGGCATCCCCATCTCCGTGGCGATGGTGTCGCCGATCTCGTTCTGCCGGGCCGCCATGGCCTGCGCAATTTTTTTCAACAAAGCCACGCGCTCCGCAACGGGCGTCCGGGACCAGGCGGGGAACGCCGCGCGGGCTGCCCGGACGGCCCGGTCGACGTCCTCCTCGTTGCCCATCGCCGCGGTCGTGACCGCCTCTTCGCTGCACGGGTTGACCACCGTCACGACGTCTTTCCCGGCCGGGGCCACCCACTGCCCGTTGATGTAAAGCCTGTGCCGCTCCTTCACGTTCGCTTCCGATTGCATGGCCATGTTCGCCTTCCCCCTGGTTGTTTCGTTGCGATCCGCCGTGCCGGCGGGTGATTGCCGCCCCTGCGGTTCCTATCCCTCGCAGGCCGCCTCGAGCCACCGGGTCATCTCCTCCTCCGACGGCCTCTTGGGGGCCAGCATGTACCAGGTTCCGGAGGTGCAGTGGTTCACGATCTCCTTCATGTCCGCCGGCTTCATCCCCAGATCTTTCAGCGCCGGGACACCGCAGGATGTTGAAAATGCGCGGATGGCCTCGCGGACCGCCCTGCCGGTCTCGGCGGGCGTTTTTCCTGCCGTGTCCACGTTCAGGAATGCCGCCAGTCGCGGCAGTGTCCGGGGAATGCAGTCCGCCAGGAACTCGACGTTGTATGGAAGGATGGCGGCGCACAGGAATCCGTGGTTGTGGATGCCGCTCACCTCCGCGATGGCATGTCCCATGACGTGTCCCATGCTGTACCCGCTGGTGCTCCCCAGCATGGCCAGGAAGGCCGCGTAGGACATGTTCGTCCGCGCCTTCATGTCCTTTCCGTCGCGGATCGCCGTCTCCAGGTTGTCGAGGACGAGCTCGATGGCGGTCAGGGCGAATCCCTCCCGCATGGGGGAGGGCATCATCAGGGCGAGGCCGCTCATGAGCCCCTCGACGGCATGGGCCAGCGCGTCCAGGCCGGTGGAGGCGGTGATCGCGGGCGGCAGGCCGACCATCAGTGCGGGATCAATGATCGCCATGGCGGGCGTCAGGTTCGGAGCGATGATGGACAGTTTCAGCTTCAGCTCGTTGTCCGTCACCACCGCCCCCTGGGAGACCTCGCTGCCCGTCCCGGCGGTCGTCGGGAGCGCATACAGCGGCAGGAGCGGCTTCTCGAAGGGAAAGACTTTCAGGCCGTTGAGGAGAATCGCGTGATCCTTCAGCGTTCCCGGGTTGGTCAGGTTCGCGTTGACGGCCTTCGCCGTGTCGATGGAACTGCCGCCGCCCACCGCCACGAGGGCGTCCGGCTTCACGTCCGCCGCCCTTTTCGTGCACTCCCCGATCATCTCCAGCGGCGGATCCGGCAGCACGCCGTTGAACCGGACAACCTCGAGACCCGCGGCCTCCATTTTTTCAATCAGCGGGGCGACGATTCCCGCCGCCTCGACACCCCGGTCAAAGACGCACAGGACACGCCGGGCCCCGCTCCCGGAAACGATCTCTCCCAGTTGTCCGGAGCATCCCTCGCCGATGATGATCTTTGTCGACAAATCGAACGTATAGCTCATGAGTTCCCCCTATTTGATGTCCATGTGATTCAAGAGGATGGCGTCGCGCACCCGGACGGGCAGAATCCGGTTGAGGAAGAGAAACAGCGTGCTCATGAAGTCCACCTGGTTGTGGAAGGCCGGCCGGTCTTCCCGAAGGATCCGGGCAATCTTTTCAGCCGCCTCGATGGGTGTCGGCGCCGTTTTGATCAGGACGTTGTCGCGGGTGATGAAGCGCCGGGCCCGCTCCCGGTAGGGCGAACCCTCCGGGGGCAGCTTGTGGATCTTCGCGGCGAAGGACGTCGAGACCTGCGCCGGCTCGATCAGGGCCACCCGGATGCCGAAGGGCTCGACTTCGTACCGCAGGGACATGACCATTCCCTCGATGGCGAATTTGCTGGCCGAGTAGATCGACTCGAAGGGAAACGGAATCTGGCCGACGAGGGAGGACATGGCGATCAGCTTGCCGCCCCCCTGCCTGCGCAGGGCCGGCAGGAAGGCCTGGAAGACGGCCGCGGCCCCGATGACGTTGATCTCCAGGCACTTGAGGGCCGCCTCCAGGTCGACCTCCTCGAAGGGACCGAAAAAACCGATCCCGACGTTGGAGAGGACGGTGTCGACACGTCCGTATTTTGCCAGGACCTCGTCCCGGAAGCGCACAATCCCCGGGCGGTTGGTGATGTTGAGGGGAATCAGGTAATGCGGCCCGGCGCCCGGCCCGGAGATCCCGTCCAGCTCTTTCTGCAGGGCGTCGATGCCCTCCGCGGACACGTCGAACCCGGCCACCGTGTCGCCGCCCTTCGCGAGGATCCTTGCCACCTCCCGCCCCATCCCGTCGGCCAGCCCGGTGATGACGACCACCTGTCCCATGCGTTCCCCTCCTTTTATCGTTGAGACTTCGCTTCGTCGCGAAAACGTGCCGTTCCGGCGCTGCGGGCCGGACGTCAGCCTCCCGCCGGCATCCCGCAGGTCTTCAGCTGCTCCATGGAGGTTCTGAAATCCGGGTGGATCAGCCGGTAACCGGCGGCCTTGAGCTTGGTGTTGTCCACGATGTAGTCGTCGTAAAGGTAGCGGACGGCGTCGTATTCCAGGTCGGGGATGCGGCCCCGGCGGGCGGCCAGCCGGCCGTCGATCCGGGCCACGATCTTGAGGAGCCCCAGGGGGAGATGGAGGGTGGGCGGCTTCGTGCCGAAGATCTTGGCGGCCAGGACCAGGGCCTCCTCGACGGTCGGGTTCGTGTCCTCGGCAAGGTTGTAGGCCTGCCCGACGGCCTCGTCCCGGTGGGACAGATACTCCACCGCGGCGGCCACGTCCTCGGCCCGGATGTTGGAGAGTCGCTGACGGCCGTGGCCGGGAATGGCGGCGATCGACGAGGGGCGTGAAAAAGCCTTGCCCGCCCCGTCGTTGCAGCGGGGGCCGTAGACCGTGCAGGGCCGCGTGACGACCGCGGGCAGTCCCTCGCGGACACGCCGCCACACGACGTCCTCCCCGTCCCGCTTGCTCCGGCCGTAGGCGTCCTGGGGATTCCGGGGACCGTCTTCGCGAAAGGGCGTGCCCGGGTAAGAGCCGTAGACGCTCGTGGACCCGACATGGACATACCGCTTCACGCCGGCCTTCAGGGCCAGCCCCGTCAGGTGCTCCACGCCGGCGACGTTGGTGGGATGGAGCTTTTCGTAAGGGGTGGAAAAATTGCAGATGGCGCCCAGGTGGAAGATCCGGTCCACGCCCCCGGCGAAGAGCGGCGGCAGGGTTTCCGGCTTCGTCAGGTCGGCGGGGACGAACTCGACGCCCAGGCGGTCGAAGAAGGAGGTGTCCCTGCGCGGGCGGGCGGTGGCCCGGACCCGGACTCCCAGGGAAACGAGGTACTCGACAAGATGGCTGCCCATGAAACCGGCGGCACCGGTAACCAGTGTGATCCCCTTGTACGCCATGGTCCCTCCTCCACGGACGCAAAAAACCCGGTCTTCTCCTGCTTACGCCTCCATGCGGTCCAGGATCTCCTGTCGCGCCCTTCTCAGCCACTTCACATACATGGTGTTGAACTCCTCGCCCAGCTCCGCGACGAGGCGCACATACTCCCCCTGCTCCTGCCAGCGATCGAGAAGCTGCCGGCGGCGCTCCAGCTGGCTTTCATAGATCCGGAGCTGGTTGTCGATGATGGCCAGGGCCTGCTCCCTCTTGCCGAATCCGAAAAAGATGAACCTCATGAGGAACGGGTCACGGAGAAACATCCGCGAGTCCTCCTCCTTCTCCAGCCACCGGTTGAACTCTTCGCGCCCCGCGTCCGTCAGGGCATAGAGTTTGCGGTGGGGACCACCCTTTTCCGACGGCGAGATGTCCGCCAGGGTGATCTGCCCCTGCTCCGTCAAGGCCCGCAGGTTCGGATAGATCTGGCCGTAGTTGATCGTCCACATGTGGCCGAAATGGCGCTCGATGTGGCGCTTGATCTCATAGCCGTGCATGTTCCGGTAGTGAAGAAGCCCCAGGATGGCATAACGTACGGACATGGCATCGCCTGAATGGATCGTCCGTTTTTCCGGCCGGAATCGCGATGGCGACCCGGCATGCCGACGCTGCAGCAGGAGAAGGCTGCGAACAGGAATGCTTCAATGAATATGGCAGGAAGGATATATATTAATTTTATATAGGTCAAGGCGATTTTTCGGCCCTTATGGACAATCGGATCACAACCATCCGGACATACGATCGAAACGGACATCCCGGGGGGTGGAAAGAGAGCCTCGCGGGTTCCTGTCCACGATGCGGAGAAGGCGGAATGCCGCGTTCACGAGGACGGCCGCCTTGACAGCTCCCGCCGGATCGCGGGACCGATCCGCTCCTGCGTGTAAGGCTTCCGGACATGGGCGCCGGCTCCGAGCTCCAGGGCTTCCCGGAGGCGCTCCGTCTCCGAGTATCCGCTGACGATGATGGCCTTCTGGCGCGGGTTGATCTCGAGAATCCGCCGGTAGGTCTCCAGGCCGTCGATCCCCGGATCCATGATCATGTCCAGGACCAGCAGGTCCACCGGGTGCTTCCGGATGTATTCCACCGCCTCCTCTCCGCTGGAAACGGCCTGCACACGGTAATTCAACTGGCCGAGCATGCTGACGGCCAGGTCCCTCTGCCCTTCCACGTCGTCCACGACGAGGATCGTCTCCCCCTGTCCCCGGTACTCGTCGGGGAGCACATCCGGCGGCTTCTCCGCCGGCTCTTCCCGGGTCGCCGGGAAATACAGCGTGAACGTGCTTCCCTGCCCCTCCGTGCTGGCGACGTCGAGAAAGCCGGCATGGTCCTTGACCGTACCCCAGACGACGGGCAGGCCCAGTCCCGTGCCGCTCATGCCCATTGCCTTCTTCGTGAAGAAGGGCTCGAAGATCTTGCCCAGGTCCGCGGCCGCAATGCCGCGGCCCGTGTCGGACACGGACAGAACGGTGTAATCCCCCTCGGTCATCCCGTCATGTCCCTGAAGGGGCCGATCCACATAGCGGCTCCCGGTCCGGATCGTCACCTCCCCCTTGCCGGAGATGGATTCCAGCGCAAAGGAGACGAGGTTCATCACCGTTTTGGCCAGGTGGTTCGGCGAGCCCTTGATGCTCATCAGCTCATGATCGAGCTCCGCCCGGACGGTCACCCCGGGATGGTCTCCTTTCCGCTTTTCCATCTCGGGGCTCTTCAGGCAGGCCCGGACGATCCCGTTCAGGTCCAGCACCTCCGTAACGGCCACCCCCCTCCTGGCCAGCGTCAACAGGTCCTGGATGATGGCGGCGCCCCTCTCGCCGGAGTTCAGGATGTTCACGGCATAGCGGCGGAGCGGGCTGTCTTCCGGCAGTTTGCCCAGCAGCAGCTCCGAATAGCCCACCAGCACACCCAGGACATTGTTCAGGTCGTGGGCCACTCCTCCGGCAAGGGTTCCCAGGGACTCCATCCTTTCGGCACGGGCCAGACGCTCATGCAGCATCTTTCGCTCGGTGTTGTCGCGCCAGGTAACAAGGATCAGCCTCTTTCCCTTGAACGTTACGGAGGTCAGCATCACATCCAGCCAGACCTCCTCACCGTCGAACCGCCTGAAAACCCACTCGAAGCGATGGGAGCCTTCCCGCTCGGCGATCCCGATCATCCGCTTCGCCTTTTCGGAAGACAGCGAGCCGTCGGGCTGATGTCTCGGAAGCATGTCGGTCCATTGCATCCGCTGAAAATGGGATTTGTCGGGATACCCCGTGATGCGCAGGGCCGCGTCGTTGCAGTCGACGCAGCGGCCGTCCCAAATGAACAGGTGCGCGTCGTCGGTCTTTTCGAAGACCAGGCGGAAGAGCTCCTCGCTTTCCCGGACCCTCTGCCCCGCCATCAGCCTGGCAATCGCCGGGCCGATCTGGAGGGCGATCACCTCCAGGACCTGCCTGTCGTGTTCAGAGAGCTGCTCCTGCACGTGGGAGGCAACGTTCAGGCACCCGATGACCCTGTCCTCGTGGTGGACAGGAACGATTCCGGTGGACCGGATCCCCTCGGCGGCCAGCTCTTGGGCATGTTCCAGGAGCTGCAAGTCAGGGGCCCCGAGATACAGGATCTTCCCTTCGAGGATGATCTGCTTCAACCCGGACGAGGCCGCAAAAAGCCTCGACCGGTCTGCAAAGACCTCCGAGACCCCCCGGACATGAACCAGGTTCACCGCGCCGGTTCCCTCGTCGATAAAGTAGATCCCCCCCGAATCGCATTGCGTCGCCTCGACACAGGCGTCCAGGCAGGCCTTCGCCGCCTCCTCGATGGAGGTCGTCTTCATGAGGGTCAGGGCCAGCTCCTTCTGGATTCCGATCAGCCGCTCCGCCTGCCTGCTGCCGGTGATGTCCTGGATGACCGCAACCAGGGAATCGACGGCGCCTTCTTCGCTCCGGATCGGCGTCAGCGAGAACTGGACGTCCAGGAGGGAACCGTCCTTGCGGATGAACCGCTTATCCGTGATCTCCGCCGGGTCTTCTCCGTCGAGAACGTTCTGGATCCAGGAGAGATCCTCTTCGAGCTCTTCCGGCGGCGTCAGGTCCTGCCAGCGGATTCCCCGCAGCTCCTCCCGGCTGTACTGGAGGACGCGGCACACCTCGTCGCTGATCTCGATCCAGTGGCCGTCCGGACGGATGATGGCAATGCCCAGTTGGGGCAGGTTGAAGAAATGCCTGTATCGCTCCTCGCGAGCCTGCGCCTCCGCCGCCGGACCCCGACCGCTCCCTTCCCGCGATTCGAGCTCCGCGATGCGACGTTCCGCGACCTCCAGCGCCTCCAGAAGCCGGGCCCTGGTCATATCCTGCCTTTTCATGTCGTTCACCGGGGGTTGCTGGGTTGACGGACCAACATCGACGTACTTTTGTGAAAAGCATATGGGGAAGGGTTCTGCATGTCAACGATGTCTTTCACGACGTCTTTCACGGCATGTTTCGGATCAGGAAAGACCCCGCGCATTCCGGAACAGGAAACGGCTCCGCCGGATCTTCGGAAAGGATCGCCCGCCATCGGGCGACGGCGGGAAGGGATGGGATTCCGGTCAAGGAGGGACGGATGCATCGAGGCAGGTCGGAAACAGGGGGCGACCGGCGCCCCCCCGATCCTTGTCAAGTGAACTCTTTTTTTACGCTTTTCTCATCTGGAAAGACCCCCGGGCGATGCAGCAGACGGTCCCGTTCTCGTCCTTCAATTCGAACTCCTTGACGAAATCCGCCTTCCCGACGCTGTCCGCCGTTCTCTTGAGCTCCTCGATCTCGCCCTGCGAAAAGGCCGCCTCGATGGTCATGTCGCTCATGGCCGGTCGCTTGTAGGCGATCGAGGCCTCTTTCAGGATGGGATAGTATTGCTTCAGGTCGAAGCAGGAGCTGAAAAGAACGCCTCCCGTGTAATCAGCCAGGGAAAAGAGGGATCCGGCATAGACCATGCCGATGTGGTTGACGTTCGGCTCTTTCGGCAGCCGGACCTTCACGGCTCCCGGGTCGAACTGCTCGATCTTCACCCCCATCTTGCCGACGATCTTGATGATGTTCTCCAGGGCGGCTACGACTTCCTTCTTCGATTCAGGGATGGTCATGATGGCTTCCTTTCCAATGATCGGGCGGGGCAGCACCCCGCCCATGGTTGGGTCACTATGCCCGGATCAGTCCGGCCTCGATGGCCTCTTTCCGCAGGGCCTCGCGAAAAACCTTCCGATGGATGGAATCACATGATGAACGCATTCATTTCCATTGCGAAAACTAGCGCGTCCGCAGACCGTCGATGAAGATCTCGAGGTAATCGAGCGTGGCCTGCCGGTAATCCTTCTTCCCCTGTTTCATCCGGTTCTCCTGGAACTGGATCATGCCGATGAAGGCGCTCCAGAAAATGACCGCACCCGCATATGGATTGACGTCTTTGAAAACCCCCTTCTCGATGCCCTCCCGGATGACGATCTCCCCCTGCTTGAGGTTGCACCGCATGATGCGCTTGAATCGCTCCAGCCGGTCCTCCGGCAGCAGCTTGCAGTACTCTTCCTCGTTGTAGCGGGTCAGGAGGTAGTACGCATCCGTGTCCATGTCATAGAACTCATAGATCGCCCGGCCGAGGCGTCGCATCCGATTATCGGAGCCGTCCTCCTTGTCTTCGGCGATCTGGATGAGTCGCTTGGAAAGGCATTCGAGGGCCGGCTGGACCAGGCAGAAATAAAGATCCGATTTGCTCTTGAAATACAGATAGATGGTTCCTTTGGCAATCCGGGCACGGGCCGCGATGTCTTCGATGGTCGAATTCCGGAACCCCTTCTCCCGAAAGATGGCTGCCGCGCTGTCGAGAATCAGCTTGATCCTGGCATTCTTTTCCGGCTGTTTTCTATCCGTATTACCCATATAATATCAATCGCTTACCTTGATTCTGCTGGTGCATCTCCGTTCACTGAACGCGTTCATTCAATTAGACCACGGCCGTCCCGGTGTCAAGAATAATGGAATTCCGCTTCTCGTTCATGCTTCTGAATGAATTTCTTTTCGGTCCTGTCTTCTTGTTAAAATGTATCCTTCGACGGAAGCAAACCTTTCCCGCAAAAAAAGAAGGCCGGAACTGCGGGGGCGGCTCCGGCCTTTTCATAAAATGCAAAGTGAATTCGTTTTCGCACGTGCGCGTTCAGGAGACGCCGTAATCCTTCCCGGTGATGCGGGAGGCGCAGATCAGGCCCGCCGCCACCGCGCAGTCCATGGCCACGCCGTAGCCCTTGACGGTGTCGCCGGCGAAGTACAGCCCTTGCACGCCGGGGGCCTCGACGGGGGCCTTCAGGGTGCCCGCCTGGGTCTTGGATTTCGCCACGCCCTCCAGCTTCCAGGCCGTCGGGAAGAGGGCCCAGTCCATGCTCTTCTTGAACCCGGGGTAGCGGCGCTCCAGGTAGTCGATGATGAGCCGGCAGGCCTTCACCATCAGGTCCCGGTCTTTCGCCTCCTTTTCCGTCACCGGGGCGTAGGCCGTCATGAGGTGCCTTCCGCCGGGGGCGCAGGCGGGATCCGTCTGGGACTGGATGTTCCAGCACATGTAGACGTTGTACTCGAAGCCCTCCTCCTTCGGGATGACGTAGGTGTCTTTCACCCCGACTTTCCACTCCCGCTCCGGCAGCACCAGCCGGCTCAACCCGAAGTAGGGCGCAATGGAGCCGTACCCGTAGAGGCCCTCCATCCGGTCGGC
>CAYNEJ010000096.1:0-8635 GCA_964396205.1 uncultured Syntrophaceae bacterium
TCCTTCACCGGCCGGGGCAGGGTGTCGGCGCCGCTGAAGGTGGCCATCAGGCAGGACAGGTCGGCGCTCTGGAAGACGGGATTCCGGCAGAGGGCCTCGAAGAGGGTGGGGACCCCCACCACGAAAGAGGGGCGCTTCTTCTTGATCAGGCCGGCCACGATCTCCGGGGTGAACTGGGGAACCAGGATGCTCTTGGCCCCGCCCATGAAGGCGGCGTTGATGCAGACCCCCAGGCCGAAGCCGTGAAAGATGGGCAGGATGGCCAGGATGCCGTCGTTCTTCCCCAGGTTGCCCCAGGCGGAGACCATCATGCCCTCACTGATGAAGTTGTGGTTGGAGAGCATGATCCCCTTGGGGGTGCCCGTCGTGCCGCCGCTGTAGAGGATCACCGCCATGTCGTCCGTGTCCATGGCGGCCTTCGGCGCCTTGGGCCAGGAGGCGGCCATCATGTCCTTCCACCAGGTCACCATCGGGTCCGCCGGCACCGGCGGGATCTTCCGTCCCTTCGTCAGGTTGAAGCCGATCTTCTTGACGAGCCCCAGGTAATCGGGGATGCGCGCCAGGATCAGCCGCTCCAGCGGGGTCCCGTCCTTCGCCTCCCGGAACTTGCCGTAGAATGCGTCCAGGGTCAGTGCAAACCGGCTTTTGCTGACGTTCAGGTAGAAGGCGATCTCCTTGGCGGTGGAGAGGGGATGGATCATGCTGGCCACGGCACCCAGCCGGTTGGCGGCGTAGAAGGCGATGACCCCCTGGGGGCTCGTGGGCATGGAGATGGTGATCCGGTCGCCCTTCTTCAGACCGAGGCCCGCCAAGGCATCGGCGCACCGGTCGATCTCCCGGGCGAACTCGCGGTAGGTGGCGGTGGTGTCCAGGAAGTCCCAGGCCACCGCGTCGGGGGACTTCTCCACCGTCTGCATGAGGGCCTCGTACATGGTCACCCGCGGATAGTCGAGGGACTCCGGGACGTGGCCGTAGAATTTCACCCAGGGTTTCTCCGTGCTCATGTGTTCAGCCCTCCTTTCACAGCAGTGCCTTGATCTCCTCTCCGTCGAGCTTTTCCTTCTCCAGGAGCAGCGTTGCGCCCCGGACGAGGGACTCCTTCTTCTGCTGCAGGATGTCCCTGGCCACGGCGTACTGGGCGTCGATGATCCCCATGATCTCCCGGTCGATGGTCCGGGCGGTCTCGTCGCTGTAGTCGCCGCCCTCCCGGGCCCCCGGATCCAGGAACAGGGAGCGCCGCTCCCGGGACAAGTACACCTGGCCCAGGACGCTGCTCATGCCGTACTCCTTGATCATGCTCTTGGCGATCTCCGTCGCCCGGGAGAGGTCGTTGTGGGCCCCCGTGGAGATGTCTCCGAATATGATCTCCTCCGCCGCCCTGCCCCCCAGAAACGTGGCGATCTTATTGAGAAGCTCGGTCCGCGTCATGAGGAACCGGTCTTCCGTGGGGACCTGCATGGTGTAGCCCAGGGCGGCGATGCCCCGGGGGATGATGGAGATCTTCTGCACCGGGTCCGTCCCCGGCAGGGACAGGGCCACCAGGGCGTGGCCCATCTCGTGGTAGGCCACCGTCTCCCGCTCCTTGGGGTTGATGAGGCGGTTCTTCTTCTCCAGGCCGCCGACAATGCGCTCCACCGCCTCCGAGAACTCGGCCATGCTCACATCCTGGCGGTCCCGCCGGACCGCCAGCAGGGCCGCCTCGTTCACCAGGTTGGCGAGGTCCGCTCCCACCATCCCCGGCGTCATGGCGGCGAGTTGCTCCACGTCCAGGTCCGGCGCCGTCTTGATGTTCTTCAGGTGGACCTTCAGGATGTCCTCCCGACCCTTCCTGTCCGGCCGGTCCACCAGAACGTGGCGGTCGAACCGCCCGGCCCGGAGGAGCGCCGGGTCGAGGATCTCCGGCCGGTTCGTGGCGGCCATGAGGATGACCCCGACCTTCGGGTCGAAGCCGTCCATCTCCACGAGGAGCTGGTTCAGGGTCTGCTCCCGCTCGTCGTGGCCGCCCATGGCGCCGAATCCCCGGGCCTTTCCCAGGGCGTCCAGCTCGTCGATGAAGATGATGCAGGGGGCCTTCTGTTTGGCCTGGACGAAGAGGTCCCGCACCCGGGCGGCGCCCATGCCGACGAACATCTCGACAAATTCGGAGCCGCTGATGCTGAAGAAGGGGACGCCGCTCTCCCCCGCCACGGCCTTGGCAAGGAGGGTCTTCCCCGTGCCCGGAGGGCCCACGAGCAAGATGCCCTTGGGGATCTTGCCTCCCAGGATCCCGAATTTTCCCGGGTTCTTCAGGAAGTCGATGACCTCCACCAGCTCCTGTTTCGCCTCGTCCACGCCGGCCACGTCGTCGAAGGTGACGTTCAGCTCGTTCTCCACATAGATCTTCGCCTTGTTTTTCCCCAGGGTCATGAAGCCCGTCTGCTGGCTCCCCATGCGCTTCATGAGGAAATACCAGATGCCCACGAAGATCAGGACCGGCAGGACCCAGGACAGGAGGTCCCGGAGGAAGGTGGATTCGATCTCCCCCTTGAAGACCACCGGGTACTGGGCGAGCATGTTGGAGAATTCCGGGTCGACGCGGATCGTCTTGAATGCCTTCGTGTCCTCCGCTTTTCCGCCCTCGACCTTCATCTTTCCCTGGATCTGGTTGGCCGTGATGGCGATCTCGGTGATCTTGCCGCTCTTCAGGAGGGTGAGGAACTGGCTGTAGGGGATGACCTGGGCGGCAAAGAAGGAGGCGAGATAGCTCTGGATGAGCAGGACCGCCCAGATCGCCAGGAAGACGTACCAGATGGAAAAACGGTGCTTTTTCTCCATGCCTGTTCTCCTCGCGGGGATTCCCGCTTGTCGGTGAGAATGGACTGTCCTCGCGCGGGGACGCCCGGGGGAGAGTCGGGATTCTACGGGATCACGGTCATCTTCAGGGTGCCGCCCCGCCCGAGGATGTCGTGGAGGTGGACGTAGCCCAGGAGCCGGCTCTTCCCGTTGACGACCACCAGGGTGGTGATTTCCCGCTGCTGCATCGCCTCGATGGTCTCCCCGAGGGTGGTATCCTCCCCGATGGTGCGGGGATTCGGGGTCATGAATTCGTCGATGGGACCCTGGAGCGTCCGTCCCTTCCGGATGTGGCGGCGGACATCGCCGTCCGTCAGGATTCCCAGGAGCCTGTCCTTTTTGTCCGTCACGAGAACGAAGCCCATGTTCTTCTCATCCATTTCGTCGATGGCCCGGAGGACGAGGGTGCCTTTGAAGACCCGGGGGATCCGGTCCCCGCTGATCATGACGTCACGGACCTTCTCCCGGAGCCGGAGCCCCAGGGTGCCGCCGGGGTGCAGCTTGTAGAAATCCCGCTCGCGGAACTTGCGTTTCCCGATGAGGGCCACCGCCAGGGCGTCGCCCATGGCGAGGGCGGCGGTGGTGCTGGAGGTCGGGGCTAGCCCGAAGGGGCAGGCCTCCCGCTCGACGCCCACGTCGATGACGACCTCGCCGGCCCGGGCGAGGCTGGAGGCGGTGTTGCCCGTCATGGTGATGAGCGGTGTCCCGATGGCCTGGATGCTGCCGACGAGCATGAGAAGCTCCTGGGTCTCGCCGCTGTTGGAGATGGCCAGGAGGATGTCGTCCTTCGTGACGATGCCCAGATCGCCGTGGAGCCCTTCCACGGGATGGAGGAAAAGGGCCTGGGTGCCCGTGCTGGTCAGGGTGGCGACGATCTTCTTGCCGATGAGCCCGGATTTCCCGATGCCGCTGACGATGACCCGGCCCTTGGACTTCCAGATGAGATCCACGGCCCGGGAGAAGTTCCGGTCCAGCCGGTTCATCAGGCCGAGAATGCTTTCCGCTTCGATCTTGAGGACTTCTTTTGCCTGGGCGATGGTTTGGTCGGTTGCCATGGGGCGTTTGATCCTTTGCGCGCCGCGGACGGGGTGTCCCGGCAGGTAGTGAATATCGCTTGGAAATTTATCTGAAACTGTCGGAACGCTACCAGAAATCCGGCGTTGTGGCAAGAGGCGGTTTGAGGGCTGTCGGGATCGATGATTTGATTCCGCCGATGAGTATGGTATGGAATGATCCGTTGTTTCTGTGCATCGCCAGGCAGATCCGGGGTGAAAATACGAAGCTGTTGCCCATTGGCCGGGTGGCCGGCGGGAACACAGTCCCTGAACCTGTCGATCGGCGCCAAGGACTGTTCGGCCGAACAGTCATCGCAAAGGAGTCATGCGTGCATTCCAGGAAACGGATATGCAGGATCGGCTGGTGCACCCTTGCCGTCCTTCTTGTTTTCTTCGCCGCCGTCCTGCCCCTCCGGGCGGAGGAGCCGTCCGCCCGAGAAACCGCCGCGGTGGAGCAGGCGGATGCGTCCGCCGGGGACGAGCAGGAAGGGATGCTCGGGAAGGCCTACTATTACCACAAGCGCTACAACTTCCGGAGAACCAGCTCGGGGGTGGTCTACGACCCCCGGAAGATGACGGCGGCCCATCCGACGCTGCCCCTGGGCACACGGGTGAAGGTTGTCAACCTTGCCAATGAAAAATCGGTTGTCGTGATCGTCAACGACCGCTGCCGCAGGCACAGCTTCGAATTCATCGACCTGTCGCGGGCGGCGGCGCGGGAACTCGGTTTTTTGGGCCGGGGGATGGCACGGGTGCGAATCATCCCGATGGAAGAACAGCCGGAGTGATGCCGGGGGCATGACCGATGGCGCCGGAGCGGCGGCGCGGATCCCGGTCCGGACTCGGGGAGCGGGATACCCCGCCGGTTGAAGGCAACGAAGACAATCTCCCGCGCTTTCCCTTTCCTCAAACCCGTTTTCTTCATCTGTCCGGATGTCTGCCTGGGGTTAGCGGCAGAGATCCAAATGTGCAATCCGGCTATGTGTATGAGGAAAGCGAGCGCACGGTTTTTCTGGCGATGTCGATAAAATTCCGCAGGACCGGTGACGGATTGCCGGAGACCCAGGCCATGTCGAGGACCGTCTCCACGCCGCCCGCAATCGTTCGGAATGCGACGCCCTTCATGCGGGAACGCTGCATGGAGGCGGGCAAGATCGACACGCCGATTCCCGTTGCCACCAGGCCGATGACGGTGTGGAACTGCGACGCCTCGAGGACGATATGGGGGCTGAAGCCTTCCTGCTGACAGAGGGCAATGATGGAATCGAAGAAGCCGGGCCCCCGCTGTCTCGGAATCATGATGAAGGATTCTTTTGCCAGCAGGCGCAGCGGCAGAGGGGTCTCCCCTTTCAGGGGGTGATGGTCGGGAATGGCCGCGACCAGGGATTCCCGAAAGACCGGCTCCACGGATATTCCTTCGTTTTCGATGCCCCGGGGCGGCCGCATGAACCCCACGTGGATCCGGTCATCGCGGAGGGCCTCCAGCTGATGGCTTGTGTTCATCTCCGTCAGGGAAACCTCGATATCCTGGTACTGCTTCCGGAAATCGAGAATGACCCGGGGCAGCACGCTGTAATTGGCGGAGCCGATGAAGCCTACGGACAGGCGCCCGAGCTCTCCCTTGTCGGCGCGGATCGTCTGACGGACCGCTTCTTTTGTCAGGGCCATGATGCGTCGGGCCTCCGTCAGGAACACGAGGCCGGCCGCGGTGATCTCTACGCGCCGCCTGGTGCGGTTGAACAGCCGGACCCCGATTTCCTCTTCCAGCTGCCTGATCTGCTGGCTGAGGGGCGGCTGAGAAATGTTCAGTCTTTTCGCGGCTCGGCCGAAATGAAGCTCTTCGGCAACAGCAATAAATGAGGTGATGTGTCTGAGTTCCATTGATTTGTTATAGATATCAATTAGAGACGAATAATATATTTTTTATTTTTTGCCTTTTATATTAGCCTCCCTGTCAAGTCAATGAATCCATGGATTGACACGGCGGTACCAAGGGGCGTTACCCTGGCTGCGCGACAGTCCTGACGAAGGGGGTTGACCATGATCCGATCGTTGGCAGATTTTACCCGGATAGCAAAGGAAAAAGGACCGAAGAAGCTCGCCGTGCTTGCACCGGAGGACGAGGACTTCATGCGGGCGGTCAAGACGAGCTGGGAGATGGGCTACATCGAGCCCGTCCTCATCGGCAACGCCGAAAAGATGGAGCGGGTGGCGGCCAAAGTCGACTTCGACATCGGGAAATTCGAGAAGATTCCGGGCGTCGAGCAGCAGGCCATCTCCGACCTGGGGATCCGCATGCTCTTCTCGGGGGAGCTGCCCATCGCGAGCAAGGGCCAGATCCCGACCTCCTACATCTACCGCTCCATCATCCGCGAGGAGGCGAAGGCGGCCTCCGGCATGACCGTGAGCGTCGTCACGTTCTGGGAGATCCCCGGTATCGACCACCTGGTGGTCTTCACGGACACGGGCGTCAACATCAAACCCGACGCCAGGGCCAAGGCGGAGATCATCAAGAACGCCGCCTTCGTCTACCACCTCATGGGTGTTCCGAGGCCGCGGATTTCCGTTCTTTCGGGAAAGCGGGAGGTGGGCGGCGATCTGGCCTCCTACCGGGACTACCGGTTTCTCAGGAAGGCGGCGGCCGCCGGCGAGCTGGGCGAATGCGAGGTCGTTGACGCCACCTCCTTCACGGAGATCTTCCGGGGCTCCCGGCAGCCGGGGGCCCCGGCCGGAGACGTCAGGCGGGAGATGCCCCATATCCTGGTGGTGCCCTGTCTCGATACGGGCAACGTCATCTGCAAGCTCGACTTCTTTCTTGACGTGACGCGCAGCTCGCTCGTCGCCACGTCCCGAGGTCCGGTCTGCATCCCCGCCCGGTCCGACTTCAGCGACAACATCGTGCAGCAGCTGGCCATGTGCGTCGTCCTGGCCGACCGCATGGGAAAGGAGGTGCACTGAGATGATCCGTTCCTTTAAAGATATTCTGGAAACGGCCATGCAGGCGGGACCAAAGCGGGTTGCCGTTCCTTTCCCCACGGTGGAAGACGTCCGGCTCCTTTCCCGGGCGGCGGCGTCGGGACTCGCCGTCCCTTGTCTGATTGGGAGAGCGGAGTCGCTGAAGGCCGCCGTGGGACGGACTCCCCTGGCATCCCGGGAGCACGAGATCGTGGATGCGGGCGACCGGAAGGAGGCCCTGCGGCAGGCGGTGGCCCGGGTCCGGGAAGGCCGGGCGGATATCCTGATGCAGGGGGGCCTGTCGCACCGGACCCTGATGAAGGCCGTGCTGGACCCCGCCGGCGGCCTGAAGAAAAAGGGCGGGACGGCGAGCTTTATCTCCGTCTTTCCGCTCCTGAAACGGGAGAAGCTGATCCTCATTACGGACACCTTCCTCAACGACTTCCCGGGCTTGGTCGAGAAACAGGGGATCCTGAACAACGCCCTCCAGCTTGCGCGCCGGCTCGGCATCGAGACGCCGAACGTGGCCGTCCTGGCGGCAATCGAGCAGGTCAATCCGGGCATCCCTTCGACGCTGGACGCGGCGATCCTCTCCAAAATGGGGGAGAGGAGGCAGTTCGGCAAGGCCGTCGTCGAGGGTCCCGTGGACATCGACTGCGCCCTGAGCAAGGTCGCGGCGGACCGGAAGGGACTGCAAAGCGCCGTCACCGGCAATGTCGACATTTACCTGGTTCCCGAGATCGATACGGGCCACCTGCTGGCGGAATCGCTCGTCTTCTTCGGAAAAATGGAGACGGTGGGCCTCGTCGCCGGAACGGCCGGGCCGGTGCTCCTGAAGCTTCCCTTCACGTCCGCGGAAAACCGGGTCGTGGAGATCGCCTTGGCCGGTCTGCTCTGCAGCAAGGGGGTGAATCATGGATAAGGAGTACCACCTCCTCGCCATCAACGTCGGCTCGACCTCGACGAAGGTCGCCTTCTTCCGGGGAGAGCAGGCCGTCGCCCAGGAAAACATCGTCTACCGGGGAGAGGACTTGTCCCGCTTTTCCTCCCTGGCGGAGCAGCTTCCCCTGCGCGAGGAAGACGTCCTGAAGTTCCTGGAGAAAAACGGGATCGGCCTGGAGGAGATCGACATCGTGGTCAGCCGCGGCGGTTTGGGACGGCCGGCGCCCGCCGGGGCCTACCGGATCGACGACGCCATGCGCCGCGACCTCCTGGAGGGGGTCTACGGGACGCATCCCTCCGCCCTGGGACCGTCCATGGCCCTCGACTTTTCAAAAAAATGCGGCATGCCCGCCATCGTCATCGATCCGCCCAGCACCGACGAGTTCGAGCCCCTGGCCCGGATCTCCGGGATTCCCGAGATCGAGCGCAAGAGCGGGCTCCACGCCCTGAACCAGAAGATGGCGGCGCGGCGATGCGCCGCCGGGCTGGGGAAGAAGTACGAGGAGATCGACGTCGTCGTGGCCCACCTGGGGGGAGGCATCACCATCGGCGCCCATCGGAAGGGCCGGGTCGTCGACTGCACCCACGGGCTCGCGGAAGGCCCCTTCACGCCGGAGCGGGCCGGGGCGCTGCCGACGATGGATCTCCTGGACCTCGCCCTTTCCGGGACGATGGACAGGAAGCAGATCCAGGGTCGCCTGGTGGGAAAGGGCGGACTGGCGGCGTATCTCGGCACGACGGACGCCCGGGTCGTCGAGGAGCGGATCCGGGGCGGGGACGAAAAGGCCAGGCTCGTTTTCGAGGCCATGGCTTACCAGGCCGCCAAGGACATCGGCGCCATGAGCACGGTC
>CAYNEJ010000096.1:8645-8932 GCA_964396205.1 uncultured Syntrophaceae bacterium
GCGGGTCCGCTTCATCGCCCCCGTCTTCGTGTATCCCGGCGAGGACGAGATGGCGGCCCTGGCGGAGGGAGGGCTCCGGGTCCTCCGGAACGAAGAGGACGTGAAGCCTTACTCATAGCCGAGCCGGCAGGGATCCGAATCGGAGGAGGCCGCCATGGATTTTCAGTGGACCGAGGAGCAGGACCTGATCCGCAGGAACATGCGGGAATTCGCCGACCGGTACGTGGAGCCCATCGCCGCGGAGATCGACGAGAACAGCCGCCATCCGGCGGAGGTCTTCCGGAAGC
>CAYNEJ010000096.1:8942-13216 GCA_964396205.1 uncultured Syntrophaceae bacterium
GCATTCCCATTCCCCGGGAGTACGGGGGCGCCGGGGCGGATTTTCAGACCCATGCCGTCGCCGTGGAGGAGATCTCCCGGTCCTGCTCGTCCACGGGCTTCACCCTGTCGTTCCACGCCGGCATCATCGGCCTGGCGATCCTCCTCTCCGGGACGGAGGAGCAGAAACGGAAATGCCTGGTTCCCCTGGCGGAGGGCCGCCACCTGGGGGCCTTCCTGCTGACCGAGCCGGGCGCCGGGACCGACGTCATGGCCGTCCGCACGGAGGCCGTGCGGGAGGGGAGCGATTACGTCATCAACGGGACCAAGACCTTTGTCTCCAACGGTCCCATCGCGGACACCTACATCGTCTTCTGCTGGACCGACCGCTCCGCGGGCAGGAGGGGCATGAGCGCTTTGCTGGTTCCCCGGGGGACCCCCGGGCTGGAGCCGGGGCAGCCCTTCCACAAGATGGGCCTCCGGGCGTCCCAGACGTCGGAGGTTCACTTCCGCAACTGCCGTGTCCCCGAGGAAAACATCCTCGGCGGCGAGGGAGAGGGGCTCGCCGTCGCCATGAAGGGATTCGAGCGCGGGCGGGTCGGGATCGCCGCCCAGGCCGTCGGCATCCTGCAGGCGGCGCTGGACGAGTCGGTCCGGTATGCCCGGGAGCGGGTCCAGTTCGGCAGCCCCATCGCGCGGCAGCAGGCCATCGCCTGGATGATCGCCGACATGGCGACGGACCTGTCCGCGGCCCGGTACCTCGCCGGCCATGCCGCCTGGCTCCTGGACAACGGACAACCCTTCGGTACGGAGGCCTCCATGGCCAAGCTGTTTGCCACGGAGGCGGCGATGCGGCACACCGTCAAGGCGGTCCAGATCCACGGCGGATACGGGTATGTCAAGGGAGCGAAGGTGGAGCGCCTGATGCGGGACGCCAAGATCGCCGAGATTTACGAAGGCACGTCGGAGGCGCAGCGGATGGTGATCTCCGGAAATGCAATGCGTCGGGGTGGCTGAAGGGCGGGCATCCGCCCCGATCCGGTCATCCCTCCGGGACGCCGGGATCGGGGTTTTTGGCTCCTCGGGGGCGGATCCCGTCACGGCCATCCGGTTCCTGTTGCAGACCGGTCCTCATGCAAAACGGACCGTTCGACCACGTTCAGGGAGGCGAGTGTCATGACGGCCATTCACAAGGTTTCCATCATCGGGGCGGGCGCCCTCGGGGCGGCGTACGGGGCGCTCTTGTACGACATGGATCCGGGATGCGTGTCCTTCGTCGCCGCCGGCGAGCGTTTCGAGCGGCTCAGGCGGGAAGGGGTGATCGTCAACGGCCGGCATTACGCCATCCCCGTTCTTGCGCCGGAAGACACATCGCCGCCGGCGGATCTCGTGATCGTCGCCGTCAAGAACCACCACCTGGACGCGGCGATCGGGGAGATGAAAAACCGGGTCGGCGGGGATACGATCATCCTGTCCCTCATGAACGGGATCGACAGCGAGGAGCGCATCGGCGCCGTCTACGGCATGGACAAGGTTCTGTACGCCCTGACCATGGGGATCGACGCCCTCCGGGAGGGCAACCGGGTTATCTACACGACGCAGGGAAGGATCTTTTTCGGGGAGGCGAAGAATCCCGCCGTGACGGAGCGGGTGGCCCGGGTGCAGGCGCTCTTCGACCGGGCGGGGATCGCCTGGGAGACGCCGCCCGACATGATCCGCACCCTCTGGTGGAAGTTCATGGCCAACGTGGGCATCAACCAGGCCTCGGCGGTTCTGCGGGCGCCCTATTCCGCATTCCAGGTGTCGTCGGAGGCGAGGGAACTGATGCTGTCGTCCATGCGGGAGGTGATCGCCGTCGCGGAAAAAGCAGGGGTGAGCCTTACGCAAGAGGACATCGAGGCCTTCGACCCGATCCTGGCCCGCCTGAGCCCCGAGGGCAAGACGTCCATGCTCCAGGACGTGGAGGCCCGCCGGAAGACCGAGGTGGAGATGTTCGCCGGGACGATGATCGCCCTGGGGGAGAAATACGGCGTCGCCGTGCCGGTGAACCGGATGCTCTTCGAGGCCATCCGGAACATCGAAAAAGCCTGATTCGGGGCAGGAGACAAAGCCGTCGGCTGCCGGTCCATGTTCCGGGACGGCAGGGCCTGCCCGGATATTCCGAAGAACCGCATGTCCAAGGTCACGGATGGTCGAACAGGTAGCCCACCGAGCGGAGGCTCTTGAAGTAGACCGGGTGCTCCGGATCCCGCTCGAAGTATTTCCGCAGGCGGACCATGAAGTTGTCCACCGTCCGGGTCGTTGTCACCCCCGAGTAGCCCCAGCCCACTTCCAGCAGGATCTTGCGCGACAGGGGCTTCCCGCGATTGGTGATAAACACCCGGAGCAGCTTGATTTCCTGGTCCGTCAACTGAATCAGCCCCTGCCTGCACTGCGCCGTCTTCTTTTCGAAGTCGATGGTGTTCTCGCCGAAGGAGTAGGTCTTCGCCGTCTCGTGCTCCTTTCGCTCCATGCCGGCCGTGCCGCCCCGGCTCCAGGAAGACCTTGTCAGGAGCCGTTCGATCCGGAGCAGAAATTCATCGAGATTGAACGGCTTGGCCAGGTAATCGTCCACGCCGCAGGAAAACCCCCTGATCCGGTCGTCGGGCTCCCCTTTGGCGGAAAGAATCAGAACGGGGAGTCTCTCGTCCTCCAGCCGGATGTGGCGCAGGACCGACAGGCCGTCCAGCCCGGGCAGCATGATGTCGAGAACGATCAGGTGGGGATTCCATTCTTTCCACAGGTCAAGACCCCGTGTTCCGCTGCCGGCAATCGCCGTCTCGTACCCCTGAAGGGTCAGATTCAGCTTCAGCCCCTCGGCGATGTGCTCGTCGTCTTCGATGATGAGGATGCGCCTGGTTGGACTCTCTTTCATGGTTAGCCTTTTTTCTTTGCCGGGCGGCGCAGGGACAGGGTGAACACCGATCCCTGCCCGATTCCATCGCTCTCGGCCGTCATGTTCCCCTGATGGAGCCTGGCGATTTGCTGGGCGAGGTAGAGGCCGATGCCGCTTCCCCCAGCGGGTATCTGTTCACTCCGGTGATGTCCCTGGTAAAACTTCCTGAATATATTTTTAAGATCCTTCGCGTCGATGCCGATTCCGTTGTCCCGGAAGTGGATCAGGATGCGTTCCTTGTCCCGCCCGAAGGAGATCCGGACGCGGGGATTCCCGGAATCGTTGTATTTCATGGCGTTGGTCAGGGTGTTCATGAGCAGCATTTCAAACAGGGGGACAACGACGGGATAAAGGATTGCCCCGCCTGACGGGTTTTCCAGGCTGATTTCACAACCCCGGAAGAGATGGCGGTTGCCTGCCAGGAACTCCTGGATGAGCTCCACCAGGTCCACCGTCGTGAAGTCGCCTCGGTAAACCCTGCTTTCAATCCGCGCCAGGTTCAGGATGCTGTTGATGTTGCCGGCCAGCCTCTCCACGTCCCGGAGCATGAAGTCGATATACCGGAGCTGGTCTTCTCTCGGTATCTCATGTTTCGCGAAGGTTTCAAGGTAGAGTTTCAGTGACGTGACCGGTGTTTTCAGCTCGTGGGTGAAGTTGTTGATGAACGTGTTCTGCAGGCGGTAGAGGTGCATCGTCTTGACATTGTAGATGAAGATCATGAGCACGCCGACCAGGATGACGCCGACCAGGAGCGACAGGATGACGATGACCACCCAGGTCCTTGCCTCGAAAAACTGGTTCGGATCGAGATTGTAGCGAAGGCTGAGCGCCTTGAGCCCTTCGCTGACTCCGACATACCAGTAGATGTAGAGAAAAAGCGAGATGGCCAGCGCAATCACGGAAAGGACGAAGGTGAATACGGGGCGGAAAAACCATTTTGCCTGTTCCATGATTCCTTCCTGCGGGTGCGGGTGCCCTCCCACGGCCTGCATCGGGAGGATTGCTCGTGATGAGTCGCTTTGCCGATAAAAGGAGACGGATCGACGTTATCTGCGGAGACGCGACAGCATGGGTCGAAACCTATATGACGGCGGGCCTCCTGTCAATCGTTCCCAATGGCTGCGTCACTCCGGCGTGCATTGTAAAAGTATTGTAAAACAACGACTTGGGTCTTCCTTTTGGCCGGTATCCATACTAAAGGCAACTCACCCGCAAAAATCATCCCTTTTCACAGGAGAAAATAATGACCAACCAGCCCCGCCATCCGCTCGGTATCCGCGCCAGCATCCTGCTGACCAGCGTCTTCGGACCTTATGCACAAGATGATGAATACGGCAGCCGCCGGATCAACCCGATGGAGC
>CAYNEJ010000097.1:0-13142 GCA_964396205.1 uncultured Syntrophaceae bacterium
AGCAGGGGAGCTTCCGCTGCGACGCCAACGTGTCTCTGCGCCCCCGCGGGACGGAGGCCTTCGGCATCCGGGCGGAGCTGAAGAACATGAACTCCTTCCGGAATGTCCAGCGGGCCCTCGAATACGAGATCAAGCGCCAGCAGTATGTTCTCGAGGGCGGCGGCGCTGTCGTGCAGGAGACGCGGCTCTGGGACGATACCCAGGGTGTGACGCACTCCATGCGGGGCAAGGAGGAGGCCCACGATTACCGCTATTTCCCGGATCCGGACCTGGTGCCGATCGAAGTCGGCAGCGCCTGGATCGAGGAGATCCGAAAAACCCTGCCGGAGCTTCCCCTGGAAAAACGGGAGCGCTTCCTCCGGGAATACGGAATCCCCGCCTATGACGCCGGTGTTCTCACGTCCAGCCGGGCGCTGGCGGACTACTACGAGGCGGTCGTGAAGCTCAGCGCAAAGGCGAAGGCGGCGAGCAACTGGGTCATGGGCGATATCCTGCGGTTCCTCAACGAGGACCGGCGCGACATCCGGGACTGCCCCATCTCGCCGGAATCGCTTGCCGAAATGATCGTTCTCATCGAGGACGGCACCATCAGCGGAAAGATCGCCAAGGAGGTTGTCGAGGAGATGTACCGGAGCGGCAAGCCGCCCCGGGTCGTCATCGAGGAGAAGGGGCTGGTCCAGATCACCGACGAGGGCGCCCTCGTGAAGACCATCGAGGCCGTCATGACGGCCAACCCGGCCCAGCTCGAGCAGTTCCGCTCCGGGAAGGACAAGGTCTTCGGCTTTTTCGTCGGCCAGGTCATGAAAGCGACCCAGGGAAAGGCGAACCCGCAGCTCGTCAACGACCTCCTCAAGAAAATGCTCCCGGGAACCTGATCGGAATCGGGCGGAAGCGGGGCCGGATCAACGGGATTCGCAAATCTCAGCCGGGGGAAGGACCGTGAAGACACTTTTCAATATCCTGCTGGTTGCGGCGGTTCTCCTGGGTGTGGTCCTGTTCGTGTACCGCCGCCGCCTCGGAGAGTTGTGGGCCGATCTCCGGAACCTCTTTTCCCATCGGCTTGTTTCCCTCGGTCTCGCCGTTTTCGTTCTGGCTGTCATCGGAGTTTTCTACTGGGTGGGCCGCGATCAGGCACCGCCCCCGGCGGCCGTATCCCCCGGGCCGGAAGCGGGGGTTCCCGTCGCCCCCCCTCCGGGTCAGGGGACGCCGGGACCGGCGCTCCAGGATGTTTCGGCTCTTTATCGGAAGATCGGACCGTCCGTTGTGGCGATCTACACATACAATGAGCGGCGGGAAAACGTCGGCCGGGGAAGCGGCTTTTTCCACGGCGCCTCGAGCCATGTCGTCACCAACCTGCACGTCCTGCGGGGCGCACACTCCGCGCAGATCAAGACGGCCGGAGGGAAGGTCTATCCCGTTGCAGGGATCGTGGCCCGGGATGCCTCCGGTGATCTCGCCCTCCTGGCGGTGAGCATGCCCTGGGGCGAGAGCATTCCCCTGGCGGTGACATCGATCCTCCCGGAGGTGGGTGAGCGTGTGGTCGTGGTGGGAAGCCCCTTCGGCCTGGAACAGACGGTCTCGGACGGCATCGTTTCGGCCATCCGGGACACGGCGGAACGGGGCCGGGTCCTGCAAATCACCGCTCCCATTTCACCCGGTTCCAGCGGGAGCCCCGTGGTGAATCTCCGGGGGGAGGTGATCGGGGTCGCGTTCCTGCAGTTCCGGGGGGGGCAGAACCTGAATTTCTGCATCTCCGGCGGGAGGGTGACGAATCTGTCCGCCGCCGCCGGACCCCCGGTATCGCTGGCGGGAGGAGCCGCAGCGTCCGCGATTGCGGGGGGAAAGCAGACGTACTGCTATCTCGACGAGAAGGGAACCGTCCGCTTCAGCGACACGGCAGCGCATCCCCGATACAGTTACCAGCTCATCTCGGGACCCGACGGATCCCTGGACCGTGCCCGGTATGAGCGCTGGGTCTTTGACCAGATCGGCGGCAATCCCCGGGACATCGATCCGCAGGCCGCGGCAACCCGGGCGAAGGAGGAGCTGCCGGATCTGTTCCGGCAGGTGTTTCCGCCCCAGTACAACATGAGCGATCTTCCGAATATGCCCCAGGAGGCCAGGAATCACTGGGACAAGGTGGTCAATCATCATCTCGCCAACGCCTACAACCAGGCCGTGCAGAAGCGGAACCGGGCGATGCTTCAGTACGGGATGATGATGGATGCGTTTCAGATGTATGCCGTCTCCCGCACCCACTGAGGACGGCCTCGGAAAATGCCCGGATGCTGCGTTGCGCCTCGGTCCTCGTCGGTGCGGCGTACAGGGAGTACGCCGGGCGACAGATTTCAATTTATCCCTGCGAAGAGGCAATTTGACTTTTTCGGGGCGCGGAGGCTGTCACGGGGGGTTCCGCCATCGCGGAAGCTTTTCCGCATTCGGGATGCGCGGATTGGATGGGCGGAGGGATGGAAAAGCTTCCTGAATGCTCCTCTGGAACCCCCCGGCCGCGCCTCCGCGGATGCAAGGGAGATGTGATCCCCGAAGTGCAGGAGAACGGATTTCGTAACCGTTGATGCGTGCCTTGCCTGCGGTCATGCAGTGGGGCCGGGGAGTGAAATCCCAGAACGATGATGAGCTGACCATGAAAGATAAATGTGTGATCCGAACGGTTTTCTGGCAGGAAGGTGCGGTTGTCCTGATCGACCAGAAAGCGCTTCCCCTGGAGGAGCGATACCTCACCCTCAAGCGCTGGGAGGATGTCGCAGAGGCCATCCGGAACCTGACCGTCCGGGGCGCCCCGGCCATCGGCGTGGCTGCCGCCCTGGGCATCGCCCTGGGCATCCGGAACGTCCCCGTCTCCCCGGACCGGGACATTGCCGAGTCATTTGAGCGGATCTGTGACACCTTTGCCAGGACACGACCGACGGCGGTCAACCTTTTCTGGGCCATCGAACGGATGAAAAGGCGTTTTCACGCCGTTCTGGCCGCTGCCGCCGGTGCGCCCCGGCCGGAGCGGCTGGCGGGCATCCAGGAGGCCCTGCTCCGGGAGGCCGTCGCCATTCATGACGAGGACATCGCCGCGAACAGGGCCATGGGTCTTCACGGCCGGGTTTTTCTGGCGGACGGGGACGGCGTCCTCACCCATTGCAATGCCGGGGCCCTGGCGACGGCCGGATACGGAACCGCCCTCGGGGTGATCCGGGGGGCCTGCGAGGAGGGGAAAAGACTGACCGTGTATGTTGACGAGACGCGACCCGTCCTGCAGGGAGCGAGGCTCACCGCCTGGGAATTGACAAAGGAGGGCATCCCCGCCGTCCTGATCACCGACAACATGGCGGCGTTCCTCATGAAGCAGGGAAAGATCCGGAAGGTGATCACCGGGGCCGACCGCATCGCCGCCAACGGCGACACCGCCAACAAGATCGGCACGTACGGCCTGGCCGTTCTGGCGGAGGCCCACGGGATCCCCTTCTTCATTGCCGCCCCTCTCTCCACGGTCGATCTCTCCACCCCGGACGGGGACTCCATTCCCATCGAGGAGCGGGATCCCTCGGAGGTGACGGTCCTTGCCGGAAGAAGAATCGCGCCGGAGGGCATCGCCGTGTACAACCCGGCCTTCGACGTAACGCCGGCAAGCCTGATCACCGCGATCATCACCGAGGCCGGCATTGCCGGACCGCCGTACGGGAAATCGCTGGCGGCGCTTGGCGCAGCGAGGGCCGAAGGATCCCGGTGAGCGGCGGAGGAATGATTTTTTGCGCGAAATGCAAGGGATAGGGCAGCGCCTGTTTTCGGCCTTTTCTTCCCCGGTTGAACCCCCTGAACCCGCGATTGCGGGACACATGGAGACCTTCCCCGATGCTATGCGGATGCTACCGGTTCCACGGAACGCTCCTGGACGATGCCGTCCTTCCCGACTCCAAGGGATCGATCTTCCGAACCAACTTTGCCCCGGCCCTCCGGCACGTCGTCTGCGCCATGAAGCAGAAAGACTGCGCCGGGTGCATTCTGGACCGGCGATGCCTTTACACGCTTCTGTTCGTGAGCCCGCCTCCGGCGAGTCATCATCTTCTGCCCCCGTTTCCCAAGGGGAAAATCCGCTCCACCGCCATCCCCGCCCCCTTTGTCATCGAGCCGCCGGAAGCAGCCGGGACGTCCTTCCGTCGCCGGGACCCTTTCGATTTCGGACTGGTCCTGTTCGGGAGGAGCAATGAACATCTTCTCCATTTCATCCAGACCTTCGAGGAGATGGGACGGCTCGGCATCGGCCGGAGAATGGAAAAGGGGCGATCGCGTTTTGTCATCGAGTCCGTCCGGGCCGGCGGCGAAAGCATCTGGGACGGCCGCGAGCGCAGTCTTCGGGAAGACGATTTCACGGAAGACCTGCGGGCGGCACTCCTGGAGGAAATGGCGAAGGCGGTTTCGTCTCGCGTTTCAGCCGTTACGGTACACCTTCTCTCCCCTCTCGCGGGGGTCGCCGGGGCGAACCGGGAAGAGGCCCTGCCCTTTCCTGTCCTGATGCGGGCCGTCCTGGACCGGATCCTCACGCTGAACAGGACGTACGGGAAAGGGAAGCTCACGATCGACTCCTCCGGGCTTCTCGCCGGGGCCGCCGCCGTCCGGGTGAGGGAGTCGAACCTCCGGCGGAGGGGGCAGGCGCGTCCGGCCCGTGGCCCCGGCTCATCCTCCTTTTCCGCGAAGATTGTCGGAGACGTGACCTACGAGGGGCCCCTTGGCGGGTTCCTGCCCTATCTTCGCTTTTGCGAACGGACCCACCTGGGTGCGGAGACGGCCTGGGGCCTGGGGAAGATCGGGATCGAGGAGAAGCCGTAGGCTGCAGGGTCTGCGGAGGATTCGCTTTTTCCCGCAGGTTTCGATACATTGGCATGGTTCAGGGCTGGTTTGCCCGGCCGGTGCCGGTGATTCAGGACGATCTGGTGAGCATATGGAATGGGGAGTCGTGGCAGGCATTACAGCGGCAGCGCTGCTCGCGGGAGCGGCTGTCGCCTGGCTGGTTCTGAAGAAAGCCGGCAGCGGATTTGAAGAAACGGCGGCGCTCCGGGCCGAGCAGGCAGGCCTGTTGGAGCGCCTGGCGGCGAAAGACCGGCAGGTCGGGGACCTGAAGGAATCCGGCGCGCGGACGGAGGAGTTCCTGGCGCAGGTGCGGGATGAGCTGAAAACTGAGTCGAGCGCCCGGGCCGCTGCGGAGGAAAGAAATGCCCGCATTCCCCGATTGGAGGAAAGCCTGCGGGAGAGGGAAGCGGAGGCGGGCCGTCTCCGCAAAGAACTGGCCACCTTGCAGGCGCGGATCGCCGACATCGAGGCGCGTGCCGGTGAGGAGCGGAAGGCTGCGGCCGAGAAAGTCGCCCTCCTGGACGACGCCCGCCGGAAGCTTGGCGACGCTTTCCAGGCCCTGTCGGCGGAGGCGCTCAAGAGCAACAACCAGTCCTTCCTCGAACTCGCGAAGGCCTCCCTGGAGAAGTACCAGGAAACGGCCCGGGGTGATCTCGAGGCGCGGCGACAGGCTGTCGAATCCCTGGTGACCCCGATCCGGGAATCCCTGGAGAAAGTGGACGGCCGGATCCAGGAAATCGAGAAGGAGCGGATGTCCGCCTATTCGGGCCTCCAGGAGCAGATCCGCTCGATGTCCTCCGCCCAGTCGCAGCTCACGGCGGAAACCTCGAACCTTGTGAAGGCGCTCCGGGCGCCGGCCGTCCGGGGCCGCTGGGGGGAGATCCAGCTGCAGCGGGTCGTCGAACTGGCGGGAATGGTGGAGTATTGCGATTTCGAGCAGCAGAAGACCTTCACGACGGAAGACGGCTCGGCTCGCCCCGATCTGATCGTCCGTCTTCCCAGCAACCGGAGCATCGTCGTCGACTCGAAGGCGCCCCTCCAGGCGTACCTGGAAGCCCTGGAAGCCCGGGATGAGGGCACCCGCCTGGAGCGGATGAAGGCCCATGCCCAGCAGATCCGCGTCCACCTGACGAAACTATCCGCGAAGACCTATTCCGCTCACGTCTCCCCGTCGCCGGAATTCGTCGTCCTTTTCCTGCCCGGCGAGACGTTTTTCAGCGCGGCCCTCGAACAGGATCCTTCCCTCATTGAATTCGGAGTCGACCAGAACGTGATCCTGGCGACTCCAACGACCCTGATCGCCCTGCTGCGAGCCGTCGCTTACGGTTGGCGGCAGGAGCGGATTGCCGAGAACGCCCAGGCCATCAGCGATCTGGGAAAGACGCTCTACGATCGGCTGCTCACGCTGGCCGGCCATTTCGACGGCCTCCGGGCGGGGCTGGAGAGGGCCGTGGGCGCCTACAACGATGCCGTCGGCTCCCTGGAGACGCGCGTTCTCGTGAGCGCAAGGCGATTCAAGGAGCTGGGTGCCGCCACCGGAAAGGATCTGCCCGAGACAGCCACGGTCGACCGCGCGACCCGGGCTCTCAAGACAAATGCCGGTGCCGAAAACGGGGGGACGACGCGGAGCGGAGAAGAGGACGGAGCCGGGGAAGGGGATGCCGGGCAACCGGCGTATCCGGAGGCGAGCGGGCAGAACCCTGCCGGATGACGGGAGCGACGCCCGCTGGCGTTTCCGGAAACGATGTTCACGGGAGAAACCGGGAAGGGGGCCGCTATGCTGGTTTTCATGACGGGAGGCACGGGGTTCGTCGGGACGAGCCTGGCAAAGGCCCTCACGGCGAAGGGGCATGAAGTGACGATTCTCACCCGTCCGGGGGAGGGACGGCCGGCGCTGCCGGCGGGAGCCCGCTATCTGGAGGGGGATCCGACCCGTCCCGGCCCCTGGCAGGAACGGGCGGCGACCCACGAGGCGTTCATCAACCTGGCGGGGGCCTCGATCTTCAGCCGCTGGACGGAGCGCCGCAAGCAGGCGATTCGGGAGAGCCGGATACTCACGACCCGGAACCTCGTGGATGCCCTTGGCGATCGCCGCGGGAAACAAACCCACCTGCTCAGCACGTCCGCCGTCGGATATTACGGGTTCCACGACGAGGGGGAACTCTATGAAGACAACGGCCCGGGCGATGATTTCCTGGCCCGGCTGGGGGTGGACTGGGAGGCCGAGGCGGTGCGGGCCCGGGAGACGGGTGCCCGTGTGGCGGTCTGCCGCTTCGGCATCGTCCTGGGGAAGAACGGCGGCGCCCTGGCGCCTTTGGCGCGACTCTTTCGCTTCTATGCGGGAAGCCCCGTGGGAGATGGGAAGCAGTGGTTTTCCTGGATTCACGAAGCGGATCTGGCGGCCATTTTTCTCTACCTGCTGGAGCGGACCGACCTGGACGGTCCGTTCAACTGTACGGCACCCGGTGCGGTGCGGAACGCCGAGTTTACGCGGGTTCTGGCGGAAGCTCTCCATGTCCCCGCTTTTCTGCCTTCCATTCCCGGTTTTTTGATGCGCCTGGTCCTGGGCGAATTCGGCGGGGTGATCCTGAAGGGCCAGAAGGTCATGCCGGGCAGGCTGTTAAAGGAAGGGTTCCACTTCCGCTACCCTGATCTCCCGTCGGCTCTGAAAAACCTGCTTGCCTCCCGTCCATAGCGAAAAATCCGCCTTGCCGTCCGAACCCGACCCGCCTCGGCCTCCGGCTGCCGGGGCGCGCGGACCGGGGTGGAATCGCCGGCCCGCGCGGCCGGATTCCACCGCCATTTTCTTGCTTTCCGGGAGTTCTCCGGCTATAGAGTCAATCCTCCGCCGGGCGAGCTGTCGGATCGAGTCCGCCCATGGCCGCTGTCGGCGAGGAAGGGATCGTCTATGGAGTCTGTTGAGCGATGAAACTGTTTCTTTTTGACTTTGACGGCGTGATCGCCGATTCGCTGGAGACCTACGAATGGACCGTTCGCGAGTGCCTGGCCCGGATCGGCCAGCCCATCGTAACGAACCGGGCCGATTTCCTGGAACTGTTCGAAGGGAACTTCTACGAGGAGATCGTCCGCCGGGGGGTGAATCTGGAGGCCTTCCTGAAGGCCTCGCCGGGCGTTCTCGCGGAGGTCGATTTCACCGGCATGCGGCTCTTTCCTTTTCTGCCTCCCGTTCTGGAAAAGCTGTGCGAGGGGAACACCCTCCTGATCATCTCCTCCAGCGGCTCCCGGTCGATCCGGAAGACCCTGGAGAGCAACCGTTTCAACGGCTGTTTCCGGGCCATCCTGGGATCCGATTTCATGCTCAGCAAGACCGCCAAAATCGCCCATGCCATGGAGTCCTGCAAGGTTGACGCGGAGCATACATACTACGTCGGGGATACGGCGGGAGACATGCGCGAGGCAAAAGAGGCGGGCGTGAAGGCGGTTGCCGTCACCTGGGGCTGGCACAGCCGGGAGACCCTGGCGGCGGCGGAGCCCCATTTCATCGTGCAAAATCCGGAAGATCTGCTGAAAATCTAAGTTCAAAAACCCGGGACACTTCCCCTATTTTTTTCATTGGTTTTTGAAAAAATATGGGAAGTGTCCCGCGTTTTTCAATGAAAAATAGGGGAAGTGTCCCGGGTTTTTCCCGGGTTTTTCCGAAAATCTAAGTTTACAGGTCGTAGAGGGTCTCATCGACCCGCGGCCGGGGCTTCTTTCCTCCCTTGGCGCCGGGACCTTTCCCGTCGAACAGGAACGGCTCCTCCGCCTCCAGGAGATCGCCCAGCTCCTCCTCGATCCGGTCCGGATCCTCGCCCCGCTCCAGCCTCCGCAGGGCCTCCTCCATTCCGGGACCGAGGTTCATGCCCGTGGCGTCGGAGAGCTTGCGCATCAGGGCGGCGGCCTGCCGGGGGTCGTCCTCGCCGATGCGGTCCGCCTCGCCGGCCAGCATGGCCATGGCCTTTTCCATCCGGTCCTCGTCGAGGGGGGGCATCCCCGCGTCCGTCTCCGCCCCTTCCTCCCGTTTTCCGGAGACCTTTGCAAAAACGGACATCTGGCGCTTCAGGCGAACCCGCTTGCAGCGCGGACAGAAAGGGACCTTGTCCGTGCCGGCCGTCCTGGAGAAGAAATTGTAAACGGTGTTGCACCTGTGGCAGTAAAACTCGTAAATGGGCATTTCTTCTTGTGCTCCCGGTGTTTTTCCGTGGCGTAATGTACCGGATTTCCCGGAAAGATCAAGCCCCCTTTTCCGGTCGGAAGCCGGCCTGCCGGCATTGCTTTCTTGACAACGGGCCGATGTTGGGTCACATACGGCGGGGCACGTCCGGGTGCGGACATTCACAGCCCTCTCCGTTTCCGGATCCCCGTCGGGAGATCATTTCAGGAGAAGAATCCACTTATGCAGGAAGTCGCCGACCGCTTTTACCGCATCACGCTTCCCATGCCCTTTCGGCTGCAGCACATCCACGTCTACGCCCTTCTTCACAAGGGGCGGGTGACCCTTTTCGATACGGGAATGAACTCGCCCGAATCCTTCGCCAAGCTGGAGCATTCCCTGGAAACTCTCGGCTGTACCGTCCGCGACGTGGAGCGCATCTACATAACCCATCACCACACCGACCATGTGGGCATGGCGGGGCGGATCAGCCAGGAATCGGGGGCGGAGATTCTTTTTTCCGAGGCCAGCCGGCTGTACATCCGGGAGAATGCAAACCAGGAGAAGCTCGCCCGGGTGCTCCGGGATTTCTACGCCGTTCACGGCCTTCCGGAGAAGGCCCTCGCCATCATGGCGAAGCTGCTGGCGCACTTTCGCAACTCCCAGGTGCCCTTCAATCCCGACTCGTGCCCAGCCCTGCAGGAAGAACACACGGTGTACGGGCGGCCGGTCCGCGTCTACCAGACGCCGGGGCATACCCGGGGACATGTCGTTTTCTTCTTTCCGGAAGAGGGAATCCTGCTTTCCGGCGACCATGTCCTTCCGGACATCACGCCCAATCTGAGTCCCGACCTGTTCGATCCGGGCTTCCGGGTTCTCCGGAGTTTCCTGGCTTCCCTCCGGGAGATTTCGACCCTGCCGGTCAAGCGAATCTGGCCGGCCCACGGAGAGCCCTTCCATGACTTGCCGAAGCGGGTGGCGGAGATCCTTCTCCACCACGAAGAACGCAAGGCCCTGGTCCTGGCATCGGTCCGGAAGGGAACCCGACAGGCCGTGACGGTGTCGGCGGATCTGTTCGGTCCCGACCTGCCGGACTTCGATCAGTTCCTGGCTCTCAACGAGACCCATGTCCATCTTATGGAATTGATCGATGAGGGGCTCGTTGGGCAGGTGGAGGAAGGGGATCAGCTGTTTTACGCGGCCCGCTGAGCTTACCCGGCTGATGGAAGTCATGAAGGTCCGGGGGGACGCGATGCTTGCAATCCGATGAAGAATCCCGTATTAACAGGGAAAATTATTATCTGGAGGTTGGAATGAAGGCACTGGTGACGTATTTTTCCTTAAGCGGCAACACGGAAAAAGTGGCCCGGGCCATCTTCGAGGCCATCGACGTGGAAAAAGAAATCAAGGCCATCAAGGATGTCGGGAGCACCGACGGGTATGACATCCTGTTCATCGGCTTTCCCGTTCAGGCACACAGCGTTCCCGAAGCTGCGCAGCCGGTCATCCGGGATCTCAAGGCAGGACAGAAGGTGGCTTTCTTTTCCACCCACGGTTCGCTCCGGGGCGGCCAGCTTGCCCGTCAGGCCTTCGAGGACGCCCTCGGGCTTGCGGCGAAGGCCAGGGTTCTGGGGCACTTCGGTTGCCGGGGGAAGGTGGATCCACGGATCATCGAAATGCTGCTGAAAAAGCCGGAGCACAAGGCCTGGGGGGAGGAGGCAAAAGGCGCCGACAGTCATCCCGACGCGGCGGACCTGGCGGACGCGAAGGACTTCGCACGGAAAATGATGGTCAAGGCCATCTAGGCCTCATCCGGCCGGGGAGTGCTCCGGAAGTGTCGGAAAGCGCGGATTGCCGGACGGGGGGATGAAGGCTTGCGGGCTTGCATACCCCTTGGCCCGTTACAGCAACTCTCCGATTTTCTCCAGGGCCTGCCCGATGTTCTCCGGCTTGGGACCGCCCGCCTGGGCCATGTCGGGCCGGCCGCCGCCGCTGCCCCCCACGACGGGGGCCAGTTCCTTGATGATGTTCCCGGCGTGGTACTTTCCGGCAAGGTCCTTCGTCACCATGCACAGGAGCATGGCCTTGTCGCCCAGGCGGCTGCCCAGGAGGATGATCCCCGATCCCAGCTTGTCCCGGACCTTGTCCCCGAAATCGCGGAGGGTCTTCACGTCCGGGGCGTCCACCTGCGCCGCCAGGACCCGGATGCCCTTGATCTCCCGGACCCGGTCCATCAGGTCCGCTGAGTCCTTTGCCGCCAGCTTGCCCTTGAGGGCCTCAATTTCCTTTTCCAGGTCCCGCTGGTGCTTCAGGAGCTTTTCCACCCGGTCTGATACCTCGGCGTGCCCTGTCTTGAGTAGCTCCGCCGTCTTTTTCAGCTCTTCCTCGACCTGCTCGACGTACTTCACCGCCTCGCGCCCCGCCACGGCTTCAATACGCCGGACGCCCGCGGCTACGGAGGACTCGCCGACGACCTTCAGGAGGCCGATGTCGCCGGTCCGGAGAACATGGGTGCCGCCGCAGAGCTCGGCGCTGACGTCGCCCATCCGGATGACCCGCACCTGGTCGCCGTATTTCTCGTCGAAGACCGCCGCCGCCCCCGTCTTCATGGCCTCCTCCTTGGGAAGGACCGCCGTCACGACGGGGTAGTTGCCCCGGATGTGGCTGTTGGCGATCGTCTCGATCCGTTTCATTTCCTCTTCGTCGATCCGGGAGAAATGGGTGAAGTCAAAGCGGAGGCGCTCCGGGTTCACCAGCGACCCCGACTGTTTCACATGATCGCCCAAGACCGCCCGGAGGGCCGCGTTCAGGATGTGGGTTCCCGAGTGGTGGGCTTCCGTGGCCCGCCGCGTTTCCAAATCCACCCTGAGGGTGACCTCGTCCCCCACCCGGATCCGGCCCTTCTTCAGCTTGCCGATGTGGGTGAGGACGTCCTCCACCGGTGTCTGGGTGTCCCACACCTCAAAGAGGAAGCCCGGGCCTTCGATGACACCCGTGTCCCCGATCTGGCCACCCTTTTCGCCGTAGAAGGGTGTCTGGGCCACGAAGATCTCGCCGTTCTCCCCTTCCTCCAGGACCTCCACCCGGTCGTCTTTTTTCAGAATGGCCGTGACGTAGGAGTCCGCCTCCGTGACCGCCTCCCAGCCGACGAAGTTCGTCGTGATTCCGTCGATGGCGAGGCGCTTGTAGACGTCCGCCACGGCCTGCTCGCCGCTGCCCTTCCAGGATTCCCGGGCCTTCTCCCGCTGGGCCTCCATGGCCTGCTCAAAGCCTTCCGTGTCCAGGGTCAGGCCGTCCTTGCGGACGATGTCCGCCGTCAGGTCCACGGGGAAACCGAAGGTGTCGTACAGCTTGAAGACCACCGCCCCGGGGATGACGGTTCCACCGGTTTTCTTGAGGGCCGCCACCTCGTCGCCCAGGATCTTCAGGCCGGAGTCGAGGGTGTCGATAAACCGCTGCTCCTCGTTGATGACCACTTTCCGGATGTAGGACTCCTTCGCGACCAGGTCGTCGTAGGGATCCTTCATGAGGTTGACGATGACCGGGACGATCTCGTTCAGGAAGGGCTTGTCCAGCCCCAGCAGTTTGCCGTGCCGGGCGGCCCGGCGGAGGATGCGCCGGAGGACGTAGCCCCGGCCCTCGTTGCTGGGAAGGCAGCCGTCGCCGATGAGAAACGTCACGGCCCGGCTGTGGTCGGCGATGACCCGCAGAGAGACGTCGCTGTCGGGATTGCTGCCGTAAGGTTTGCCGCACAGGTTCGCCACGAACTGGATGATCGGCTGGAAGAGATCCGTATCATAGTTGTTGAGTTTGCCCTGGACGACCGCGGCGAGGCGTTCCAGGCCCATGCCGGTGTCGATGTTCGGCTTCGGCAGGGGGGTGTAGTTGCCGTCCTTGTCCCGGTCGAACTGGGTGAAGACGTGGTTCCAGATCTCCAGGTGGCGGTCGCAGTCGCATTCCACGCTGCACTCGGGGCGGCCGCAGCCGACGGAGGGTCCCTGGTCGTAGAGGATCTCGGAGCAGGGCCCGCAGGGGCCGGTCTCGCCCATCATCCAGAAATTGCTCTCCATGCCCATCCGCACGATTCGCTCCGCCGGGACCCCCATCTGCCTGTTCCAGATCTCGAAGGCCT
>CAYNEJ010000098.1:0-6360 GCA_964396205.1 uncultured Syntrophaceae bacterium
TGATGTTCACCCCGGCCAGCCTCGGGACGGACGGGGCCATCGAGCGGGGGTACCAGCTGGTCCGCGACAACCCCGGAAAATACTACGCCCCGGACCAGTTCAACAATCCCGACAACATCCTGGCGCATTACCAGGGAACCGCCGAGGAGATCTGGCGCCAGACGGAAGGCGCCGTGACGATGGTGGTCTGCGCCCTCGGCACGACGGGAACGGCCATGGGGCTGTCCCAGCGCCTCAAGGAGCTGAACCCCGCCGTCCGCATCGTCGGTGTCGAGCCCTATCTCCAGCACAAGATCCAGGGGCTCAAGAACATGAAGGAGTCTTATACCCCGGGCATCTACAACCGGAAGATGCTGGACGAGAAGGTGAACATCCTCGACGAGGATGCCTTCGAGACGGCCCGCCGGCTGGCCCGGGAAGAGGGGATCTTCTCCGGCATGAGCTCCGGCGCCGCCGTCCACGTGGCCCTGGAAAAGGCCCGGGAGATGGAGGAGGGGGTCATCGTCGTCATCATCCCCGACGGCGGGGAGCGGTACTTGAGCACCAGCCTGTTCGTGGATCGCGAGGAGACGACGCTGAAGTTTTACAACACCCTGACCCGGGAGAAGGAGTTCTTCCGGCCGATCCGGCCGGACCTCGTCCTGATGCACTCCTGCGGCCCCACGGTGCACGACGTGCCCCACATCGGGAGCTACCGCCGTTTCGTCGTCTCCGACCTGATCCGCCGCTACCTGGCCTTCCGGGGATACCAGGTCAAGCACGTCATGAACATCGTGGACCTGGCGGACCGCTCCATCCGGGGGGCGGAGCGGGCCAACATGGAGCTGGCGGCCTACACGGAGCGGTGCATGCAGGCATTTCTCCAGGGGCTCGACCGGCTCGGCATCACCCGGGACGAGGCCTTCCCCAGGGCCAGCGAAAACGTGGACGCCATGATCCAACTCGTCGAGAAGCTGGTGGAGCGGGGATATGCCTACGAGAAGCTGCGCTCGGTCTATTTCGACATCTCCAAGCTCGACGCCTACGGGCGCCTGTCCAACATCGACCTGGGCAAGGTCAAGCAGGGAAAAACGGTGGACCTGGACGAGTACGAGAAGGACAGCCCCGTGGATTTCACGCTCCTGAAGCGGTCCACCCTGGGCGAGCTGAAGCGGGGGATCTGCTACAAGACCCGCTGGGGAAACGTCCGGCCCAGCTGGCACCTGGAGTGCGCCGCCATCTCGCTGAAGTACCTGGCGGAGACCTTCGACATCCACGCCAGCGGCTCCGACATCGTTTTTCCCCACTGCGAGAACGTCTACGCCATCGGGCGCGCCTTCACGGGCAAGGCGCCGGCGAATTACTGGCTGAACACGGAGCTGGTGATGGTGGAGGCGAAGAAAATGTCCCGCTCCCAGGGGAACATCGTGACGCTGGACGAGCTGGAGGAGCGCGGATACGGCGGCCGGGAGATCCGCCTCTTTCTCCTGGGCTCCCACTACCGGAAACCCCTGAATTTCTCGTACGGGGCGCTCGACACGGCCCGGAACACCGTGCGGCGCCTCGACGGTTTCATCCAGAGGCTCCTCCGGTTCATTCCGGGGACGGGTTTCCCGGATACGGACCAGAACATCTACGACATCAACGAAGGCTTTGCCGCCGCCATGGACGACGACCTGAACATCTCCGTCGCGACGGCGGTGCTCTTCGAGTTCGTCCGCAAAATGAACATTCCTCTCTCCCAGGGGCTGCTGACCGCGAAGGAGAGGGACCGGGTGCTGGAGGTCCTCCGGAAGGTGGACGGCGTCTTGGGGATCATGAAATTCGAGGAGGAGCTGCTCACCGGGGAGGCCTTCCGGATGATCCAGGAGCGCGAGACCCTGCGCAAGGCGGCGCAATGGGCGGAGGCGGACCGGATCCGCACGCTTCTCCTGGAGATGGGGGTGGAACTCTCCGACACGCCCGACGGGGTGGTCTGGCGGCTCAAATAAGGCGGGGCGGCGCCCGGCGCCGTCCTCTTCGGGAGGCGATGGCCATGAAGAAAGATGTCCGGCGGTCGATCCTGGCCGGTTCCTGGTATCCCGGCCGGCCCGAGACGCTGCGGGGAGATATCGAGACGTACTTCCGCAACGTCCCCGAGCGGGAAATCCCGGGCCGCGTCATCGGCCTCGTGGCCCCGCACGCAGGGTACGTCTATTCCGGCCAGGTTGCGGCCCATGCCTACAAGCTGATCCGGGACGCGTCCTATGAAAAGGTGATCGTCATCTCCCCTTCCCATCGCATGCATTTCGACGGCGTTGCGGTCTGGCGGGGAGCCGGCTATGAGACCCCCCTGGGAGTGGTGCCGGTGGACCAGGAACTGGCGGAGTCGCTCCTGGCGGCGGACGGCCCCGTTGCCGAGATCCCCGCCGCCCACGAGCGGGAGCACGCCCTGGAGATCCAGCTTCCCTTCCTGCAGGCGGCCCTCGGGGAATTCACGTTCGTGCCCCTGGTCATGGGAAACCAGGACGAGCCGACGTGCCGGCGGCTGGCGGAAGTGATCGCCGCGGCACTGGCGGGACGAGAGGCGCTCGTCGTCGGCAGCTCCGACCTCTCTCATTTCCATTCCCACAGCGAGGCCGTCCGTCTCGACTCCGTCGTTCTCGATCACCTGAAGAGCTTCAGCCCGGACGGGCTGCTCCGGGATCTGGCCCGCCACCGCTGCGAGGCCTGCGGCGGCGGGCCGGCGGCGGTGACGATGATGGCGGCCCGGGCGCTGGGGGCGGACCGGGCGGAGCTTCTGAAATATGCCGATTCGGGGGACGTGACGGGAGACCGGCGCGAGGTGGTGGGATACGCCTCGGCGGTCTTCTATGCCGCCTCCCGAATCGTGACGGGATGACCCGGAAAGCGGGAGAGCCATGGAACTGACGGAAAAAGAAAAGCAGGGACTCCTCGACCTGGCCCTGGCGACGATCAAGGCCGGGCTGGAGGGGAAAACGCCGCCCGGGATCCGGGAGGCAACCCCGGTCCTCCAGGAGAAGCGGGGGGCCTTCGTGACCCTGAAGAAGCGGGGCCGGCTCCGCGGATGCATCGGCTATATCCAGCCGATCAAGCCTCTCCACGAGACGATCGGGCGGATGGCCCTGGCGGCGGCCTTCGAGGACCCGCGTTTTCCGGCCCTGAGCAAGGAGGAGTTGAAGGACCTGTCCGTGGAGATCTCCGTCCTGACGCCGCTCCGGGAGATTCAGGATGTCGGGGAGATCCGCGTGGGCGTCCACGGACTGTATATCGTCCGGGGGCCCCGGTCCGGCCTGCTGCTGCCGCAGGTGGCCGTGGAGTACGGATGGGATACGGAGACGTTCCTCCGGGAGACTTGCCACAAGGCCGGTCTTGCTCCGGAGTCCTGGCGGGACGAATCGACCCGCATTTATGTCTTCTCAGCGGAAATCTTTGGAGATCTCTCCTGATTCCGGCGGATTGCCGTTCGGGAAGAAACGGGTTGACTTGACCGGCTCCGGCGGGTATCATCCGCCCGCCGGGCGAGAAGGGGCCGTCGGGACCCCGGTGCCATCCGAATCCCGCCCCACATCCGGATCGCCGGGCAATACGAGCACACAGAGAGGTACGATCATGGCGGTAAAGGCAGCGATCAACGGATTCGGCAGGGTCGGGCGTTACCTCGTCCGGGCCTGTCTCGGGTATGAAAACGACATCGAAATTGTAGCGATCAACTCCCGGGCGAAGCCGGAAATCCTGGCGCATCTCCTGAAGTACGATTCGGTCCACGGCAAGTTCGGTGCCGACATTGCCGTGGACGGCAAAGACCTGGTGGTGAACGGCCGGAAGATCGTCGTCACCAACGTGACCTCCCCCCTCACGGATCTACCCTGGAAGGAACTCGGCGTCGACATCGTCCTCGAGTCGACGGGCAAGTTCCGCAAGAAGGACGAGGTCGCCGGTCATCTCGCCGCCGGCGCGAAGAAGGTCGTCCTCGCCGTCCCGGGGAAGGGAATCGACGGGACCTTCGTCATGGGCGTCAACGAGACCTCCTACGATCCGGCGAAGCATCACATCATCTCCAACGCCTCCTGCACGACCAACTGCCTGGCCCCGGTCGTGAAGGTCCTCCACGACCGGTTCAAGATCAGCCGGGGCTTCATGACGACGGTCCACGCCTACACAATGGACCAGCGCCTGCTGGACGGTTCCCACAAGGACCTGCGGCGGGCCAGGGCCGCGGCCATGTCCATCGTTCCCACGACGACCGGCGCGGCCAAGGCGGTCACGGAGGTGATCCCGGACCTGAAAGGCAAGATGGACGGCTTGGCCATGCGCGTGCCCACCCCGAACGTCTCGGTGGTGGACTTTGTGGCGGAGCTGGGGCGGAACGCAACGGTCAACGAGGTGAACGGGGCCCTGAAAGAGGCCGCCGAAGGTCCGCTGAAGGGAATCCTGTTCTACTGCGAAGAGGAGCTGGTTTCGGTGGATTTTACGAGCAGCCCTTACTCGTCCATCGTGGACGCCCCGCTGACGAACGTCATCGACGGGAACTTCGCCAAGGTCTTCTCCTGGTACGACAACGAGAGCGGCTACTCCTGCCGCATGCGGGACCTGGCCATCTACATCGGAAGGAAGCTGTAAGCCGAGACCATGCCAAGACCCCTGATCGCCGGGAACTGGAAGATGCATATGACCGTGGACAAGGCGGTGGCCTATGCCCGGCGGATCCGGGAGCTGTTTCCGGAGTCCATGGACCGGGACATCATGATCGCACCGCCCTTCACGGCCCTCTGGCCGGTTTCCCGGGAACTGGAAGGTTCCCCCGTCGGTCTGGGTGCCCAGAACGTCAGCGACGAGCCCGGGGGTGCCTTCACGGGGGAAGTGTCCGCCGAAATGCTGGCGGATGCGGGGTGCCGCTACGTCATCGTGGGGCACTCGGAGCGGCGCAGGCTCTTCGGAGAAGACGATGCGCTGATCAACCGGAAACTGATCGCGGTCCTGAAGGCGGGGCTGACCCCCATCCTGTGCGTCGGCGAGACCCTCGCCCAGCGGGAGGGGGGGGATGCTTTCCCCGTTATCGAGGGACAGTTAAATGCGGGGTTGAAGAATTTTGAAGCCGGTGATATAGGCCGATGCGTTGTTGCCTATGAGCCCGTCTGGGCCATCGGCACCGGGAAAACGGCCGCCCCGGCCCAGGCCGAGGAGGCCCACGCCTTCATCCGGAGCCGCATCGCGAAGCTCTTCGGAGAAGCGCGGGCCGCCGATCTCCGGATCCTCTACGGAGGAAGCGTCACACCGGACAATATCGACCGGTTGATGGAATGCGGAGAGATCAATGGGGTCCTCGTGGGCGGGGCGAGCCTGGACATCGGGTCCTTCTCCCGGATCATACGTTATCATCAAGAATAAAAGGAGCTTTCTTCCGTGCAAACCGTGATCAGTATCCTGCATGTTGCAGTCTGCCTCATTCTCGTCGCCGTGGTGCTTCTCCAGGCGGGGAAGGGTGCCAACATGGGAGCCGCCTTCGGGGGGTCCAGCCAGACCGTTTTCGGGAGCAGCGGACCGGGAACCTTTCTCAGCAAGATGACCACCGGTGTGGCGGTCATCTTCATGCTGACGTCCCTCGTGCTTTCCCATCCGTCGTTCCAGGGAGCCACTTCCGTCGTGAAGGGCGCCCGGCCGGCGGCGGAGAAGGCCCAGCCGGCACCGGTGCTCCCCGCTCCGCCCGTACCCCAGGGAACACAGGCTCCGGCGGCCCCGCAGGCGCCCGCACCGGCCGCGAAGTAGCCCGGACGCCCGTCTGAAGCGGTTTTCGGGTTGACAAAAAACACCGGACCCTGTAGTCTTGCGGCCTCTGTGAAGCAGTGGCTCCGGGAGCGATAACCCCCGGAGAAGAAACGAAAAAAGAAATCATGCCGAAGTGGTGGAACTTGGTAGACACGCTATCTTGAGGGGGTAGTGGGCACAACCCGTGCGGGTTCAAATCCCGCCTTCGGCACCATAGATATAAACGACGGAAAAGGGGACGGATCGGGAATCCGTCCCCTTTTTTTTAGTGCGCCCAGCATGGGCGCACTCTTGCGGGTGCAAATCCCGCCGCAAGTTGATCACAGCGAGCGAGGAGCGGGCAACCGGCGGCCGATGTGAAAGCCCTGTTGTCATGGGTTTTTTTAACGCCGTCATTGGGAACGCCCAGCCGACAGGCTCGAGCTCAAGAGGCGGTTTGTTCCGGTTGAGGTCCGGCGAGTAGCCGGGAGGACAGCCCTGGAGGCGGAACACGATACGTCCCGCGCAGGTAGACTCCCCCGGCACGGGCATCGCGATCCAACAAACCTGTGACCGCTTGTGATCCGGTTTGTTACGATTGACATATCGGGAGGATTTGCTTATGGTTTTCGT
>CAYNEJ010000098.1:6460-13075 GCA_964396205.1 uncultured Syntrophaceae bacterium
TGTGATCCGGTTTGTTACGATTGACATATCGGGAGGATTTGCTTATGGTTTTCGTCAACAGGCAGGTTTCCTTCCTTCAAGATCGGCACAGGTGAGCGTTTATGGCAAAGGCATATTTCCCCGTTGATATTTTCCAATATTTATCCGGCAAGGTGCTGGGTCAGGAAGACGTGCTCCGGAAGGTCTCCGTGGCGGTCTATAAGCATATTCAGGGACTCCGGGCGGGAAGCGTGCTGATGATCGGCAACAGCGGCACCGGCAAGACAACCATCATGAAGTCGATTCAGCAGTTTTACAACGACCATGAGGGGTTGGATCCGTTTAAAATCATGACCATTACCAACGCCAACATGCTGCTGGACCAGGAAGGGGCGATCAACACCATCCGGCTGTTCAAGAACCTCGAGAACGAGGTGATGGCCGCGACGGGGTTCAGGGCCACCGCGGAGGAAATGAAGGAGTACATTGAAAACGCCACGGTCTGCATCGACGAGATCGACAAGATATCCTCCAAGATATCCGGAAAGGTCAATCCCACGGGAATCAGCATCCAGCAATCTCTCCTGACCCTCCTGGAGGGGGAGACGATTCTTCTGGAGACGGGATTGTATGATGAAGACGGCAAGCGCAAGCTCAAGCTGCCCATCGATACCTCCCGGATGCTGTTTATCTGCGGCGGCGCATTCGAGGAGCTCTACGATCAGGTGTATGACCTGATCGCCAGGCACGGCGACGATCGGGTGTTCAAGGAGACCGCGCAAATGGGGGCCCAGGGGGGCATCCGTTACAAGGTCAGCTTTACCCTGAAGGACTCCCTGAAACTCTCCGACCTGTTTACCTACGGGATGTATCCGCAGTTTATCTCCCGCTTCAGCACCATCGCCGTTCTGGACAACCTCGGCAAGCGCGACTTGAAGCAGATCATGCTGCAGGCCGACGATTCCCCGTTTCAATACGCCCGGGAGTACTTCGGATCCATGGGCATCGAGCTGCAGATTACGGATGACGCCCTGGACCTGATTGCCACGCACGCCCTGGATGATCTGAGGATCGGCGCGCGGGCCCTGCGGGAAGTATTCGGGCGGATCATCGCGGGCTATGAATTTGATCCCTACCAGGCGGCGGGAATCACGAAAACCGTGGACGGCAGGCCCGTCCTCACCATCGACAGAAACACGGTGGCCAGTCACTTGACGCGATAGAGGACGAGCGGCTCAGGGGAATCCGCGTCAAGTCAAGCACGCAATCCTTATTCCCCCCCCTTTCCCCACCTCCCTCCGGACATCACTCCTCCCGGAAGATATCCGCGCTTCCGGATATCCGCCATGGAACGAATCCGTCAAATGGTCACCTCATAATATGTCTAATAATGACGAATAGATAGATCCAACTAAGAGCAGGAATACCAGCTAATATAATTATGTTACTTTTAGTATCCGGGTGCTGTATAAATATTTAAAAAGATATCGGCACGAGGCGCGAGATGGATGATTCGAAGAGGAAGATAGCCAATGGATTCACGATGATAGAAATCATCGTGGTTTTCCTGGTCCTTGGTATCATGGCCGCGGTTGTGATTTCCAGGGGGTTTTCGACGGAGGCCTACAGCCTCAATGGTACCGCCGAAACCATCAAAACCCATCTCCGCTATGCCCAGACCCGTGCCATGAGCACAAACGCCGTCTGGGGAATCAATTTTGACAGCAGCAAGAGTTATTACCTGTTCAAGAACGGCTCGATTGCGAACCGAGTCGTCCTGCCGGGCCAGGATGCCGACAGCGTTACCCTGCCGTCCAGTGGTCCTTCCGTGACAAGCGGTGTGATCGTCAGCTTCGACCTCTTCGGCAGGCCCTATACGGACGCCGCCGCATCCGCCCTCCAGGGTGCGGACCGGACGGTCACGGTTTCGTACGGAGGATCGGAAAGCATCACCATCACCAAAAATACGGGGTTCATACCATGAGAGAATTCACGCGATTCCGGAAACGGGACGGAGGCTTCTCCCTGGTCGAGTTGATCGTCACCCTCGTCGTGGCCGCGATCCTGGGAACTCTCCTGGTTGTCTATATGGGGACGGGGATCACCAAAAGCGGCATCCCGATCATCTGGGTGAAGCAGGAGTTCACCGTCTTCAAGGTGATGGAGCGAATCACGGCCGATTACCAGACGGCCCTGAAGACGACGCCGTTCAACCTGGCCACCTTCGCGGCACAGATCGACACCGCCGCGAAGGTCAATGCCACCTATGGATCCGATATCGACAGCTCGACCGTGGTCAACACGGCATTTCCGGCAGCCGGCGGGACCGAGACCGGGACCGATCCGAACATCATCAAGGTAACCCTTCGCAAGGGGGATCAGTCCGTGACCTCCCTTTTCACGCAATGACGAAGGAGATGAGGCCATGAAAAAAGACCTGCAAAAGGCAAAGGGCTTCACCCTTCTGGAAGTGATCCTGGTGCTGGTTCTGGTCGGGATCGTCTCCGCCGTTGCCGGAATGGGCATCGTGCGGGCCGTCGATGGATACATGTTTGCCCGCGACAACAGCTCGATGACCCAGAAAGCCCAACTGGCCCTGTCACGGATGACCCGGGAGATGGTCGAGATCCAGGGCGTGACGACGGCGGGCGGATCGAGCATCATGTTCACGGCCCCGATGGGAGCCGTTTCGGACAACCGGACCATCGGTCTCGTCGGGACGACCGTGAAGATTGCCGAGGGGGCGACGGCCCTGGCGTCGGGTGACACCCTGGTGGACAACGTGGCCGGCTTCACGATGACCTATTCGAAATCCGACGGATCGGCCTGGGTATTGGGCACGGATTCGGTCAATCTTCTGGCCCGCATCGACATCGTCCTCCGATTGACCCGGCAGGACGTGGGGGGCGGGTACCTGGAATTCACGACGACGGTCAATCCCAGAAACACGGGCAACGTCAATGCCCCGATCGGTTAATGGAAAGGCAAAGGAGCGGACCATGAGCTTCCTGAATCATAGAAGGAGAAAAGAAGCCACGAAACGGCGTCCGGTCGGCAAAAAGTCCGGCTTCGTGCTGGTGGGACTCGTGCTGACCATGATCATCCTGGCTATCCTGGGTGCCGCCATCCTGCCCATGTTCTCTTCGGCAACCCTCAACGAGGTCTCCGCCAACCTGGACCACAAGGCCTATTACATGGCCGAGTCCGGCTTCCGCTATGTCGCCAGCCGTTACCTCCATGACGCGACCGGCGAAGCGCGGGACGATACGCTGACGGTTCTGAACGGCAAGACGTTCAATTTGAACGGGCAGAGCGGTGCTTTCAGCCTCAACGTCGAATCCTTCTACTACAAGACGACAGGCGTTACATCAGCGACGCCGTTCGGAACGGTGCCGACGGAGATCGTCACAGCGACGGCAGGCTCCGGCACCACAGGCAAACTGGCCGTCTACAACAGCGGTGCCCTGAACTATAATCTCACGACCTATACGGGGTATACGGTGGCCGCGGACCGGGCGAGCATCAGCTTTACGGGCGCCGGCCTGACGCCGGTGAGCGGCCGGATTTTCCCGATGGCGACGTTGTCGACCACGGTGACAAGTCAGCCCATGCCTTCCAGCCTGATCCTGGGAGCCGCGGACGATCTTTCCCTGTTCCCGGCGCGGAGCGGCGCCTTCAGGGTCATGACCGTCACCGGCACGCAGGGAACGATAACGTATTCGGACCTTTATTATTACAAGACCCTTGACCGAAACACCCGGACCCTGTCGGGCATCATGAAATTGAGCAACACCGGAACGACCAATGTGAGCCTGGGGGCCAACGAGAGAATCCTCCTCCAGAGGGTCATCCGGCTGAAATCGACCGGGACCGCCGGGGACACGGCATCGAACTTTTTTGCGCGCCGGCCCCTGACCTACACATTGCCCGTCGAAGCCCTGCCGGGTGGAGGCTACACGGGGATCAACCCGCTGAACAAGATCCCTCCCGATGACTTCATCAAGACGGGGGCCACGGCGTCGGGCCAGTTCGATGTCGTCGACGTGAACGGAAACGACGCCCTGAACGTGACCCAGACCACGGGAGGATCCAGCAAAGGAAACCAGCCCACGGTGGAGGCCTACGTGTCCGCCCCGAGCAATCCGAGCCCCTTCTTTACAGCCTGGAGTGCGGCGGGCGGCTACCTGAGTTACGACGCCCAGGTCAAGATCGCGACAGGTACCGCAACCGGGAGCACGTTCACCAGCCGGCCGTCAACCTATGCGACGGGTGTCATCCTTCGCGCCAAGAATCCCGGCCAGCAGGAGACCTATTACGGTGTCTCGTTCGTGAGGACAAGCACGGACAGCGGGAAGAATTCCGACGGAATATCCGATGATCTGCTTCCCGACAAGACGCTTGCGGACAAGCCGATGGTCGTTCTCTGGACGCGCAACGGCAACCAGGCGAACGGGGCGGATTACTGGCTCGCCTACGAGACCCTGAGCCAAACGGGCAGCGACCGTGTCGTCGACAGCAGCTCGCTTTTGAAACCCTGGTCCACCATCCTGGTCCGGGTCCTGGAGGCGGGGTCCATCAAGCTGACGGGCACGCCGACCACGGCGATCAACATCGGAGAGACCATCACCGGGGGAAGCGGGAAGGCCGTGGTGATCCGTCAGATCAAGGACAGCGACAACAATGTGGTTCTTCTTTTGAACAACATCGATGCCGGATTCTCGCTTCCGGGGTCCGTGAAGGGCGCCTCGACGGACGCGTCATGGGGCTTCCGGGATCGGGACAATTACATCTGGGTCTTCTTTGCGGATGAATCGGCCTACGGCACCGCAAGCACCAGCGCGACGGACGATGCGAGACTCGGCAACCCGAGAAATACCGTGCTGCTGAGCGATCCCAGCTATGCCCTGTACTGGCCGGTGACAAATGTCAGCACCGACTGGACGGCCGCTACGGACTACTTCACGATCGTCCAGTGGAACGCGACGCTCAACACGTCCCAGAACGGAGATCCGAACATCCGCCTCATGGGGGGTACGTCCGGAAACGAGGCCTACGGCATCATCCGGACGAACAAATGGACGGATGCCGGTCCCTACACGACAACGACCTTCCCGCCGGAGTTCGGTCTTCATGCCCTGGGGGCGCAGGCGATCAATACCTACTTCGACGATATCGCCTTCTATCTCTTCGGGTCCCTGAGCGGAGGAGGACAGACGGGCTTCTATCCCGGCGTCGTGGAGCAGTGACGTCCATTCTCAAACCGATTCAAAAGGCCGGCTCCCCAGGGGAGCCGGCCCCATCCAGCCCCCTGATGGAAGATCTCATCGTCAGAATGCTTTCATGAAGAGGGACCCGGGCGGCCTGGGTCCCTCTTGCCGTCTTTCGGGAGATTCAAAATGCTCCCCGGAGTTTATTCTTCCCGGAATTTCGAAAACCATCTTCATGCATTTCATTGATTTTTTATCACATTTCAGGTGGAAGTCCTTGACAGGGGCTGTGCACTCAAGTAGTTTTCCCGAGGCAGCAAACCCGCACCTCAGGAGACATCGACATGTTCCCCAGGACGTATATTGCCGGCTCCCTCTACTCCTCCTACTATCTCGCGCTGATGGCGGGCATCCTGGTCGGCTGGGTCGCCTTTGTCCTTTCGGAAGAGCCGCTGTGGAAGGAAAAGGGAATCCCGTCCAAGTTCCGGACATTCACGGTATCCTCATTCTATTATTTCATCATCATGGTCTGCTGCATCCAGGGGGCGGCCTATTTCCATTATTTTTTCGATAACATCCCCCCCCACATCAACAGCCGCCTGACCATCGCGAAAATTCTCCTCACAAACCCGCTCGGCTCGACCAAGGTGCTCTACGGGGCGATCTTTTTCTATCCCCTCGGCGTTTTCCTGATGTCCCTCAACGACCTGAAAGGGAAGTTCGTTCGCTACCTGGACGGCAAGACATTCGTTCTCTTCCTGGTGGTCGGCTTCAACCGGGTGGGGTGCTTCCTCAACGGCTGCTGCTACGGCGTGCAGTCGGATCTGCTGGGAATCCGCTTTCCCTACAACTCGGCGGTCGCCCGCGAGCACTGGCGGCGGGGTCTGACGCAGAGTCATTTCATTCCCACCGAATCGCTGCCGGTCATCCCGACACAGTTCATCGAGGCCGTCTTTCTGTTTATCCTGTCGATCCTTTCCTGGCGGGCCTTCCGGCGCGGCAGGAAGGAGGTCTTCATCCATTATGTGCTCTATTACGCCGTGTTCCGGTTTCTCATCGAGTTCATCCGGGACGATCTCGACCGGGCGTACTGGTGGGTCTTTTCCGCATCCCAGTGGCTGTCGATCGTGATTTTTATCGCCTATGCGGCGTATCGGCTCCGCGGCGGGAAGGCCCGCGCGGCCGGTGCATAGCCCTCAACCAGGAACGAATCCAATCCCATGCCGCGTCTACTCGTCCGCAAGCAGAAGCATTTCCTTTCCTATTACCTGATCTGGACGCCGTATATCCTCGCCTATGTCCTGACCAACCGTTTCCCCGTCCGGGAGCCGGTCCAGCTTCCGATGACCGGATTGGACCAGGCGATTCCGTTTCTGCCCTTCATGATTCCCGTCTATGTGAGCTACCTGGTCTATGCCTTCATCGTCAT
>CAYNEJ010000099.1:0-297 GCA_964396205.1 uncultured Syntrophaceae bacterium
CCCAGGTTCACCGACGGGTGGAAGCGGAGGCCGCCTTTGAACGGACCGATGGCATTGTTGAACTGGACCCGGAATCCCCTGTTCACCCGGACGTTCCCCTTGTCGTCCACCCAGGGGACCCGAAACAGCATCGTCCGCTCGGGCTCGACGATGCGCTCGTAGATGTTTGCCTTCACGAACTCCGGATGACGTTTCGTCGTCGGTTCCAGGGTCTCCATGACCTCCTCCACGGCCTGGTGGAACTCGAGCTCGCCGGGGTTGCGGGTGAAATAACCCTCTGCCGGAGCCAACAGACGC
>CAYNEJ010000099.1:307-12875 GCA_964396205.1 uncultured Syntrophaceae bacterium
GGTCGACCTGTTTAACTTTGGCAAGGACATCGGAAATAACGGACATGACAATACCCCTTTCTCTTAATGGTCTTGTTTTTGTTGTTCACCCGGCGTTCCCACCCGGGACCGACGGGTTGCGGTTTTCTTTCTTGTGGCCGTCCGGATGTGATAGCGGCTCAACACCTGGTCGAACGGTTCCATTTCCCCGAACTCCATGACGGCGGACATGGCGCGGTTGTCCACGTCCATGCCCGCTTCCTCGACACAGGCCACCGGGTTGAGTCCCCCGATGAGGACAATGCCGACCCGGTTCACCTCCACGGGGGTCTGGCACACGGGCTCGCTCACCTCACCCTTGACCAGGACCCCGTCGATGCCCGCCCGGGCCAGCCCGGCCAGCTGCTGCTCCATGAGGGACAGGCAGGGTGCGGGGATCTCCCGGAAATTGGCCAGGATCATTCCCTCGCCCTCGTCGATGACATTCCGGACGGAGGTCATCTTTCCCCGGATGAAGACTTCCGACGGATCCAGGGATGATCCGGTGTAATGGATCAGCTCCACGAACCGGAGGGGGTGGCGGTTTTTTACCTGCAGGATGCCGCCGAATTTGGAGTCCATGGGAATTCCCCTCTTCAGGAGAACCCCGTTGACCACGATGCTGCACACCGTGGCCAGCCCGATCCGCCCCTCCGGGACGAGAAGTCCTGCCAGACGCTGTCCCGGACCGGCCACGGCCACGTTCCGGCTCACCGAGTAGCCCGCGTCGAAGACCGGCTCCATGAGCCGAAGCGCGTCGGGAAACGCCTCCTCCGGCAGGAGCGAGATGTTGACCGGCAGAAGCCCCCGGCCGGTCTCCGGTTCGAATGTCGTCTGGAAGGCCAGGATCTCGATGCGGGAATTCGCCAGCCCCACCTTGTCGCGGACCCTGGCCCGGCCGATCTCCTCGATGCCTCTGTCCGTGATGATTCGGCCGTCACGCTTGCCGACCAGCCGCGTCAATCCCCGCTCGTCCATGAGTTTCAGGTGATAGCGGACGGCCCGCTCACTCGACGGAAGGCCCCGGTCCTGCATCCGCCGCGAGATGAGACGGGATCCCACGGGCTGACCCGTCTCGTGGAGGATGCGGAGAATCATCAAGGTCTTGCGCTCGACATCAGCGGGATTTGTGAAGGGGGAACCCATCGGCAATCGGCCATCCTTTGCCGACGCACCTACACGGAAAGAGACAATCTTGTCAACACAAAATTGGCCCTTTTCCGCGGGTCCCGCCGCGCTTCTCGCCACCGGCGCCCCGACCCCGGGGAGGGCCTGCCGGCACCCCGTCCTCTTTGCCAAATCCCGCGTTTTCTGCTACCTTCCCCCCACATCACGAGGGAGGGAAAGGAACATGCTGACGGAAGCCCAGCTGGAGCGCTATGCGGACGTTCTTCTGTGGGGTTTGGAAACCGCCCGGAAGGGAAAATTCCGGAAGGGGGATGTCGTCCTGATCCAGTATGACCCGCCGGCACTGCCCCTGGCGGAGCTTTTGTATGCCCGTGTCCTGGACCGGGGGATGTTGCCCGTGCAGCGGATGGGCCTGACGTATCGCATGGAGCGCCTGTTTTTCGAGAAATCATCCGGACGCCAGCTGTCCTTCATCGCCCCGGGGGAGCGGGAACTCCTGGCGAAGGTCAACGGCCGGATTTTCCTGCGGGCGCCCGAGTCGCTGACACACCTGAAGGAGATCGATCCCCTCCGGATCGGAAAGGTCCTCGTGGCCCGCAAATCCCTCAAGGACATCCTGGACCGGCGGGAGGAGGAGGGACAATACGGCTGGACCCTCTGCACGTATCCCACGAAGGAGCTGGCCGTCCAGGCGAAGACGACGTCGAGGTCCTATGAGAACGAGATCGTCCGGGCCTGCTGGCTTGACGAGAAGGAGCCCGCGCGGAAGTGGGCCTGGATCCACCGGGAGATCGGCCACATCAAGACATGGCTGGACAGCCTGCCCGTGAAGTCGTTCCGCATCGAATCGGCAAGCATGGATCTGACCGTCACGCCGGGGGAGAGGAGGAAATGGGCGGGCGTCTCGGGGCACAACATCCCGAGCTACGAAGTCTTTCTTTCCCCGGACTGGCATGGAACCGAGGGGACGTATTACGCGAACCTGCCTTCCTATCGCAGCGGAAACTACGTGGAAGGGGTCCGGCTGACCTTCCGGAAGGGCGTCGCCGTGGGCATACAGGCCGCCACGGGGGAGGAGTTCGTGAGGAAGCAGCTTGCCATGGATCGGGGGGCGAGCCGGTTGGGCGAGTTCTCCCTGACGGACCGCCGGTTTTCCCGGATCGGCCGCTTCATGGCGGACACGCTCTTCGACGAGAACCACGGTGGGGCCTTCGGGAACTGCCACGTGGCCGTCGGTTCGTCGTACTCGGACACCTATGCGGGAAACCCGGCGGAGTTGACGAAGGAGAAAAAGAAGGCCCTGGGCTTCAACGACTCGGCCCTCCACTGGGACCTGGTGAACACGGAGAATAAGACCGTGACGGCAAAGCTCTCGACGGGCAAGTCTCTCGTCGTTTACGAGGGCGGGGTCTTCAAGGTCTGAGCGTCCGCCCCGGCCCGGCCGGAACGGAGCGTCCGCCGCCGGTTTTGTTCCGGAAACGATCGCCCCTGTCCGCCTGCCCGGCTATCTACCGGGACCGCATCCTCAGGCCGGGACCGGTATGATGCCGTCGAAGCATTTCAGGCACAGGTCCTCCCGGGGTATGCCCAGGGCGGAGACGAAGGACTCCGTGCTGTTGTACTTGACCGAATCGGCCCCGATCTCGTCCGCCACCCACCGTTCCAGCTCCCGCAGCTTGTCCAGCGAATCGATGTTTCCCGACCGGAGAAAATGGCGAGCCGCCAGTTCCTCGTAGGAACGGGTGGAGATGCCGAAGTCGCAGGGGTACATCAGGGGAGGACAGGCGATCCGCACGTGGACCTCCCTGGCCCCGGCCTCTTTCAGATCTCTCACTTTATAGAGGATCTGGGTTCCCCGGACAATGGAGTCGTCGCAGATGAGGACCCGCTTCCCCGCCACGGCGTACCGCAGGAGGGAAAGCTTCCGCTTGGCCATTTTCTTCCGCGCGTCCTGCGTGGACTGGGTGTAGCTCCGGTCGGCGTAGCGGTTGTAGAGGAACACCTCCTGGTAGGGGAGGCCGGACTCCTGGTGATAGCCGACGGCGTGCCCGATGCCGGACATGGGAACGGGGGCGACGAGATCCGCCTCCGTTCCGCCCTCTTCACGGTCCCGCCGGGCCAGGCTGCGACCCAGATTATTCCGGGCCTCCTGGACATAAAGCCCGTCCATGACGGAATCGATGCTTGCCGTGTAGGCCCATTCAAATGCGCAGAATGCCTTCCGCGGAGAGGGAAGCTGTTTGAGGCTCCGGACACCCTGGTCGTTGATCAGGACGATCTCCCCGGGCTTCACGTCCCGGAGGATGTCCATCTCCAGGTTCACGATGGCCCGCGATTCGGAGCAGACGGCGGTCCTCTCCGCGTCCTTGCCGAGGATGAGGGGCCGGAAGCCGTAGATATCCCGGGCGGCGTAGATCCCCTCCGCCGACAGGATGACCAGGGCGTAGGCGCCGCGGACTCTCTCCGCCAGGCTGCAGAGGCCCGACAGGATGTCGTCGGACTCCATGATGACCTTGGCGATCACTTCGATGTTGTAACTCCGGTAGAAGGAGTGGCCGTGCATTTTCATCTCGCCGATGAGCTCGTCGGCATTGATGACGTTGCCGCTGAAGGCCAGGGAGATGTCCCCCACCCGGGACTGCCAGCTCATGGGCTGGCGCTCCCAGAGGCTGACATGGCCGATCCCCTGGTTACCCTTCAGGTACTCCAGGTCCTGCGCGGTGAAGGCTACCCCGGCCTTTCCGTGGTGGGTGACCTGGTGGATCTTCCCGTCATATGTGGCGATGCCGCAGTATTCCTGGCCCCGGTGCTGGATAAAGTCCATGCCGTTGAAGATGTCGTACACGCAGGGGCCCCGGGAAACGATCCCGAAGATGCCGCAGTTGTCGCGAATTTCGTCTTCCATGATGCCTTTCTCCGCACGCCGCTGTTGCCGACGCCGGACGGGATGTGAACCCGCCTATTGAATATCCTTGTGGTAACTTTGCAGCGATCGGGCCCGTCCATGGCCCTTGCGGAAGGCCTGAATGCCCTTGACCGCGGCTGCCGCGGCCGCCGTGGTCGTGATGTAGGGGATCCGGTACTTGATGGCGGCTTTCCGGATGTATGAATCGTCATAGGCGCTCATCTTGCCGCTCGGCGTGTTGATGATGAGCTGGATTTCCCCGTTCTTGACGGCGTCCACGATGTTGGGCCGCCCTTCGTGCATTTTCAGGATCGGTTCCGTGGTGATTCCCTGGCGGGACAGGAAGTCATGGGTCCCCTTCGTGGCGAGGATCTTGAATCCCAGCTCCTGGAACGTCCTCGCCGTCTGGGTGATGCCCCCCTTGTCCTGGGCCTCCACCGTGATGAGGACGCAGCCGGTGTTTGGAAGGACCTGCTGGGCCGCCTCTTCGGCCTTGTAGAAGGCCAGTCCGAAGGAATCCGCCAGCCCCAGAACCTCGCCGGTGGAGCGCATCTCGGGTCCCAGGACGGGATCCACTTCCTGGAACATGTTGAAGGGGAACACGGCCTCCTTCACCCCGAAATGGGGGAACCGCCGGTTGGACAGCTTCAGGTCGGTCAGCTTCTTTCCCAGCATCACCTGCGTGGCCAGGCGGGCCATGGAGATGCCGCACACCTTCGAGACCAGGGGCACCGTCCGGGAGGCCCGGGGGTTCGCCTCCAGGACATAGACGATGTCCCCGGCGATGGCGTACTGGATGTTCATGAGCCCCACCACGTTGAACTCCACGGCGATTTTCCGGGTGTACTCCTCGATGGTGTCCAGGTGCCGGGCGGGGATGCTGATGGGCGGGATGACGCAGGCCGAGTCGCCGGAATGGATTCCCGCCAGCTCGATGTGCTCCATCACGGCCGGGACGTATGCATCCGTCCCGTCGGAGATTGCATCGGCCTCGGCCTCGATGGCGTTTTCCAGGAACTTGTCGATGAGGATGGGGCGCTCCGGTGTGACGCCCACGGCGGCGGAGACGTATCTCCTGAGCATTTCCTCGTCGTGGACGATTTCCATGCCCCGCCCGCCCAGGACGTAGGACGGCCGGACCATCAGGGGATAGCCGATGCGGCCCGCCACCTGGAGGGCCTCCTCGATGGTGCTGGCCATGCCCGACTCGGGCATGGGAATGCCCAGCTTGACCATCATCTGGCGAAACCGGTCCCGGTCCTCCGCCAGGTCGATCGTCTCGGGCGATGTCCCGAGGATTTTCACGCCCGCCTTCGCCAGCTCGCCGGCGATGTTCAGCGGCGTCTGGCCGCCGAACTGGACGATCACCCCCTCGGGTTTTTCCTTTTCATGGATGGACAGCACGTCTTCCACGGTCAGGGGCTCGAAATACAGCTTGTCCGACGTGTCGTAGTCCGTCGAGACGGTCTCGGGGTTGCAGTTCACCATGATGGATTCGAACCCTTCATCCCGGAGGGTGAAGGCGGTGTGGACGCAGCAGTAGTCGAACTCGATCCCCTGGCCGATCCGGTTCGGGCCTCCCCCGAGGACCATGATCTTCCGGCGGTCACTGACGGGAACCTCGTCGGAGCCGTTGTAGGTCGAATAGTAGTAGGCGGCGTTTTCCACCCCGCTGACGGGGACGGCATTCCAGACCTCGGCCATGCCGATGCCGATCCGCTGCCGGCGGATGTCCGCCTCGGGAAGGCCCAGGATCTGCGCCAGGTAGCGGTCGGCAAAGCCGTCTTTCTTGGCCTGTCTCAAAAGCTCGTCCGGGAGGGGGCGGCCCCTGTATCTCAGAATCTCCTCCTCCTGGTCGACCAGCTCCTTCATCTGGGAGAGGAACCAGGCCTTGATGAAGGTTTTCCGGGAGAGGTCTTCGACCGTCGCCCCCTTTCGCAGGGCCTCGTAGAGGATGAACTGCCGCTCGCTGGAGGGCTCTGCCAGGAGCTCCATCAGCTCGTCGAGGGGCTTCCGGTTGAAGTCCTTCACGAAGCCCAGGCCGTAGCGGCCTTTTTCCAGGGACCGGATGGCCTTCTGGAAGGCCTCCTTGTAGTTCTTCCCGATGCTCATGACCTCTCCCACGGCCCGCATCTGGGTGCCCAGCCGGTCGACGGATCCCTTGAATTTCTCGAAGGCCCAGCGGGCGAACTTGACGACGACGTAGTCGCCCCAGGGGGTGTATTTGTCGAGAGTCCCCTCGCGCCAGTACGGGATCTCGTCGAGGGTCAGGCCTCCCGCCAGGAGGGAGGATACGAAGGCGATGGGGAAGCCCGTGGCCTTGGAGGCGAGGGCGGAGGAGCGGGACGTCCGGGGGTTGATCTCGATGACCACGATCCGCCCCGTCTCGGGATCGTGAGCGAACTGGATGTTGGTGCCGCCGATGACCTGGATGGCCTCGACGATGTCGTAGGAGTGTTTCTGGAGCCTTGCCTGGAGCTCCGGAGCGATGGTGAGCATGGGGGCCGTGCAGTAGGAGTCTCCCGTGTGCACCCCCATGGCGTCCACGTTTTCGATGAAGCAGACGGTGATCATCCGGTTCTTGGCGTCCCTCACGACCTCCAGTTCCAGCTCCTCCCAGCCCACGACGGATTCCTCCACGAGAATCTGGCTGACCAGGCTGGCGGAGATGCCGCGGCCGGCCACCGTTCGGAGCTCCTCCAGGTTGTACACGAGACCGCCGCCGGTGCCCCCCATGGTATAGGCGGGGCGGATGACGACGGGATAACCGAGCCGGGCGGCGATCTTTTCCGCCTCCTCGACGGTATAGGCCGGCTCGCTCCGGGGCATGTCGATGCCGAGCCGGTTCATCGTCTCCTTGAAGGCGATCCGGTCCTCTCCCCGCTCGATGGCGTCCACCTGGACTCCGATCACCTTGACCCCGTATTTGTCGAGGATCCCCAGGCGGGCCAGTTCGGAAGTCAGGTTGAGGCCTGTCTGGCCTCCCAGGTTGGGCAGGATTGCATCGGGCCGCTCGTTCTCGATGATCTCGATCATGGAGGCGGCGTTGAGCGGCTCGATGTATGTCACGTCGGCCATGCCGGGATCGGTCATGATGGTGGCGGGGTTGGAGTTGACCAGGATGATCTTGTAGCCCAGCCCCCGGAGGGCCTTGCACGCCTGGGTGCCGGAATAGTCGAACTCGCAGGCCTGGCCGATGACGATGGGTCCCGAGCCGATGATCATCACCTTGTGAATGTCGCTTCGCTTCGGCATGTTATCCTCTGTCTTTCCGCCGCACCGGGTGATGGACGGCTTGCTGTTGGGATGGTCCGTCGACGATAACGTACAGATTTCCGGGAGGATTGCTGTGGAGATCGGTCAACCGGTGGGCGATATATAGGGGAGAGCCCATCGGTTGTCAAGGCAGAAATAACTATCGAATAATATGAACATATTTCCGATGTGCGGCCGGCAGGGAGTTCCCGGTGGATCCACCTGCCGGCGTCCCGCAACGGTGTGTGCGGTGGCGGCGATTTCCCGCGCTCGATCCTTGTCCGGCCCGTTGTGCCCGTGGCAGATGCCTCGGCGGGAGGCGGAGAAACGGGCATGCAGGGAGGTGATCGGGACGGGAACGACGGTTCACCGCGGCCATGCACGGGAACGGATTCGACGAATCTGCCCGGGTGCGCCGCCGGCCGCGAAAGGCGAAGGAGGGGTTACAGGATCCCGGCCAGCCGGAGGCCGGTCAGGACGGTGACAAGGGCCGCGGCCAGGGCAAGGCGTCCGGTCCAGCGGTGAACCGCCCGGAGCCGGGCCGCCTGTGCGCGGATCCGGAATGCCAGGAGTCCCAGGATCGGGGCGGCCCATGAGAGGGCGAGGGCCGTGGCGCCAAACCAGGTGTGGGGGGTATCCAGATGAGCGCCGGAGGATTCCTCAACGAGGCGGTATGCGGCGATCGCTCCGGCGGCCAGGACCGCCGCTCCGGCGAATCCCAGGGCCCGGTGTCCCTTCAGCCACCAGCGCTTCCGTTTCAGGAAGCGGGAAACGATGCCGGCCGAGACCATCAGTCCGAATCCCGCTCCCATGAGCAGGCCGTGAATCCAGAGTGGGTTCATGGCGGAGGCGTTTCTCCGGCGTGTCTATTTTGCTGCCGGGATGGTGAATTTCGCGGATTTCGAGCCCCAGAGGTTGCAGGTCGCCTTCACCTCCAGGACGTCCCCGGGAACCGCCGGGATCCGGTAACTGTAGGAGAAGGCCGGGGCGTCCGGCTGGCTCTTGTAATCCTGTGAAACGAGGACCTTTTTGTCTTTGCTGATCTCCACCTTTTTGATGTAGTGGGAGCTTGGAACCGGGGAGGAGTGGGTGATGGTCACCTGGAGTGTCTGGGCCGCCGCGTCGTAGCTGAACTTCAGGTCGCTGGGCGCATGGGCCTGGGCCATGCCGCAGGGAAGGATCCATATCCCCGCGAGGATCATCCAGAATATCGCCAGCGGGGCCAGGCCGCGGGCGGCTGTTGTCGGGTTCCTTTTCATGGTTGGTCTCCTTCCTGTTGGAATGTATTATGGCCGCCGTCGCTGCATGTGCGGTCGCTCCGCGGTGGACGGGCTTGCGGCGGCTAAATCTTGATTTCCATGTTCTGGTGGAGGGCGAAGCAATCCATTTTTTGTCCCTCCCGCTTGATGAGACGGCGGCAGTCCTGCACGATGGAGTCCACCTGGTCGTCGGACCGCTCCTGGTTGTGATGGAACAGGCCGAGGCGCTGCACCCCCGCCTCCAGGGCCAGATTCAGAGCGTCCGTGTAGACCGAGTGGCCCCAGGCCCGTGTGCGGAGGTATTCCGTTTCCGTGTATTCGGCATCGTGGATCAGGAGGTCCACTCCGCGGGAAAAGGCGAGATAATCCTCCATGTCGCACCCGCCGGGGTGCCGGTACATGAGCTCGTTGTCCGTCAGGAAAACAAAGGTCTTTCCGTCCTCTTCAAACTTGAACCCCTCTCCCTGATTCGGGTGGCTGATCGGGATGGTCTTGATGGTGACGGAGTTGATGCGGAGTTCCTCGACACAGGATTCATGATAGAGGATCTCCGCCCGGATGTCCCCGAAATTGACTGGAAAATGGGGAGGTTCCATGACCCGGGAGATGATTTCCTGAAGGGAGGACTGGGCATAGGAGCACCCGTACATGGCAATGGAGGTTTTCGGGAAGTAGATGGGTTTGAAAAAGGGGAATCCCATCAGGTGATCCCAGTGGGCGTGGGTGAAGATCATGGTGAAGGAATTCACGCCTTCGGCGATGAGATGGTTGCCCAGCCGCCGGATCCCCGAACCGGCATCGACGATGATGACGTCGTTGTGCTTCGTCCGGATCTCGATGCACGTCGTATCCCCACCATATTTGAGATACTCGCTCCCGGATACGGGGATCGATCCACGAGCCCCCCAGCAGCGGATGATCATAGGTTCCCTCCACTTTTCCTTTACCGGAGCGATCTGAAAAGCTGCCGTCTGTGCCGGACCGCAACGTAATGGCTTAGTAAATAACGGTTATCAGTGAGGTTGTCAAGTTTTCATCCCGCCGGGTCCCGCAGTTGCTCCCTTCCGGCGTTCATGATTCCGGAAGAGCTTTGTCTGCCTGCTTCCGCCTTCTTCCGCGGAGTCGGGACAGGATCGGCCGGGAGATGTGGGCAATCTGATCGTGTGGTTGGAGATTCCTCATGGATTTCGATTAGATCCGTGGTTGAAGGGTGGATTTTGTGCTTGTCAAAAACAGCGTTCGTTGCTACAAAGACTCAACTTGAAGGAAACGAGGTGAAGAACGGATGGGAGAGGGCATTTCTGATTATACGAAATTCGTCGTGGACCTGCGACGCCACATGTGGATGGCCGGTGTGGAAATGGAGCTGCGGCGGCTCATCTGGCAGATTGCCGTGACCGGGAAATACATTTCTGCGAAAATCCATGAATCCAACCGCAAACTGGCGGGGCTCCGGAATGTGTACGGGGAGGAGCAACTCGCCCTGGACCGGAGCGCCGACGAGATCCTGAAAAACCAGCTTCACCATTCCGGCTTCGTCCGCCAGTACGCGTCGGAGGAGCAGGAGGCCATTGTCGAAATCGGGCAGGGAAACGGGAAATATTACGTCACGGCGGATCCCCTGGACGGATCCTCCCTGGTGGACACGAATCTTTCCATCGGCACCATCATCGGCATTCACCGGGAGACGTTCCTGGAGGAAGAAGGGACGCGTTCCATGGTGGCGGCCCTCTACATCACCTATGGTCCGCTGATCACCATGGTTTACTCGGCCGGCAAGGGCACCCATGAGTTCGTCCTCAACCGGGAGGGCGAATACGTCCTGTCCCAGGAAAACATCCGGCTCAACGACCGGGGATCCATCTACAGCCTGGGCGGTCTGCGGAAGGACTGGACGGACGGGCACCGGCGGTTTGTGGAATTCCTCGAAGAGCAGGGCTACAAGCTTCGGTACAGCGGGGGGTTCGTCCCCGACATCAACCAGGTGCTCATCAAAAAGGGCGGCGTTTTCACCTATCCCGCCCTGAAAAAGAACCCCCACGGGAAACTGAGGCTCCTGTTCGAGCTGCAGCCCATGGCGTTCATCGTCAGCCAGGCCGGGGGAATGGCGACCGACGGCCGCCGGGACATCCTCTCGATTCCGGTGGCGGAGCTGGACCAGTGCTCCCCCATCTACATCGGGAGTTCCTTCGAGATCCGGAAGGCCTTGGAGTTCCTGGAGCAGGCGTCCTGAAGGAAGACCGCCCCGAAAACAGCCCGGACGCGGGTGGTCACGGCCCGGCTCCTGCGTCCGTTTCCCAGAAAGGAGACGTTTCATGCCCGTGATCTTTGAACAGGTGGACTCGTTGCGTGCTGCCCTGAAGGGCGTCCTCTCGGTCGAGGAGGACGTCCGGGTTCTGGACGAGCGGAGGCTGAGGGACGGCCTCGTGGACGACCTGGTCTATTCCGCGGTTTTCAGCGGCGAGGAGGGCGTCCGGGATGCCTGCCGATGGCTGATCCGGCGCGCCGGCTGGTCCCTGGGGATCCATTCCGCCTCCATCCAGCCGCTGTACGAAGCCATGGGAAGGAAGGAAATCTCCGGTTTCACCGTGCCGGCCATCAACATTCGGACTCTGACCTACCACACGGCCCAGGCCGTTCTCCGGGCCGCCATGAAGGGAAAGACGGGATTCGTCATCTTCGAGATCGCCCGCTCCGAGATCGACTATACGAGGCAGCGGCCCGCCGAGTACACCGCCGCCGTCACGGCGGCCGCCATCAAGACGGGGTGGAGAGGGCCCCTGTTTATCCAGGGAGACCACTTCCAGGTGAATGCCGGGAGATACGCCAAGGACCCCGGGAAGGAAGTGCGGGCCGTGAAGGACCTGATCTGGGAAGCCATAGAAGGGGGCTTCTACAACATCGACATCGACACCTCCACGCTGGTGGACCTTTCCAAGCCGACCGTCCGGGAGCAGCAGTACCTCAACTACAGCCTTGCGGCGGAGTTGACGACGATGATCCGCGACCTGGAGCCGGAGGGAATCACCGTCTCCGTGGGAGGCGAGATCGGCGAGGTCGGCGGCAAGAACAGCACGGTGGAGGAGCTGAACGCCTACATGGAGGGATTCCTGGAAGCTCTGAAAAAACAGGGGGAGGGCCTCAAGGGGATCAGCAAGATGAGCGTCCAGACGGGAACGACCCATGGCGGCGTGCCCCTTCCCGACGGAACGGTGGCCCGGGTGAAGCTGGATTTCGAGACCCTGGAGCGGCTGTCCGAGGAGGCCCGGGTTCGCTGGGGACTCTGCGGGGCCGTGCAGCATGGAGCCTCCACCCTGCCCAACGAGGCCTTCGACCGCTTCCCGGCCACGGGAACGGCGGAGGTTCATCTCGCCACGGGGTTCCAGAACATCGTTTACGACAGCCCGGCGTTCCCGGTCCCGCTGAAGGACAGGATTTACGGGTACCTGAAGACGGATCTGGCGGGGGAGCGGAAGGCGAGCGACACGGAGGAGCAGTTCCTCTACAAGACCCGCAAGAAGGGATTCGGTCCTTTCAAGCGCGAGCTCTGGGACCTTCCGGAGGAGACCCTGGCCGCCCTGAGCCGGGAGCTGGAGGACCAGTTCGTCTTTCTCTTCGACAAGCTGAAGATGAACGACACGGAGCGCCTCGTGGGAAACTGCGTCCGCCCCGTGGACGTTCCGCTGAAAAAGCCGGCGGGACTCTGAGGGCGGTCGGCCGCCCATGAACCACGGCACGAGGGAGGAGCGGATTTCGAATCCGCCCCTCCTTTTTTTCCCTTTTTTACAGAGAACCAGGCGCGAATGGGAGGCCGGTCACTGGAGGGGGACTTCCCTCGCGCTCAGGAGCGTTTTTTCGACCCTGCAGCGTCTCGCTCCGCTGCAAAGGCAAAACTCGCGCCTGGGGGCGCTCAGACATTGCCTTTGCGGACGCTTCGCTGTGACGGCAGGGTGCCCCGAAAAAGCCGCTATTCGCGCTCCGGGAAGCCCCCCTCCCCGACCAA
>CAYNEJ010000100.1:0-12733 GCA_964396205.1 uncultured Syntrophaceae bacterium
GCCGAAAGCGACGGTGGACATGTCGACCCGCGTCCAGCTCCGGACGGGACGGAGGAGGCCCCGGGATTCGCCGGGCAGGTCTACTCCCGTCCGGGCTCCGAAGCCGAACCGGGTGATGTAGTTGTAGAATTTGTCCTTGCCGAGCCGCTCCGCCGTCTTCACACAGCCGATGTTGCTGGAGTACTTGATGACCTCCCCGAACGTGAGCGCCCCGTATTTCTTCCGGTTTGCCTCGTGAAAGACCCGGTCGTTGACCTTGTAGGCACCATTTTCGCAGTTGAGCCGGGTCGATTCGCTGACCACCTTTTCCTCCAGGGCCGCCGCAGCGAGAAACGGCTTGAAGGTGGAGCCGGGATCGAAGACGTCCGTGATGGCCCGGTTCCGCCCCTTGTCCGCCGTGTCCTTCGGCTTGTTCGGGTCGAAGCCGGGCTCGTTGGCCATCGCCAGAATCTCGCCCGTCTTCGGATCCATCACCATCGCGAAGCCGCCCCGGGCGCCCTTGGCCTGCACCGCTTCCCTGAGTTTCGTCTCCACCAGGTACTGGATCCGCGAGTCGATGGTCAGGACCAGGTTGTAGTTGTCCTCCGTCTTCGCCGCCTCCGCCCCCTCCACGCGGGCGAAGATCTTCTTTCCCTTTGCGTCGCGGAACCATGCGAGCTTTTCGGGCGTTCCCTTGAGGTCGTCGTTGTACCGCATCTCCAGGCCTTCGAGGCCGTCCGCATCGATGCCCACATAGCCGACCACGGCCGCCGCGAGTTCGCCGTTGGGATAGATTCGCCTGGACTCCTTCACCGTGTAGATGCCTTCGATCTTCAGCTTCTCCAAGGCATCCGCCTGGCTGTCGGGAATCCGCCGGGCGATCCAGGCGAAATGCTTTCGCCTGGCGATCTTCCTGCGGATGACCTCCGGATCCATCTTGAGAATCGGCGCCAGTCTCCGGGCGGCGGCATCCGGATCGGCGATCCGGGAGGGCTCGGCACAGACGGAATCGACCTGAACGCTGGCAGCCAGCTTCTCCCCGTTCCGGTCGAAGATGATCCCCCGCTCGGGCTGGAGCAGAACCGGCTGGATGTGCTGCCGGTCGGCCATCTTCTTGAGCGTCTTGCCGGAGAGGATCTGGAGCTGGATCGCCCTCGAAATCAGGGCGACAAACAGAATCAGGAAGAAGCACAGCAGTGTCGCCAGCCGGAAACGCAGCCATTTGGAGGATTCCCTGCTCATGGGCGGCTCCCTCCCGTCACTTCACGATGATGACCTGATCCTGTTCGGGAAAGGTCATGTTCAGGGTGTCCCGGGCAATCGTCTCGATGCGCTTTCGCGATTTGAGCGTGGCAACTTCCATCTTCAGTTTCCGCTGCTCGTCCAGCAGCTGTTCCTTGCGGTTGAGTTCCGCGGCCGTCTTGTATTCCAGCTGGGTCATGCGGACGTGGGACCAGACATACAGGGTCAGCATGCCCATCAGGACGAAGGCCACGACGATGAATGCAGAATAGCGCCACCAGGAGAAGGTTCCCTCTCCCCGCGGAATCGCCGCCCCCCATTCACCCGTCCGCTGCACCGTCAGATCCTTTCCGCCGCCCTGAGCCTCGCGCTCCTCGCCCGGGGATTGGCATCCGCCTCCTCCGGGCGGGGGCGGAGCGGCTTCCTCGTCAATACTCTCGCCTTTGCCTTCGCCCGGCAGGTACAGACCGGGATGCCCGGCGGGCAGGTACAAGTCTTTTCCCAGGAACGGAAGGTCTCCTTGACCAGCCTGTCTTCCAGGGAATGAAACGAAATCACCGCCATCCTCCCTCCCGGAGCCAGCGCCTCGAACCCTTCCAGAAGCCCCCGCTTCAGATGGTCCAGCTCGCTGTTCACGGCGATCCGGAGGGCCTGAAAAACCCGGGTGGCCGGGTGTATCCTTCGTCCATTCGCCGCTCTCCCGGGAACGACCCGGGCAACCAGGGCGGCAAGCTCAACGGTGGTTCCGATGGGCTCGTGCCTCCGTTGCTCGACAATGGCGCGGGCGATCCGGCGGGCGTAGCGCTCTTCCCCGAAGTCCCTGAAAATGCCTGCCAGTTCTGCTTCCCCGGCACTCCGGATCAAGTCCCGGGCCGCGGGACCGGACGACGGGTTCATCCGCATGTCCAGCGGACCCTCGAGGGAGAAGCTGAATCCCCGCTCCGGGGTGTCGAGCTGGTGGCTCGATACGCCCAGATCGAAAAGAATCCCCTGTACCGGACCGATTTTACGAGCCGCAAGGACTTCCCGGAGATCGGCGAAGCTTCCCTTCGCCAGGAAGACCCGGTTTCCGAAAGGAGCCAGGGTGCCCGAAGCCTCGCGAAGGGCCTCATCGTCCTGGTCGATTCCAATCATCAGGCCGTCGGGGGAGGTTCTTTCCAGGATGGCCCGGGCATGGCCTCCTCCCCCGACGGTTCCGTCCACGTAGATCCCGCCGGAATGGCAGTTCAGAAGGGCAAGAACCTCCTCCAGAAGGACCGGCTGATGAAAGGCTGCCATGGGGGTCTCCCCGTTCAGAGACCCAGATCGGCGAGATGCCGTCCGACGTCCTCCAGATTTCCTTCCGCCCGCTTCATTTCCGCGTCGAAGCGGGACCGGCTCCAGATCTCGATGTTCTTGAGCATGCCGGCCAGGACGATGTCCTTCTCCAGGCCGGCATATTCGCGCATGTGGGGGGGAAGCAGGATCCGGCCCTGCCCGTCCAGGGTGCAGTCAACCGCGCCGGACATGAAAAACCGTTGAAAAGCGCGGACTTCTTTCCGGAGGATGGACTGAAAGGAGACCTTTTCCTCGATGACCAGCCATTCCTGGTAAGGAAAGGCCATCAGGTAACCGTCCCATTTGGTGACGACGAGGCGATTGTCATAGAATTCGGCAAAAACATCCCGTAACCGCGAAGGAAAGATGATTCTCCCCTTCTCGTCGATGGTGTGATAATATTGTCCCCGGAATCCAGACAAAGGATCTCCTCCACTACGATCCACTTTGCTCCACGTGGCGACTATAAAGGGGGGGATTTCCGTTTGTCAAGAAAAAATACGATTTTCTCTTGAATAATTGCCCATTTCCCGCCACCTGAACCAGAGCGCGAAAGGGGGAATCGGGATCGGCGTCCGGAGCCTCGGTTTCACGTCGGCACCGGAGACATCCTCCCCCCGTCCTGCGGCACGCAAACCAAGCCAACCCGTTGAATCAAATCATGATGATCAAGCAGTGGAGAGATTTCGGGCTAAATCGGAAAGGAAGGTCTTCCGGGGATCCAATCGGTCCGCCGGCGGTCGACAGGAGATAAAATGTCACCGGGCATTTGAGACAGGAGAACGGGGAGGGGTCCGATGATTGTGCAGCGCAACAATCAATCCGGCCCCTTTCGGAGAAGGCCCCGGACGGCTCCGGCAGCGGGCCGTCAGGGTTCCGGCTGAAGCTGATTGACCGGCTCCGCAGCCGTTTCAGCCGCCTTCAGCGCCTCGCTGATTCGGCGGTACTTGATGATCGCCTCGTTGTGAGCGAGGAAGCTCTTCGAAAACTCGTGGCTCCCATTCTGCCGCGATACAAAGTAAAGAACATCGGTTTTTTCCGGATGGAGGGCCGCGTGGAGGGAGTCAGCCCCGGGATTGGCGATGGGACCAGGCGGCAAGCCATCAATAACATACGTGTTGTACGGAGATTTTCTCCGAAGATGCCTCCTCTTGACGACGCCGTTGAAGCGCTCCAGGTCGTAAACCGCCGTGGGATCACACTGGAGCTTCATCTCCCTTTGCAACCGGTTGTGGAACACCGCAGAGATCAGGTCTTTCTCACTTTTCAGACCGGTCTCCTTCCCGATCATGGATGCCAGGGTGACGGCCTCGTGGACGGTCAGTCCCATCTGCTCGGCACGACTTCTCATCTCCGGCGTGAAGGCCTTCCAGAACTGGTGGACCATCGCCTTGACGATCTCCCGGGGCCCCATGGTACGGTTAAAAATGTACGTATTCGGGAACAGGTACCCCTCGGCGCTCGGCCCCTGGATGTTCAGACTCCTGAGAAAATCCCGATCCCGGACCGTCGCCAGGAAGGTCTCCCGGTCCACCAGCCTCAACTCGGGGGACGACAGCAGGTCGGAGATCTCCTGGAGCGACCAGTCTTCGGGAATCGTCACCTTGTAGCCCTTGATCATCCCCCTGACGAGCCGTCCGATGATCTCGTTGGGCGACATGGAGCTGGCCAGTTCGTATTCTCCCGCCCGGATCTGCCGGTTGGACCGCTTCAGGACCGCCAGGGTGTAGAAGAAAGGTTTGTTCCGCACCAGGCCCGTCTTCTCCAGAATGCCGACAATCTCCACAAAACCCGTCCCTCTGGGTATTTCCACCGTGGAGGTCACATGCTGGTCGTCAACGGGGCTGTAGGTGAAATAGAGGAAGGATGTCAGGAGGATGAATGCGATGCCCGCCAGGAAGAGCAGAATCATCTTCCCCTTGATCGGTTTTGCCATCATCTTCACGCTTCTTCCGAAGAGGAGATGGCCGGGCGGTCCAGATAGGACTTGAGAATGAGAACGGCGGCGAGCTTGTCAACCACGGCCTTCCGCTTTTTGCGGCCGGTTCCGGCGGCCCTTAGAATCTCCTCGGCTTCCTTCGTCGTCAGGAGCTCTTCCTGGAGAAGCACGGGAAGTCCGAAGGTCTCCTCCAGGAGCCGGGTGAACCGGTCAACCTTTTCGCACTGGATGCCCTTGGTGCCGTCCATGCGCACCGGGTATCCCACAACCACTTTCTCCACTCCGTACTCCTCGATGAGGCGGCGCAAGGCTTCCAGATCCGTCCGGCGGTTCTTCCGCTCGAGAACCGTCAAGCCCTGTGCGGTGAGTCCCAGTTCGTCGGACATCGCCACCCCGATTCGTTTTTCTCCGTAATCCAGTCCGAGAATCCGCATGTTGATCCCTGTCCGCCGCAAAACGGGTATGCTTAGCAAATCCCATACCCCCATATCAACAAAAAAGTGCCCCCTCGTTCCGGGTCCCTCCGGATGCCCGCGACGGGAGCGGAACCCCAAGCATGTCATCCTGTCTCGAGTTCCCGAGATGCGAAATGATTCCTTCGATCGGTTTTCCCCTTCCGTTCCGGGGGTGAAGGCATCCCGCCCTGAGACCTCGCCCCTTCTGGGAATTCAAAACAGGTAAGCCCCGTTGATGCACGGAACAGCCTTCTGGCATGAATTTCTTCCATTCATGACCGGTCCCCCGGTCTGTCGCAGGGAGGGCGATGAACAGACCCGGACGACATGCCCCGCCCGTCTCTGCGATGCCGGCTACTCATGCGCACCTCGGGCCGGTTCGAGGTGCGATCCGCAACCGACAACCTTGAGAGCGACCTTTTTTTCATACCTCGCATACTCGCGGATTTTCTGGACGGCATCATCCTCTTTACCCTCCACGGCCGCCTCCAGAATCTTCAGCAACTCCCTGTAACTGTCCGTGAGCTCCTCTTTTCGGGAGATCAGCGCCTCATACTCGACCCATCGCTTGACCTGCCAGAGCTCCGTGATGGTGTGCTCGAGAAGGGGATCCCTGGCAATGCGGAGCAGGATCGAGATGGCGTCGAACATGGCCTCGCCGTATCCCTGGCCGTTCTCTGTCTCCGCACACGCCCTGATTTTTTCCATTCCCTCGAGAATCTCCACGGCCTCATCGGGAGTAATCCTGATGATGACCTTTCGTATCATCAGGCCGTAGAGCTCCGCCAGGATGTCATAGAGGGAATCGATGTAATCGCTGTTGAGCTGGGTGACGACGGTCCCGCGGCGCGCCTCGATCGTCACCAGCTTCATCTTTTCCAGGATGCGGAAGGCCTCGCGAATCGTTCCCTGGCTGACCCCGAGTTCTCCGGCGATTCTCGTCTCGATCAGGCGCTCGCCGGGCAGAAACTCCTTGCGGATAATCCGGCCGCTGATGATGTCGGCAGCCTTCTGGGATAAATTTTCCGATTTGATTTTGTACATTTACGCGTTGCCCTCCCGTTTCGTCGTGTCGGTGCGGAGCATGGCAGGGGCAATATCCCTTGACAGCATTATCGTTTATTGATAATTGATATTTGTCTGTAACAGGAAGTCAACCCTCTGTCAAGAAGAAGCCCGGGATAAGAACCGGCTGAGACGGCCGAAACGGTTTCCTGCAAGACAGACGGGTGATTCCCGACGCCCCCGCAGGCCGTGCATTCCGGCATGAGGGCAGCGGCATTTTACAGACGCGAGGTCATCGATGGCAAGTAAATACAAGGGTTACATGGGAAAGATTCTGGACGTCGATCTCACTTCGGGGAAGATCGGCAGCTACGACCTGTCCGACCGGGACCGGGAGCGTTTCATCGGCGGCAGATTCATCTCCACGAAGATTCTCTGGGACGAGTTGAAACCGGGCATCGACCCGTTATCGGAAGAGAATATCCTGATTGTCATGACATCCCCCCTGACGGGGACGGGGGCGCCGTCGACCAGCCGGTACGACATCTCCGCCAAGAGCCCGCAGACCGGAACCATCGGCCATTCCAACAGCGGCGGACACTTCGGGATCCACCTGAAGCGGGCGGGCTGGGACGGCGTCATCGTCAGGGGAAAAGCGAACGGCCCGGTCTACCTTGACATCGACGAGGACAGGGTAGCGATCCGGGACGCGTCCCACCTCTGGGGAATGGACACGGAAGAAACCAAGGAGAAGATGGGCGACCGGAGGGCCGGCAAGATGGTCATCGGCCCCGCTGGAGAAAATCTCGTCAAGTACGCCATCGTCATCTCCCAGGACCGCAGCCACGGGCGCTCGGGCATGGGTGCCGTCATGGGGTCGAAGAACCTCAAGGGGATGGTCGCCAGGGGGAACCGGAAAATCGAGCTCCATGCCCCGGGGGCGTTCAAGGAATTGATCAAGCAATGGATCGACATGCTCAAGGGGCATCCGGCCACGGGAGATTTTGCACCCAGGTACGGCACGTCGGGCTTCCTGAAAAGCATTTCCGACCACAACGCCCTCCCGACGAAGAACTTCTCCTCCGGGACCTTCAAGGACGCTCCCATGCTGACGGGCCAGACCCTGGCGGAGACCCGGCTTGTCAGGAACGCCGGCTGCCAGTCCTGCCCGATCCGCTGCGCCCGGGTCGTCAACCTCGACGGCCGCGAGGTCAAGGGACCGGAGTATGAAATACTATGCCTGCTTGGGTCCAACCTTCTCATCAACGACATGGACGCCATCATTCGGTGGAACTACGAGCTGGACCTTCTCGGTCTCGATACCATCTCTTCGGGAACGGTCCTGGGTTTTGCCGCTGAACTGAATGAAAAGGGCCTGTGGAAGAACGGGATCGAGTTCGGGAAAAAGGACAACATCTCCGAGACACTCCGGTCCATCGCCTGCCGAGAGGGCATCGGGAACGACCTGGCGGAGGGCGTCCGCTACCTGTCGCAGAAATACGGGGGCGAGGACTTCGCCCCCCACTCCAAGGGCATGGAGATGGCCGCCTACGAGCCCCGGGGCGCAGTGGGTCACGGCCTCGGCTACGCCACGGCGAACCGCGGCGCCTGCCACCTGGACGGCGGCTACATGATCTACTTCGAAGCCACGGGCCCCGCCATCCTCAACCCCTACGACCACCGTTCCAAGCCGGGCTACACGATCCTCGACCAGAACCTGCTCGCATCGATCAGCGCCGGGGGAAACTGCCTCTTCACGAGCTGGACGATTCTCCCCTCCTTCCTCTTCAAAATCGCAAATTCCAGGCCCATGAACTGGCTGGTCACCCAGGCCCTGACCCGCTCCTGGGCCGCCATCGAGCTGACCTTGAAGATGCCTCCGTCCCTGATGCGATTCCACCTCCCCATGCTCCCGCACACGAAGGCCCTGGAAATGGCCACAGGCATGAAGATGGATTTCGGGAGGTTCATGCGGATGGGTGAGAGGGGCTTCACCATGGAGCGGCTTTACAATATCCGCGAGGGGTTCTCCGCGAAGGACGATTGCCTGGCCAGGCGGTTCACCCACGAGGAGCAGATCCCCGGGAAGAAGAAGACCGTGGTCCCCCTGGCGAAGATGCTGCCCAGGTACTACCGCCTCCGGGGGTGGGACGCCGACGGTGTTCCGACCGCCCGGACACTGGAAAAGCTCGATCTGGGCTTCATGAACTCCACCCGCAGGGATCCCTCGGTGCGCCGAAGCGAAAAAGCGGACGGACGGACGATCAGGCCGCCCGTGGATCTTCCCGCCGGCGGGGAGACCGGGGCATGACGGAATCAGGCCGATGACGGCATCGGCAGGATCTTCGCCGGCACGGGGAAACCTCCAAACCTGCAGCCGAAACGCTGGAAAGGGGTGATCGCAATGAAATCGTTCGTTTTCGTGACCGGGATGATGAATGTTCTGGGGGGGATTCTCTTTGCCGTACCGAATGCGCTCCTGCTGGCGGGCATCGAAGCCCCGGCGAACCGGTTCTGGCATCTGCTGCCGGCCCTCTTCCTCTTTTTTCTCGGGATCATCCTGGTCTATTCCTCCCGGGACCTGGCCAACCGCGCAACGATCGTCTTCTGGGACGGTTTTTCGCGCGTCACGGCTTTTGTCCTTTTCGTGTGGTACGGCCTGTATGCCGGCATGGGCATCCTGACATCACTCCTGGGAGTGGTCGACCTTGCCATTGCCCTGGTTTATTTTTTCGGACTTCCCCGCGTCCTTGACCGGGACTTTCTGAGCATCCTTTTGGATAGGCGCGAGACGGCCGCATCGTCGAAAAGGGCACCCGGAAATTGAAGGCCGTCCTCCTGCTCAAATCAAAATTTTCGGATGACCGCGCCTGGTTGCGGATGCCCCTTCGCTCCTTGTGAATCCCCCCCCTTTCTGCTAGATTGCCCGCCGAATGGGGAAATCATGAGGCATATCGTCGTCGGCACGGCGGGACACGTGGATCACGGGAAAACGGCCCTGGTGAGAGCCCTCACCGGGATCGACACGGACCGCCTCAAGGAGGAGAAGCAGCGGGGGATCACCATCGAACTGGGCTTTGCCTTCCTGAAAACGGGAAGCGGGCAGACCCTGGGGGTGGTGGACGTTCCGGGACACGAGCGCTTCATTCGCAACATGGTTGCCGGCGCCGCCGGGATCGACCTGGTCATCCTCGTCATCGCCGCCGACGAGTCATGCCCCAGACCCGGGAGCACCTGGCCATCTGCACCTTCCTGGGAATCCGCAGGGGGTTGGTGGCCCTCACGAAAATCGACATGGTGGACCGGGACTGGCTCGAGCTCGTCACGGAAGACATCCGCCAGTTCCTCCAGGGAACCTTCCTCGAAGGCTCCCCGGTGATTCCCGTATCGGCGCTGACGGGGGAGGGAATCCCGGACATCCTGGCATCCATCGAGACGGTCGCAGCCGCGGTGGAGGAGGAAACCGACGCCGGGCTCTTCCGCCTTCCCGTGGACCGCGTCTTCACCATGCGGGGCTTCGGAACGGTGGTCACCGGCACCGTCGCCACCGGCCGGGTCTCCGTCGGCGAAGAGGTGGTTCTCCTGCCGCCCGGACAGAAGGCCCGGGTCCGGGGTATCCAGGTGCACAACGAAACCGTGCCGGAGGCCGAGGCGGGGCAGCGGGCGGCGATCAACCTCCAGGGGCTGGACCGGGATGCCGTCGAGCGGGGCGAGGTGCTGGCGCGGCCGGGAACCATCGAGCCGACCCGCCGCATCGACACGGTGTTCCAGTATCTGGCCGGCCAGGAAAAAAAGCTCAAAAACCGCACACTGGTACGCTTTCACACGGGAACCAGCGAAACGATGGCCCGGGTCCTCCTCCCGGAGGGTGGCGACCTGGCACCGGGCCGGCAGGCCCACGTCCAGTTCTACCTTGAAAACCCCGTGGTGGCCCTGGCGGGTGACCGGTATGTCATCCGCAGCTATTCCCCCGTCACCACCCTCGGCGGCGGAACGATCCTCGACCCTCTGGCCCGAAAACACAAGGCCCACGGAGAGAAGGGCCTGCGGGACTTTGACATCCTTGCGGCAGGCGACGAAGCGGAGCGGGTCTCCGTGATTCTCGACCGCTCGGGATTCGGCGGCGCGACGCTGAACGAGATGGTGGTCCGCACGGGTCTCCCGGAAGCGGCCCTGCGCAAAATCCTGGAAAAGCTGTTCACGGACCGCCGTGCGATCCTCATGGATCGCGAAGAGTGGCGTGCCGTTTCACGAACCGCCCATGACGACGTCCAGGAGCGGATTCTCCGGACAGTTCGCACCTACCACGAGAAAAACCCCCTGAAAGAGGGGATCCCCCGTGAGGAGCTGCGCAGCACCGCCGGCTCGTACATCCCCGTCAAGCTGTTCGGCTCCGCCTTGCGGGACCTGGAAAAAGCCGGCCGCCTGGTGGCGGAGCGGGACACGGTCCGCCTGGAGGAGCACCGGGTCGACTGGAAGGGCAGCCAGGAGGATCTGCGGGGCGAGATCCTGCAGATCTACCAGGAGGCGGGCTACGCCCCGCCGACGGTCCGGGAGTTCGCCGAGAGGTTCCGGGACCGGAAGCGGGAGGCGGACAAGATCCTGGGAGTCCTGATCCAGGAGGGAATCCTGGTCCGGATCAATGAAGACCTGCACTTTCACCGGGACGCCCTGGCGCGTCTCCGGGAAGACTACCGGGCTTTTCTCCGGAAGGCCGGCAAGGCGAATCCGACGGACTTCAAGGATCTGACAGGCCTGTCCCGGAAGTTCATCATTCCCCTGATGGAGTATTTCGACCAGGCAAAGCTGACCATCCGGGTGGGAGACCACCGGGTGCTCCGGGAGCGGGAAAAGGATGACGGATCGCAGAGCGGACCCCGTTGAGATCATGAAAGCCGCCGTTTACCACGGGGGCGTCTTCCGGACGGACACCGCTCCGATTATCCGGGAGGTTCTCCTGGAAGTGCGCCTGGACGGACAGCGCTTGGCCGCCATTGCCTGCATGGGAGAAAACATCGAGGAGCTGGCTGCCGGTTTTCTCCGCTCCGAGGGCCGCATCGGCCGGGCCGAAGACATCGTCGGCATCGAACGATTGAGCGAGCCCGGGCCGGGCCTCGCATGGCCGGGAGAGATCCTGTCCGTGGAGATCCGGAGCGCAGCCGGGACAGCGGGACCGGTACCGGAAACGAGGGGGGAAACCATCGCCTCCAGCGGCGCCCGGGGATCCGGAATCCGCCCCGCCGTGAAGGCGTTCAAGCCGGGGACACCAGCGGTCACTCCGGATCAGGTCTTTCGCCTCGTCGACGGTCTCGTGGAAGCCTGCGTGCTTCACGAACGGACCCGGGGCACGCACGGCGCCGCCCTCGCCGATCCGGACGGAATCCTCACCGTCCGGGAGGACATCGGACGCCACAACGCCCTGGACATGCTCTCCGGCCATGCCCTCCTGAACGGGATCGACTGCGCGGACAAGCTTCTGGTAAGGACGGGGCGGACGTCCGTGGAGATCGTATCGAAGGCGACCGTCATGGGAATCCCCATCCTGCTTTCTCTCGGCGTGCCCACGGCGGAGGCTGTCCGCACGGCGGAGCGGGCGGGAATCACCCTGGTGGGGGGCATCCGGAGGGGATCCCTGACGGTTTACACCCATAATGAACGGATAGGAAAAACGACATGAAAAACGTGTTTGCCCGGGATATCAGGCAGGGGGACAAGGTCAGCGAGGTCTTCCTGGTGGCGGAAAAGAACATGGCCTTCTCCATGAAGGGGGCTCCCTACCTCAGCCTCAAACTGAAGGACCGCACGGGGGAGGTGGACGGAAAAGTCTGGGATCACGCCCCCGAATGGGATCAGGCCTTCAAAAAAGGGGATTTCGTCCAGGTCAACGCCCGGGCCGTCAGCTATCGGGACGCCGTCCAGCTCAACATCCTGGGACTGAAAAAGCTGGAGGAGAAGGAAGTAGATCCGATGGATTTCCTTCCCGTCTGCGAAGGAGACCCCGAGGAAATGTTCTCCCAACTGATGGGTTTCGTGGACCGGATCGCCACGCCCCACCTGAAGGCCCTGCTCATGGAATTCTTCCGGGACGAGGCCCTTGTCCGCCGCTTCAAGCGGGCTCCCGCCGCCAAAAGCTTTCACCACAACACCATCGGGGGACTCCTGGAGCATACCCTGTCGGTGACGAGACTCCTGGAGCGGGCGGCGGATCACTACCCCGGCGCCAACCGGGATCTCCTGATCACGGGAGGCATCCTCCACGACATCGGGAAGGTTCACGAGTTCTCCTACGACCGGCTTGTGGAGTACACCGATGCGGGGAGGCTGGTGGGGCACATCGTCATGGGGGTCGAGATGCTGGACGCCCGGATTGCCGGCCTGCCGGATTTCCCGGAACAGACCGCCATGGCGCTTCGGCACCTGATCCTGAGCCACCACGGCGTCCTGGAATTCGGCTCCCCCAAGCGCCCCAAGACCCTGGAGGCCCTGATCGTCCACCACATGGACGACCTGGACGCCAAGGTCAACGCCCTGCAGACCTTCATCGAGGCCTCACCGGAGGAGGATTCGGACTGGACTCCCTACCACCGCCTCCTGGAACGTTACATCTACAAGGGCTGACCATGGCGGACGCCGCAATCGAATTCCGCTTTCTCACCACCCCGACGGAAGAGGAGATTCAGCGGATCCTCGGCCTGTACCGGGCGGCAGGCTGGTGGGAAGAAACGGCGGATCCGGATCCACGCGACGTCACCCGTCTCGTGGCCGGCAGCCACTGTTTCCTGGCGGCATTTTCCGA
>CAYNEJ010000101.1:0-12544 GCA_964396205.1 uncultured Syntrophaceae bacterium
AGGAAGGAGAGCTGCCAGATGAAATAGTCATAGATCGTCTGGGCCTTGGTGATCCGGCGCCCCATGGCCTTGAGGATCCGCTTGCGCTCCTCGCTCACCGCCTCGGACATGATCAGGCAGATCCGGTACCCCTTGACGGCGGCGATCAGGGCCAGGCCGATACCGGTATTGCCGCTCGTGGCCTCGAGAATGATCTTGTCCGCCGTCAGCTCGCCGCGCCTCTCCGCCCCTTCGATCATGGTCAGGGCGGGACGGTCCTTGATGGAGCCGCCGGGGTTGAAACTCTCCAGTTTCGCCAGGATACGGACGTTCGGATTGGGGTTCAGGCGCCGGATTTCGACGAGCGGGGTGTTGCCGATGGCTTGCAGGATGTCCGGATAGCTTTTTTCCATGAGGTTTCCGGTGATATCGGTGGCGCCGGACCGGCCGGCGGCCCGGAGCGGGCGGGATGCTCAGCTGTCGAGCTTCGGAACCGGGATCTTCAGGAATTCGATGCCCTCTTCCCGGAGGGTGTCCTCTTCCTGCGGGGTCGTGGTGCCCTTGATGTTCCGCTTCTCTTCATCTCCGCGATGGATCTTGAGGGCCACTTCGGCGAACCGGTCTCCCACGTCGTCGAAGTGCTTGTTGAGAAATTCATGGAACATGCGGAAGGCCTTCGCCGGCGTGATCTCGCGCGGATCCCGCGATTCCGGCCTGGACTCCCGCGCCGCGCAGGCGCGGCCGGACGGAACGACGGCGACCTCCATCTCCCCGCAGACCGGGCAGGTGATGTAATTCCCGTCCTTTTGCTTTTCAAAGGCCGTCCGGTCCTGGAACCAGCCCTCGAACGTGTGATTGTTTTTGCAGCGCAGGTCGTAAATGATCACGGTTGATTCCTAACTTGCCGGGATTACCGGAATCCGGAGAAAAAAAGGGGTGGACATTTATACCCGGATTGTATATGGTGCCGCCCGTGTCGGGATGTGGCCCAGCCTGGTAGGGCACTGCATTCGGGATGCAGGAGTCGCGCGTTCAAATCGCGCCATCCCGACCATTTTTCCCCCCCTTTGCTTTCTATCCCCCCACCACCGAAGCCATCTTGAAGATCGGCAGGTACATGGCGATGATCATGCCGCCGACGACACCGCCGAGGAAGACCATCATGAAGGGCTCCAGGAGGGCGGTCATGGCCTCCACCGCCGCGTCCACCTCGTCGTCGTAAAAATCCGCGATCTTCGCCAGCATCGTGTCCAGGGCTCCCGTCGCCTCGCCGACGGCGATCATCTGCACCACCATGGGCGGGAAGATGTCCGCCTCCTGCAGGGGCTCGGCAATGGTCTTGCCCTCGCTGATGCTCTGCCGGACCTTGACCAGGGCGTTCTCGATGATCTTGTTGCCCGCCGTCTTGCTGACGATGGACAGCCCCTCGAGGATGGGCACGCCGCTGGACATCATGGTCGAAAGCGTGCGGGTGAACTTGGCCACGGCCACCTTCTTGATGAGGGGGCCGAAGACGGGGGCCTTGAGGACCATGGCGTCGATGGTGAGGGTCCCCTTCTCGGTGGCGTAGAACCGCTTGAATGCATAGCCGATCACCACCACGACCCCGATCATGAGAAGAAAGTACTTCTGCATGAAGGCGCTTGCGTCGACCAGGAACTGCGTCGGCCCGGGAAGCTCCCCTCCCATGCCCTCGAACATCTTCTGGAAGACCGGGATGACCTTGAGGAGCAGAAGGGCCACGACGGCGATGGAGATGACGAGAACCGAGGCGGGATACGTCATGGCCCCCTTCACCTTCGATCTCAGCTTCATCGCCTTTTCCATGTAACTCGAAAGCCGCTGGAGGATGACGTCGAGAATACCGCCGCTTTCCCCGGCCGCAACGAGGTTTACGAAGAGCTGGTCGAAGATCTCGGGATATTTCTTCAGGGCGTCCGTCAGGGTCATGCCGCCCTCGATGTCTTCCTTGATGGCCCGGATGATCTTCTGGAAGGTCTTGTTCGCCTCCTGCTGCGCCAGGAGATCAAGGCACTGCATCAGGGGCAGGCCGGCATTGATCATGGTGGCGAAGATCCGGCAGAAGACCACGACTTCCTTTTCCTTCACCTTCTGTTTCAGGAAGGGCAGGTACTCCAGCAGGTCCTTGGGCTTCGCCTTGACGGTGATGGATTTGAATCCCTGCCGCCGCAGCAGGGTCCGAACCGCCGCCGGATCGACCGCCTCGAGTTCCCCCTTCTTGACGGCACCCGCTCTGGTCGTCGCCTCCCAAACGTACGCAGGCATAGTCCCTTCCTTTCTTCAGACGGTTGGTTTCCCGACATGTCCCCGGTCGGGGTTCCGCCGGCGCGAAACTTCATACAGGATGATACCCGCCGCCACGGAAACGTTCAGAGAATCGAAGCCACCCCCCATGGGAACGGACAGCAGGAAGTCGCATTTCCTGCGAATCAGGGGACGGAGGCCCGAGCCCTCGCTCCCCATGACCACCGCCGTATCGCCCCCGAACGGAGCGGCCGCGGCCTCCGTGCCCTCGGCGGCATCCGTTCCGTAAACCCAGAAGCCCATCCCCTTGAGGGCATCCAGGGCCTGGGCCAGGTTCACCACCCGGGCCACGGGAATCCTTCCCGCCGCCCCGGCGGATGCCTTCATCACCGCCGGCGTCACCGGCGCCGCCCGATGCTCCGGGATCACAACGCCGGAGGCCCCGAAACAGCAGGCCGTCCGTATGATCGCCCCCAGATTCTGGGGATCCGTAACGCCGTCCAGAAGCACCACCAGCCGCTGCCCCCGGCCGCCTCCCTCCCCGGCCGCCTCCTCCAGGGAGGCGTATCGGTAAGGACGGCAGAGGACCGCCACACCCTGGTGGGATGTCCGGCCGGCGAGCCTGTCGAGCTCCCGCCGATCCACGAACTCCCTGGGGATGCCCCGCTCCTCCGCCAGCCGCAGAGCCGGCTCCAGGGCCGCCCCGCTGCGTCCCCTGGCGACCAGGAGCCGCTCCAGGGGCGATTCGCCGGAGCGAAGCGCTTCCAGGACTGGATTCACCCCGTAAATCACCTCGATGTCCCGCGGCAGCGCCATTTCCGCTCCGAAACCGGCTTTTTTATTCCGGCCTTCCGGACAACCCCTCCCCGATCCGGGCGACGATGCGGTCCGCTTCCGCGGCGGGATCCCGGGCCAGCCGGATGGGCCGCCCGACGACGACATAGTCGGCTCCCGCCCGGACGGCTTCGTCCGCGGACCAGGCCCGCTTCTGGTCATCCCCGGCAACCGCGTCGGCCCCTCGAATCCCCGGGGTGACAATGATGAAATCCCGTCCGCAGGCCTTCCGGATCGCCGCCGCGTCATGGGGCGACGCCACCACGCCGCCGGCGCCCGCGTCCCTGGCCATTCCGGCCAGGCGGAGGACCATCCCGTCCACGTCGAAGGCGAAGCCGATGTCCTGAAGGTCCTTCCCGTCCAGACTCGTCAGGATCGTCACCGCAAGGACAAGCGGAGGATCGATTCCCCGCTCGCCGGACCAGCTTCGGACGGCCTTCGCCGCATCGGCGACCATCCGCCTGCCGCCGGAGGCGTGGACATTGAACATCGCCACCCCCAGGCCGCAGGCCGCTTCCGCCGCCCTGGCCACCGTGTTGGGGATGTCGTGGAACTTCAGATCCAGAAAGACCTCCGCCCCCTCCTGCCGGATCCGGTGGACGATCTCCGGCCCCAGGGACGTGAAGGCCTCCTTGCCGACCTTGAACAGGCCCACGTGATCCCGGAGACGGCGGACCCACGACAGGGCCTCGTCGATCCCGTCCGCGACGTCGAGGGCAAAGATCAGCCGGCTTCGCGCCCGGTCACTCGGAGTAGTCGTCATCCCCGATAAAATCCGTCTGGTGATCCATCGGGATCTTGAAAGATTCCTTCAGGGCCTTCATCAATTCCGGATGGGCGAACACGACCTTGCCCGCCGCGATCTCCCGCAGGGCCGCCACGATCTCCCGGTTGTTGCGGATGTCCGCCAGCGGCGCGGAGCCCTTCAGGAGCTGCCGGGAGCGCTTCGCCGCCAGGATCACCAGGGCGAACCGGTTGCCGGCGTTGCGAAGCGCATCTTCAACGGTTATTCTTGCCATGAATCTCTATTTCCTCCGTCATTCTGGAATCAGTTGCTCGATTTTGCCGGTCCAGCGGGCCGTCCGGCACCGCTCGGCCATGTAGATGGACCGGATGCAGTCCACCGCCTCCTCCACCCGGTCGTTGCAGACGACGTAATCGTAGCCGAATGCCTCCCGGATCTCTTCGATGGCGCGGCCGAAACGCCGCTCCATCGTTTCCCGGGCCTCGCTGCCCCGAAGGGACAGTCGTGACCGCAATGCGTCCAAATCCGGCGGCAGAATGAACACATAGATACCACCGGGAAAGTTTTTTTTCAATGCCCGAGCCCCGCGGGTGTCGACGTCCAGGAGAAGGTCTTCCCCCTTTTCCAGGAATTCCCGCATCGTCTTTGCCGACGTGCCGTAGAGGTTGCCGTAATTTTCCGCCCACTCGGCGAATTCCCCCTCGGCGATGCGGCGCCGGAATTCCTCCTCCGGGATGAAATGGTAGTCCCGGCCGTCCACCTCGCCGAAACGGGGGGAACGGGTCGTGTAGGACACGGAGAAGCGCATCCCCGGGGTCTTCTTCAGAAACTCCTGGCAGACCGTGGTCTTCCCCGTCCCGGACGGGGCGGAGACCACCAGGAAGATCCCGGATTTCACGGTCCCTTCACTCAATGTTCTGCACCTGCTCCCGGATCTTGGCCAGCTCCGTCTTGATCTCGATGACCTGCCGGGCGATCTCCGAATCGCCGCTCTTGGAGCCGATCGTGTTGACTTCCCGGTTCATCTCCTGGATCAGGAAGTCGATCTTGCGGCCCACGGACTCGCCGGCCGCCAGCATCTCCCGGAACTGGTCCATGTGCCCCCGGAAGCGGACGATCTCCTCGGTGATGTCGGTCTTCTCCGCCAGGATGGCCACCTCCTGGACCAGCCGGGCCTCGTCGGTGATGACCCCGCCGGCCAGCTCCCGCACCCTGTCGGACAGCCGCTTCTGGTATTCCAGGACCAGGACGGGCCCCTTGGCGGCGACGGTTTCCAGCCACCCCGCCAGCAGATCGAGGCGGGTCTTCAGGTCCGCGAGGAGGATCTCACCTTCCCGCTCGCGCATCTCCAGCGCCGAGGTGACCGCCTTTTCCACCACTTCCGACACGGCCTCGCCGGCCTCGGACCAGGCGTCCGCATCGTCCTCCCGGGTGAAGGCGTCCCGGAACGAGGCGATCATCTCCAGGGTCACCGCCCCTTCCAGGGCCAGCTTGTCCTTTATTTCCTCCAGCATGCGCCGGTACCCCTGAACGGCGGCCCAGTTGATCCGCAGGTTTCCGTTCTCCGGATCCGTCTCGCCGTTCACCCGGATCGTGACCTCGACCCGTCCCCGGACGAACCGCTCGGCGACCTTGCGCCGGATGTCCAGCTCCAGGGCCGACAGGACGGAGGGAAAGCGGACCGTCACCTCCAGGTAGCGGTGATTCAGCGACTTGATCTCCGCCGTGATCTTCCGGCCGCTGCGGACGACTTCCGCCCGGCCGTATCCCGTCATGCTTCGGATCATGTGGATGCTCCCGTCTGTTGTTTGAGTTGGAGGACATACCGCTCCCGGAGGGTCCGGAACATCTCCCGGGTCTCCTCCGCCGCGTAATCCGGGTACGTCCAGGGGAGGGTCCGGAATCGCCTGTCCTGGTACAGCAGGGTCAGATCGGCATAAACGCCGTCCCGCAGATACGGCCGGTGCGTATATCCCTTGCAGGTGGCCAGGATCAGGTGGGCCAGCGAAATGTATCCCGGATCGATGTTGACGGTTCGCTTTCCTCCCTCGGCGAGGCGCTCCTCCAGCGCATTGGACCGGAGCTTGACGGCCGGGAGGCTGTCCGGGGCCGCCAGGCGTTCGAAGGAGACAAACCGCCGCCGGAGGGAGGGCCCGAGCTCGCCCTCGTAGTATTCGGTAAAGGAGAAAGGATGGCAGGGGCCGACAAAATCCGGTTCGCCGCAGACTTCCGCAAGACCCCGGATCGCCTCCGCAATCCGCTCGTCCCGTGCGGAGAGAAAGCTCGCCACCAGCTTCACCGGTTCCGCGCTCCTGGGCCGGCTCATAGAACCCTTTTCAGCTCCTGCTGCGAGACCGTGGCGGTTCCGACCTTGCCGACCACGATTCCCGCGGCGTGGTTCGCCAGCAAGGCCGCTTCCTTGAAGGTTGCCCCCGAGGCCACGGCCAGGGCGAAGACGCCGATCACCGTGTCTCCGGCACCCGTCACATCGAAGACCTCCTTGGCCTCCGTGGGAAAAAACGTGTGGCGGATCCGGCCGTCCCGCTCGAAGAGGCTCATCCCCTCCTCCCCCCGGGTTACCAGGAGGGCCTGGAAGCCGTACCGGTCCAGCAGGGACGTGCCCATTGTCACGAGGTCCGCGCCCGGGGTGTACTCCGCGCCGAAGGCCCGCGCCGCCTCGTGGTGATTCGGCGTGATGACGTCGAATCCGCGGTAGAGACTGAAGTCGTTCTGCTTGGGGTCCACGCAGACCGCCGCCCGGGTTCCGGCCAGCAACTCGCGGATGCCGTCCAGAAGCGCCTTCGTCACCACTCCTTTATTATAGTCGGAGATGACGACGGCTCCCAGCTCCCCGCTGAGGCCCCGGATGTAGGAAAGGATCCGGTCGATGCTTCCCGCGGCCACGGCCCGCCGGCTTTCCCGGTCGAAGCGCACCACCTGCTGGGAATGCGCCACGACCCGCGTCTTCAGCGTCGTCGGCCGCTCGTTCTCCCGGATCAGGCCGCCCGTGTCGAGCCCGCGCTTCCGGAACTCGTCCACCACCCGGTCGCCCATGGAATCCGTTCCGACCACGCCGGTGCCGAACACCTGCCCGCCCATGGCGTAAATGTTGTTCAGGACGTTGGCGCATCCGCCCAGGAGAAGGTTGTCCGACTGGACGTCCACGACCGGCACGGGGGCCTCCGGGGAAATGCGGGACACCCGCCCCCAGATGAAATGGTCCACCATGATGTCGCCTACCACCAGGACCTTCGCCCTGGAGAAGCCGTCGATGATCGATTCCGCCCTTTTTTTCGTCAGAATGCCCTTCACGCTGAACCTCAGGGACCGCGCGGCATCCGCCGGCCCGGATTGAACCGACGGATGCTATGTTTCCGGCGTCAGTTTGTCAATTCTTTTATTCCGTTCCGCCGTTTCCACCGTTGCATCCCCGGCGGCAAAGCCAATTCCATATTGACTTCCCCATGGGACTAGTTCATAATGCTACTGTATTCGATGAATAAAATCAAGTAAATACACCACATCTTCAATCAGGAGCCTTACAGGCCATGGCTTCCAACATCCTGCGTTCCGCGATCCTCGTCTCACTCGGCATTGCCGTGACCGGTTTCTTCTCCACCTGTGCCGTCGCCATCTCCCTGATGTCCCCGGGAGAAAACAAGGTCCACCGGCTGGCCCGGATATGGTCCAGGTCTCTCCTGGTCATGTCCAGCGTCAAGGTCAGAGTCATCGGCGGGGAAAACGTTCTCGAAGACAAACCACAGATCTTCATGGCCAATCACCAGAGCGACTTCGACATCTTCGTCGTCCTCGGCCACATCCCCAGCCAGTTCCGCTGGATCGCCAAGAAGGAGCTCTTCAAGATCCCCGTCTTCGGCAAGGCCATGCGCGGCGCCGGCTATATCGAGATCGACCGCCAGCACCACGAAAAGGCCCTGCGCAGTCTCGACGAGGCGGCGGAGAAAATCCGGGATGGGAAATCCGTCATGTCCTTCCCCGAAGGGACCCGCAGCCGGGACATGACGCTGAAGCCCTTCAAGCAGGGGGCGTTCCACCTGGCCATCCAGGCGGGCGTGCCGATCATCCCCATCTCCCTGATCGGAACGGGGCGGATCATGCCGAAACGATCCTTTCAGATCAACCCGGGCAACGTCATCATGGTGATCGACAAGCCCATCGAAACGAAGGGATATACCATCGAGACCCGGCACGAGCTCATCGAGCGCGTCCGCAGCACGATCCTGAAAAATTACGAGGCATACGCCACCCAAGACACAACGAGGGGGGCGGCCTGAATCCATGACGGGCAAGACTCAGGAGAACAGCCGGAGAAAACGGGAAGTGTTCGGCGTCGCGGGCCTTGCCCTTTCCTTTTTTCTCTTTCTCTCGCTCATCTCCTATTCGCCGGCCGATCCCTCCCTGACCCAGTACGTGTCGGACGATCCGGCCGTGCGGAACATCTTCGGGGCCGCCGGCTCCTACACAGCCGACGCCCTCATCCGCCTCCTGGGATTCGGCGCCGTCCTGATCCCCATCCTGACGCTCATTGCCTCCTTCCGGTTCTTCCTGGACGAATCCTTCCGGATCCGGGCCGCAACGGCCCTGGGGGCGGCGGCCCTGATTCTCGCCTGCTCCGGCCTCTCGAGCCTGATCCTTGCGAAAGTCGGCATTTACGGGGTCCGGCTCCAGGCCGGCGGCCTCCTGGGCGGCGTCCTCACGGATGTCCTGATTCCCGTGCTGAACCGGGCGGGAACCTTCCTTCTTTTCCTGCTCGCTCTCCTGCTCTCCCTGATGGTCATCGCCGACGTCTCCGTGGTGACGCTGGGGCGGTCCCTGAAATCCGCCTCCCTGTCCGCCTGGGCCGCCCTGCGCCGGATCGGCAGCGAAAGGGCCGCTGCCCGGGCAAAGGAGCCGGAGCCCCCGGAGGAGAAGGCGGGGGGTGATCTGCCCATGCCGATCATCGAGGCGCCGAGGCCGGAGGAAAAGTCGAAGGCGAAAAAGATCGAGCAGACCCATTTCGATTTTCTGGAACGGGTGGGCGACTACCAGCTTCCCCCGCTCTCGCTCCTCGATCCGGCGGAGAAGCGGGACTCCCGGATCAAGCGGGACAGCCTGATCGCCAACGCCCGGATCCTGGAGAAGAAGCTGGCCGACTTCGGCGTCGAGGGCCGCGTCCTGGAGGTGAAACCGGGGCCGGTCATCACGATGTACGAGCTGGAGCCCGCCCCGGGGGTGAAGATCAACCGGATCACCAACCTGACGGACGACCTGGCGCTGGCGCTCCGGGCCCCGAGCATCCGCATCATCGCGCCGATCCCCGGCAAGGGGGCCATCGGCATCGAGATCCCGAACCACGAGCGCGAGCCGGTGCGCCTCCGGAACGTGCTGGACACCGATGCCTTCCGGGAGGCGAAGCTCCGCCTGCCCATCGCCCTCGGGGACGACATCGTGGGCGCCCCCGTCATGGCCGACCTGGCCCGGATGCCCCATCTCCTCATCGCCGGCACGACGGGCTCCGGGAAAAGCGTCTCGCTGAACGCCATGATCTGCAGCATCCTCTTCCGGGCGACCCCCGACGAGGTCAAGTTCCTGCTCATCGACCCGAAGCGCCTGGAGCTTTCGGCCTACGAGGGCATCCCCCACCTGCTCCACCCCGTGGTGGTGGACCCGAAGAAGGCGTCCATGGTCCTGAAGTGGGCCGTCGAGGAGATGGAGCGGCGCTACCGGGTCATGGGCGAGGTGGGCGCCAAGGGGGTCGACGGCTACAACCGGATGATCGAGAAGTCGAAGAACGAAAAGGCGAAACGGCAGGCCTTCGGGCTCGAATCCGCAGCGGCCAAGCCGGAAGCCGCCCCGGAAGCGGAGGACGCCCTGCCCCCGGAGGCGGAGGGCCAGGCCCTGGCCGCCATCGCCAAGGCCCCGGAGGAGCACGTCCGCCTTCCTTATATTGTCATCGTCATCGACGAGCTGGCGGACCTGATGATGGTGGCCCAGCGGTACGTGGAGGAATCGCTGGCCCGGCTGGCCCAGATGGCCCGCGCCGCGGGCATCCACCTGATCCTGGCCACGCAGCGGCCCTCGGTGGACGTCATCACCGGCGTGATCAAGGCCAACTTCCCCACGCGCATCTCCTTCCAGGTCTCCTCGAAGGTGGACTCCCGGACGATCCTCGACCAGCTCGGGGCGGAGAGCCTGCTCGGCGCCGGCGACATGCTCTTCATGCCGCCGGGGACCTCCAAGCTGGCCCGCATCCACGGACCCTTCGTCTCGGAGAAGGAGATCGACCGCATCGTCATGTTCATCAAGAAGCAGGGCCAGCCCAGCTTCGACCCCTCCATCACGGAATACCGGCCCGAGACGACCTCCGCCGAGAGCGACGAGGACGTGGACGAGAAGTACGACGAGGCGGTGGCCCTCGTGTCGGACCTCGGACAGGCCTCCATCTCGCTGGTCCAGCGCTACCTGAAGGTGGGCTACAACCGGGCCGCCCGGATCATCGAGCGCATGGAGGCCGACGGCATCGTGGGACCCGCCGACGGCGCCAAGCCCCGCAAGGTCCTCGTCAAGAAGCTCTAACAGTCAGGACGGATCCTCTTGCCCTCCCGAGAAAGAAAAGACGAATTGGATTTGCATAAAAAGGAGTCCACCCCCTTTTTCCTCCTGAGCCTCGGCTGCCCAAAGAACGAGATCGATGCCGAGGTCATGGCGGGGCTCCTCCGGGAGGCGGGATACCGGCCGGTGGAGCGGCCGGAGGACGCCCGCCTGATCCTCGTCAACACCTGCGCCTTCATCCTCCCGGCAAGGGAGGAGTCCATCGAGGCGATCCTGACCCTGGCCGAGTACAAGCAGCGGGGCTCCTGCCGGCACCTGGTCGTCACGGGCTGCCTGCCCCAGCGCTACGGCCCGGAGCTGGCGCGGGACCTGCCGGAGGTGGACCTCTTCCTGGGGATCGACGGGATTCCCCACATCGCCCGGCACGTCGCGGCTCTCCCCGATCGGGAGGCAAGGGACCGCCTCGCCGCCTCCCGGCGCCCCTCTTTCCTGATGGATGCGTCCCTCCCCCGGCTCGTTTCGGAACCGAGACACACGGCCTATCTGAAAATCGCCGACGGCTGCTCCAACCGCTGCGCCTACTGCGCCATCCCGGAGATCCGCGGCCCCTACCGGAGCCGCCCCCTGGACGACCTCCTGCGCGAGGCGGAGCAACTGGCCCGACACGGCACCCGGGAGATCATCCTGACCGCCCAGGACACGACGGCCTGGGGCAAGGACCGCAAGGGCGGGGAGCGCCTTCCCCGCCTGCTCCGCGAGCTGGCCCGCATCCGGGACATCCGCTGGATCCGCCTGCTCTACACCTACCCGGCGGGCCTCACGGACGGCATCCTGGAAGCGGTGGCGGAGGAAGAGAAGGTCTGCGAATACCTGGACATTCCGATCCAGCACATCGACGACGGCATCCTCACCGCCATGAACCGCCGGGGCGGGAGTGCGGCCATCCGGAGGGTGATCCGTCGCGCCCGGGAGATCATCCCCGGAGTCGCCCTCAGGACCTCCCTCATCGTCGGCTTCCCCGGCGAGACGATCCGCCGGTTCAACGCCCTCCTGGATTTCGTCCGGGAGACCCGGTTCGACCACCTGGGTGTCTTCGTCTATTCAAAAGAGGAAGGAACGGCGGCGGCCCGGATGCCCCAGCGGATACCCGCGAAGGAGAAGGAGCGGAGACGGCAGGTCCTGATGGAGGAGCAGGCGGAAATCTCGGCGGAGATCAACGCCTCGCTTGTCGGAACGAACCAGGAAGTGCTGATCGAGGGGCCGGGCGAGAACCCCGATTACCCCGTCATCGGCCGCTGCCGCCGGCAGGCGCCGGAGATCGACGGGATGACCTGCCTGAAGAAACGAAGCCTGAAGCCCGGGCAGTTCAAGACCTTCCGGATCACCGCCTCGGACGTGTACGATCTGTTCGCCTGAAACAAAGCGGGGGCGCAGATTCCAAATCTGCACCCCCGTTCTCCGCAAAGATCAATCCACCCCTGTTGGCTACAATTCGAAAGTCTTGACTTCCTTGATGAAGTCACGGAGTTTCGCCTGGTCGAAGGCTCCCACCCACTTGAACTTGACTCCCCGGCGGCGCATCTGCCCGCCGGTATACTCAAGCGGAACGTCGGACACGGTGTCGAAGTTGACCTTTTCCAGGTGGGTTTCGTTTTCCGCCAGCAATTTCAGGATCCCCGATTCCATCAATTCTTCTTTCGATCCCTCGTAGACGAAGGCCACTCCACCCTCGCTGATGTCCAGAATCTGAACCTTTTGCTCGCTGTCCTTCGTTGGCGCGATCACGACAAACGCCTTTCCGGTCACGGAAAACCGGGTTTTCTGCCGCCCCTTGAAAATTCTCCTGATACCGTCGAAAATGCCGCCCATCGGTGTTCCCCCCTTTAGCCACGGTTATGAAGAAGAGCTTTGTGTTCCCGGATTTCCTGTTCTTTCTAGACCTTTCCGACCTCCCGATTGTCCTTCAGTAAGATGCCGTCTCCCCGTACAAAGTTGATTACCTTGAACATTTTGTTAATCCCCAATACCACAATTGCAAAGCTTGGATCAATGAACTTCTTTCAAGCCGGGAATGAAAACGCCATTCTCATGGAATCACCCGAAGACCCTGTAAAATAATGAGTTTCCAGACATGGTTTCATTGACAACAGAAGGCATTCCATGTAGGCC
>CAYNEJ010000102.1:0-3862 GCA_964396205.1 uncultured Syntrophaceae bacterium
CATATATATACGATTGTGTTCACGAGCAGGCTTATCAAGAACAATCTGTAAAAAATACCGTCAAGAAATCATTGCAGGAAGATTATGAACAAAGATCGCCAATGGATTTGTCTTATAGAAGCTGCGGATAGGATTTCTCAATTCGATCATTGCAAGCCTCGGAAGTTAAACGATGTTATCGAAGAAATTGACAGAAACCTGGCCGGCCTGCTGGAGGTATTTCCAAAGGACGTTGATCCTTTAGTGAATATGGAAGGATATGCCGTCCGCCAGTTCATTAAATCCATATTAAATGTTCTGGACTCACATAGAATATAGATAAAATCGAGCATTTCTGGCTATTTCAAATACAAAACTCTTGGAGACGAACATTATGAAGATGCCTAAAAAGATTTATATTACAGAGAAAGATATGGACCGCCTCAATAGCATCTTAATAAATATAAAAGACTCACCTGCCGTGAGGAAGCTTCAGGACGAGCTGGACCGCGCAACAATCTTGAAATCCGAAGATATCCCTCCGGATGTTGTAACCATGAACTCACAGGTTCAATTTAAGACGCTGGAAACAGGTGACACATCCGAAATCACGATTGTCTACCCGCCCAATGCGGACAGCAGCAAGGCAAGAGTTTCCATACTCGCGCCTGTGGGTGCTGCATTGATTGGCCTGAGAGTGGGAGATAAAATCGAATGGACTCTCCCCACGGGGTTGGTTCGAACTTTTCAAATTATATCCGTGGGAGATTGAAAGGGCTTGTGCGTCTATCTTCTTGCCTTGCCGGAAACAGTTACTATGGAAATTTTGAAAACTCTTGTTTTATCGTTTTGCCTCTCGATGTATTTCAATCCGTCAGCGATATAGCTGCTTGAATATTTTTGTAGAATGCCTTCAAGAGCCGATTGCTTTTCTTCGCCGAATGACTCGGATGCCCGTCCTTGAACAATACAGCTCTCATATCGGGTGGCGAATTGCTCGGGAAGAATCTCGGTCCTTCCCACCACGCAAAAGGAGACCCTGGGGTTTGCAACGATATTGCTGATTTTTCTGCCTTCAAGGGCACAGTGGAAGTAGATGCAGCGGTCCATCAAACAGTAATGAATCGGTACACCATAGGGCTCATGATCGACGGACGCTGTGCTCAGGAAACCGTATTCGCCTTTTTCCAGAATTTCGAAAGCTTCCGTATCTGTTATTGCCCTGTCTTTTCTGCGCATTACGTCCCCTTGAATCGGCACATGAACAAGGAAATCCTCAGTGATGATGAAGCCGTAAATGCATACACGAGCAATGGGCAAATATCAATTGCCATGTGAAATGTTCAATTTCCTGAAGATTTTGGATTCAATGGGAAACGTGAATGAAGCATGATGAACCCTTGTGCATGATGAAAAATGTCACGACTTTTGTCACGTGATTCATCAAGCCGTGCACTCATCGATCATCGCGGTCTGATTTGCAGGCACACTCGTTCACGGTACAGGCAAGACTTCAAGGCAGGCAATCCCGCCCCTCACCGATGTCTCAGAAGACGAAGAGTGTTCCGCACTGGCGGCACTTCCTGGCGCCCCGGAAGGAGTCGGTGCCGCAGGATTTGCAGCGGAAGCGCTCTTCCTCCTCCTTCACCCAGGCCTCGGTGCCCAGCTCCCGCCAGCGGGGGACGGCGCGCAGCATGTTTTCCTTTGCCTCCGCGAAGGGGAAGCCCTGGATCTTCTCGCAGGGGAAGCTCTCGCACTGGTGGCATCCCTCGAGGTTCTTCTCCTCGGCGCACGACTTGATGGCGCAGACCCGGCAGAAAAAGAAAGGCTCCTCGGAGCGGCAGCCGGCGCACTGGATCTTGGCCGGGGAGTCGACGCCGTAGAGCTTCGCCAGCTTCTCCTTCAGCGGCTCGTCGTTGTCGACGCCCGCCTTGTGGATGCCGCACACGCCGCAGTAGAGTCCGCACGGGGAAATCAGTTCCTTGTTGTACATGGTTGTCCTCCTGTCAGGCGATCTTGAATATGGGTTTGATGTCTTCGTGGTCGAGCAGATCCCGGAGCCAGCAGACCATGTCGGGAGCCTTGAGGAACGGCTGGCTGCGGAAGAGGGAGAGGAACTCCCCGTAGGATGCCTCGATCTGCCGGACCGCGCCGGTGACGGCCTCCGCGATGGTGCCGTGGGAATCCCGCCGGATGAGGAGATCTTCAGTGTCGATCATGCCGCTCTGGACGAGGGGGTTGAGATAACAGGCGCAGCGGCAGGGGTTCATCTCGTCCAGGAGACCGCACCGGTCCCGGAAGAACGTGTGGATCCGGCTGCGCGACCGGGAGAGGATCTTGCGGAAATTGGCCCGGGAGACATCGCAGATCTCGCTGCCCACGCTGTCCGGCACGTCGAAGACGACCCCGAGGAGAAAGATCATCCGCTCCCGCCGGCTGAGGGAAAAGAGCAGGCACTGCACGCAGGCCATCTTGACCTCCTCCCGGTAGAGCTCCGCGCCGGGCTGGGCAGTGAGCCGCCGGTCCGGCAACCGCTCGATGAAGCGGTCGTATCCCTCTCCCCGGAGGGCGTCCTCCATGGCGGCCTCGTTCCGGCTGCGCTTCGCATTGATGATGTGGTTGACGACCAGGCGGTACAGCCAGGTCCGGAACGCGGCCCGGGCCGGATCGAAAGTGCCCAGCTTCGTGATGACCCTGATCAGGACCTCCTGCGTGACGTCCTCCGCCGCCGCGGGGTCGTACACCATCCGGAGGGCGATGTTGTAGATCCAGGACTGGTGCCGCAGGATCAAGGCCTCCAGGGAGCGCCGGTCGCCCTGGAGGGAGCGGGATATCAACTCCGTCTCCGCGGGATCGCCGCCGGCTGCCTCTTTGAATGGATTGTAGAACGTTTTCATGGCCTGTTCCTGGTCGCTGCTCTTGGGAGGAGAATTTCTTTCCTGCCTCTTATACGAAAATTCCGGGCGGGTGTGACAGACAAAACGCAGCCGGCGGGAAAGCCGTTCTGTGGATTTGACATGCCGGGCCGGGGATTGTAGAAAAACACGGCAAAACGCCTGACTGGAGGCACCGCGGTGGAATTCTCAGGGGGGACCGGCCGGTCCGTTAAAGGAAAAACATGGAAGAGCCCGGAATCGTTATCCGCCCGTTTCGTGAGGCCGACATGCCGGCTGTTCATGGCATGATTTGCGATACCATCGACGCCTCCTATTCCGGGATCTATCCTCCCCGCGCGGTTGACTTCTTCAAGAGGCACCATTCGGAGGAGCGAATCAGCGAGCGAAGCGGCACAGGCGAGGTGCTGGTGCTTGCGGCCAAGCTGGACGGGTCCATTCTGGCAACCGGCTCTCTGGTCGGCTCCGAGATCGTCGGCGTCTTCGTCCGTCGCGACCGCCAGGGAAAAGGTTATGGGAAAACCATCATGGGCAGGCTTGAAGGCATGGCCACGGCGAAAGGGCTGCCGGAAATCCGGCTGAGCATTTCCCTGCCGTCGAGGATGTTTTATCAACGTCTCGGTTACGAAGCGCTCGAGGAGCGGACCATGGACGTGGGCGAAGGCCAGTGTCTGAAATACTGGGTGGGGAAAAAGGCATTGACGCCATAGCGGTGCGTTGGACGGATCTGCATGGACAGGACAACCGTTTATCCGGATCGGTTGCAGAAGGACTTGTGAACGACTGCGGACCGTACATGAAAGGTCGGGATGTTGACGTTTCCTGTGCCATGGCCAGACAACCCGGCTTCGTCCAAAAACGGAGTGACAACGCTCAGCGTTGAAAAAAGGTAGGATACGGGATGAAGCCGTCAGTTGCGGCGCGCGATGAAGAACTCGTAGGCGTAGAAGTCTGAATGCCTACGGTGCATCTCGGGCTCTCCGGCCAGT
>CAYNEJ010000102.1:3872-12445 GCA_964396205.1 uncultured Syntrophaceae bacterium
CTCATCGCCGGCGTATTTCTCACGAAGCTCCCCGATGCGCTGTTCCATCGGCGTGTAGAAGTCGCTCCACCATGCCTCGTCCGGCAGGGTGAAGTGGCCGATCTGCTCGAACCCGCCGTTCTCCATCATCAACAAGATGTCCTCCACCCGTCCCATGCCTGGGTAATCCTGATCGAAAACCGCCCGAACGTTGGGCGGAGGATTGTCCTTCCGCCAGACCGCATCGGTGAAGGCGAGGTGGCCGCCGGGACGCAGCAGGCCCCGGCAAATCCGCAGGGCCTTCTCGATTCCGATGTTGTAAAGCGCGCCCTCGGACCAGATGAGGTCGAAGCTCTCCGATGGCTGCTCCGGCTGGGCCATATCTCCAAACAGCGCCCGGACTCTCCCGGAAAGTCTACGCTCGGCCAGGGTCTTCCCGAGCCGCTCGATGCTTGGAGCATGGCTGTCGATGGCAACGATGGGGCCGGACAGGAGTTCGGTGAGGTGAAGCGTTTGCCCGCCGACACCGCAACCCAGGTCGAGCAAGGAAGGGGAGGGCGGCAGACCCAGGCAAAGGCTGAGCGCCCGGGCGGCGCAGGCACGGTTGCCCGGACCCTGCCGGGGCAGGGATTCGTAGACCTCAAAGAAGATTTCCCAAAAACGCGGTGCGGGCTCGCTCATTCGCCCAGTCCTCACTTACGATGCAAAACAAAGTCATCCTTGCCGGTTACACCTGCTTACCAATATCCTGAGATGGTCGTCTGCATTGTGGATTCATAAAAAGAAACAACATGTTGATGGCCGCTGTCATGGAACCGGTCATCCTATATCTTCAGGGCCATGCGGACGACATCGGCCAGTTCGTGCATTCGAACGGGCTTCATGATGAAAAAACGGATCCCGATGGCGGATTGCTTCTCCAGGTCCTCTTTTTCCTGAAAACCGGAACACAGGATCACGGGAATGTCCGCCCGGATTTTGCGCATCTCCCGCACCACGTCGAATCCCGTCATGTGCGGCATGGTCTTGTCGGTGATTACCAGATCGAAGCCGTCGCTGTTCTTGCCGAATTCCTCGATTGCCTTGAGGGGGTCTGTTTCGGCAACGACCCGATACCCGAGACCTTCGAGGAACTCCTTTCCCAGATTGACCAAGGCCTCCTCATCATCGATGAAAAGAATTCTCTCATTTCCCCTCGGCAGGGCGGGCTCCGCCGGGGGGCGGATGATGTCCGACGGTTTCTCCATGAGCGGAAGGTACACGCTGAAGAGTGAGCCTGTTCCGATCTCGCTGTATACTCTGATTTCCCCGCCATGCTCCTTGACGATGCCGTGGACAACCGCCAGTCCCAGGCCCGTTCCCTCGCCTTTTCCTTTCGTCGTGAAGTAGGGGTCGAAGATTTTTCCCAGGTCCTCCGGCCCGATCCCGTGGCCCGTATCCCGGACATCCAGCCTCAGGTAACGGCCGATCGGCAGGGACGGAAAACGCCACTGCTCCTTCTCGTCGATGAATACCTCCTCCAGGCCGATCTCCAGGATTCCTCCCTTGTCCGCCATGGCCTGCCCGGCGTTCGTGCACAGGTTCATCAACACCTGGTGCACCTGGGTCTCGTCGGCCAGGATCATATCCGACGACAGGTTCAGCTTCTGCCTGATCTCAATGGTCCTGGGCAGGGATGCCCGGATGAATCCGGCGACTTCCTGAATGATCGGAGTAACGGCGGTCGGTCGCTTTTCATGCGCCGTCCGGCGGCTGAACGTCAGGATCTGCTGCACCAGGTCCCGAGCCCGGCAGGTCGCTTTGAACACCTCTCCCATGGCGTGATACACCTTCGGGCGATCCCGCACCTGCTCCCTGTACAATTCCGTGTAGCCCATGATTGCACCCAGGATGTTGTTGAAGTCATGGGCGATGCCACCGGCGAGCGCACCGATGGCCTCCATCTTCTGGGCCTGGTGGACTTGGCGCTCCATGCGGATGCGGTCCGTAACGTCCCTGATCGTTTCAATGGCCCCGACCACCGATCCCTTCGTGTCGTAGAGAATGGACGCCGTCCCCAGCAGATACACTTCCTTTCCGGCGAGGCTGGGTATGTGCACTTCCCCGGTGAGGACATTTCCCTGCCACTTGAGAGCCTTGTCGTTCTTGTCCACTTCCTCTCTCGGCTGAAGCACCAGGTCGATCAGGGTGGGCTTTCTCTCTCCGTAGAAGGGCAGGGCGTACTCCCGGTCCCCCCTGCCCAGCATGTTCTCCTTCCCGACCCCCGTCAGGGCCTCGATGGCGCGATTCCAGGCAATCACCTTGCCGGCCTTGTCGATGACGAAGGTGGCGTCCGGCAGAAAATCGATGATATCCGCCAGTTGTCGCTGGGCTTCCTCCAGGGATTCCTCCGCCTTTTTGCGGTCTGTTATGTCGAGAAGGGCGGCAATGCTTTTCCTGGTGCCTGGAATCATATCCACGTGGAGGAAGATGTTCCGGATCCGGCCCTCTTTATCGACAAACCGAAATTCGTATTGCTTCAGGGGCGATTCGCCGTTTGCCCTGCGCTGCCGGTGTCTTGTCAGCATGTCGTCCAGGTCTTCCCGGAAGGTGAAGTCCGTCCAGCTTTTCTTTCCCTCGATTTCCTCCCTGGGATAACCGGACATTGTTTCGAATTCTTTGTTGACAAAGGATATCGTCCGGTCCTCTTCGAGGATCGATATTGCGGTACCCGTGGTTTCAAGGATGGTCTCGTGAAGCATTTTACTTTCCCGGAGACTCGACATGGAACGGACCGCAAACATGAGTGAAGCCAATGTGATCATCAGTGCCAGCATCGAGCTGGCGGGGAGGGCCGCATTGGCGGCCAGATCCGTTTTCCAGGTAGCGGCGTCGATGTCCATGCCCATCACGGCGATCAGATTGTTTGTAGTCGGGTCGATGATGGGAACAAGTGCCGTGATCCATCTGCCCCAGCGGTCGGATACCGGGCCCACGGTGGCATTGTCCCGGGTGTCGAATACCCGGCGATAGCCTTCGGGTGCCTCCCTGTATGGCTGCCCGGGTGGGGAGTAGTCCTTTGAATCGGTGGATTCGGAGTCTACATGCAAGAAAAGATTCCCGTCGGCCTTGCGGCCCATCAGATACAGGAATCGGCATTTTTGATGACTCTTTCGAATCAGGGTGAGCTGCTCCTTGAGTCGGCGGTAATCGGGATTTTCAAGATCGGCATCCGTACCGGTGAGTGTCCTGATCCTGTTCACATTCAGCGATCGCTCCACAAGACGCGCTTCCAGCAGCAGGACTTCGCGCATCTCCCGATCGACCCGCTGCACCATCCACCAGGTCAATATCGTCCCGACGATCAGCACGGCTGCGATCATGGCGATCAGCCACGAGCGAAATCCTTCTTTTATGAACCAGGACTTTGTTTGCCGCGTCATATCGGGATTCCCTGTGCGTGGATCACGTCCGGAGCATCGGCAATGCAGGAGAGAGCGTCCGGGAGACATTCCGGCATGCAGATTGTTCCCCGCAAGGTCTCATCCGTCCGGGTGCCTTTCGTTGGTTATCGATCGGGAACGATTGTCCTGTGTTAAAGCCCGTCATGGCGGTGCTTTTCGAGCACGGGCGAGAGGCTTCGGCCTGTCTGGAACACGGATCAACCATAAGCGGGAACCGCTTTATGAGTCAAATCAATAGTGATCCTGACGCGGGAAGGTCCGGAGGGAGATGGCATTGGACGACAGCATTCACCCGGTGATCCTGCTGCCCGTGGGGTATCCAGATCAGACACCGGGCAAGGCCGCGCCTCGCCCTGGACAAACTGGTGCTGAAGACGCTCTGAAAGAAGAGGGCCGGCCCCTTTCCCCTCATGCCCTTCGATCACTCTTTCTTGCCCAGGACACTGCGGATCGCCTCGGCCAGATTGTTGATCCTGAACGGCTTCATGATGAAACTGGAGATGCCGCAGGCGGATTGCTTTTCCAGGTCTTCCTTTTCCTGAAAGCCGGAGCAGAGAATCACGGGAATGTCCGCCCGAATTTTGTGAAGATCGCGGGCAACGGCGAATCCCGTCATGTGCGGCATGGTCTTGTCCGTGATCACCAGATCGAAGGCATCGCTGTTCTTGCCGAATACCTCGATGGCCTTGAGGGGGTCCGTTTCGGAAACGACCCGGTAACCGAGCCCCAACAGCATTTCCTTTGCCAGATCGGCCAGGGGCTCTTCGTCATCGATGAACAGAATCCTCTCGCTTCCCCGTGGCGGGGAGACCTCGGCCGCGGGCAGGATCGTTTCGGTCTGCTTCTCCATCAGCGGCAGATAAACGCTGAAGCACGTCCCCTTGTCGATCTCGCTGTACACCTTGACTTCTCCGCCATGGTCCTTGGCGATGCCGTGCACGACGGCCAGCCCCAGACCCGTTCCCTCTCCCTTTGCCTTGGTCGTAAAGTAGGGATCGAAGATCTTTTCCAGGTGCTCCGCCTTGATGCCGTGGCCCGTGTCCCGGACATCCAGCTTCAGGTAGCGGCCGCCGGCCAGGGTCGGGAAGAGCCATTGAGTATCCGTTCCGATGGCGACTTCCTCCAGTCCGATCTCCAGCGCTCCGCCCTTTCCCGCCATGGCATGCCCGGCGTTCGTGCACAGGTTCATCAGCAACTGATGCATATGGGTCGCGTCGGCCATGACCACATCCGAGGTGGCATTCAGCTTTTGCCTGATTTCGATGGTCGAGGGGAGGGATGCCCGGATAAAGCGGGCGACTTCGTTGAGGATCGGAATGATGGCGGTCGGCCGCTTTTCCCGAACGGCCTGGCGGCTGAAGGTCAGGATCTGCTGCACCAGGTCCCTGGCGCGCCCGGCTGCCTTGAGCACTTCCTCCATGCCCCGATAAACCTTCGGGCGGTCCCGGACCTGCTCCTTATACAATTCCGTATAGCCGATGATGGCGCTCAGGATGTTGTTGAAGTCGTGGGCGATGCCGCCCGCCAGCGCACCGATGGACTCCATCTTCTGGGCCTGGCGCAGTTGATCCTGGAGCGTCTCCTTTTCTTTCACCGCCCGCATTCGGTCCGTGATGTCGCGCATGGAGGCAAGGACGGCGGTTGTCCCTTCATAAACGATGCGCTTGCCAACGCTTTCCATGCGGATTCGTTCCCCTTTTTCCGTAATTAAGGAGTACTCCGCGAGGTAGCTGTCGTGGCCTATCGCAAGCTCCTGAAAGTCGTTCAGCACATCTTCCCGCGATTCCGGGGCAACGAATTCCATCACGTTCCTGCCCACAAGGGGGTGTGCATCACCGGCTTGAATCGTCCGGGCTGCCGAATTGTTTGCGAACAGGATGGTTCCTTCCAGGTTGATGATGATTGTAGAGTCAAAGGCATGCTCGACCAGGGTTCTGAACATCGTCCCGCTCTCCCGCGAGGCCTCCTCCGCCTGCTTGCGGTCGGTGATGTCGCGGGCAACGGCGATCATGCCGGTGATTTTTCCTTCGTGCATCACGGGGGAGCCGCTGATATCGCCGTACTTCACGGCCCCATCTTTCGAAAGAAACCGGTAAATCGCCGTGGGAATGCTCTGTCCCTTCAAGATCCGCTCGGTGTCGGAAACCGCCTTTTCGTATGAATCAGGCAGAAAGATGTGCTTCAAATCAAAGACGGGCCGGCCGATCAGCTCCTCCGGTTTGTAACCCAGTATTTTCTCGACGCTTGGGGACATGTTCAGGACGCTGAGATCCGTGTCGATCATGTAAATGACGTCCGTCACATTCTCGAAGCTCAGCCGATACTTCTCCTCCAGCAGGCTCAACTGCTTGTTGGCCGTTTCCAGGTCCGATATCTTCTTCTCGAGTTTTTCAAAAAGGATTTCATTGTATTGCCGGAAAAACTCCATTTCTTCTCCGAGAGGCCGGGCGCCGGCCTGCTCGATCGAATGGTTTCGGTTCAGGACTTCTCTGAATATCTTCATCAGGATATGCGGTTCCTGGGGCTTGATGACGAAGCGGTCCGCGCCGAGGCTCAAGGCAAACTGCTCGTCTTTGGGTTTCGTGTAGGTGGCGGTGTAAAAAATAAGGGGGATGTGCTTCAGCAGATCGTCGGATTTCCACTCCCGGCACAGGGTATAGCCGTCCATCACCGGCATCAGGATATCCGTGACAATCAGGTCCGGGGGAGCCTGCCTTGCCTTCTTCAGGGCCTCCGAGCCGTCGAAGGCACTTTCCACTCCATATCCGTTTCCCTCCAGAAGGGCTCGAAGCAGGTAGATGTTCTCTTCATGGTCGTCGACGATCAAAATGCGTTCCGGCATTGCCTTTCCCTCTCCGTTTGAACCAGTGGATGCGGATTGGTTCCCATTCCCGGTCGATTGCGTTTCAGTCCTTCATCCGTTTCTTGACCGACTTGATGAAGCGTCCGAAGGCCCGGTCCTTCTTCCGTTTATCCAGATAGGACATATCGTGGTACTCCGTCTCTTTCTTCAGCTTGATATAGCTGGAATAGCGCTCGCGGCTCAATGCACCGCTTTCGACCGCCGTCCGTACGGCGCATCCGGACTCGTGTTCATGGCTGCAGTCGGCGTAGCGGCAATTCGCCGCCAGACGGACAAGATCTTCAAACCCGATGCCGACTCCCTCGCCGGCCCCGAGAAGGCCAAGCTCCCGCATACCCGGCGTGTCAATCAGCATCGCACCTTCGGGAAGAACGACAAGCTGGCGGCGGGAGGTCGTGTGGGTCCCTTCTCCCGTGCCGCTGACGGCTTTCGTATGCAAAGCGTCCCGGCCCAGGAGGCGGTTGATCAGGGTCGTTTTCCCGACACCGGATGAGCCAAGCAGGCAATAGGTCTTTCCGGGGCGGAGTGTCTGCTGAAACTGCTCAAACCCGGCACCGCTCCTGTTGCTGAGGGCGAGCACCCTTGCCTGGGTGACGGAGCCGACGATGGCCATTTTCTGTTCCAGCTCATCCCGGGTGATCAGATCCGTCTTCGTGAGAATGACGACCGGTTCGACATGCCCGTCCGCCGCCATGACCAGGTAACGGTCCAAGCGTCGGGGATTGAAGTCAAAATGGCATGACTGAACAAGGAAAGCCGTATTGATGTTGGCCGCAATCATCTGGTAGTCAACCTTGTCGCCGGCGGTTTTGCGGCGCAGGAACGTCTTTCGCGGAAACACCCTGTGGATGATTGCCGCCGTATGATCGTTGTAGTATTCCACCGTGACCCAATCTCCGACACAGGGCAGATCGGCGGAGCGTTCAATTTGCCAGGAAAGCTTCCCCGCCAGCTCCGCCGGAACTTCTCCCGATTCATCTCTGATCAGGTATCCGCCACGGTCAACCGCCGATATGCATGCAATGCCTGTGCCCTCCTGATGGAATTCGCCCACGTACGGCTCAAACCATTCATCAAAACCCATGTCGCTCAATTTCATGTTCATGACGTCACCGGACGATGAAAATGCAGGAACTTCTTCTTTTCTGACGGGAAAAGCATGGAAGCCATCCATGATCCGTGCATGTTGGTTCCTGACGGCCGCGATATAGCATATTCCGCCCAATCCGGATTCCCTTTTTCTCCACGGATCCATCCGGGAACCCCGCGCTCCTTGCCGTTCTGATGCCGACCAACCATCCGCAATCCTTCAGTTCATTCCAACCTGTCGATTTCCATGGCGATCATGCCCGGATGCGGAAACGAACGGAATGTCCGGCGGAGCCTGACGGATGGCATCACTGTTGCAATATCATGAAACAGCCATGCACATCCTCCTTGGGATGCAAAACAAAACTGCTCCATATCGCTAAAGAAATGAAGGATGCGTTTTGGCCTGCGATTGACGGGAGTCATGATATTGACACAAATTCAGGTTCGGAAAGGAGGCTGACGAACTGATGGAAATCAAAGCCACCGGCAATGGTGTAGAGGGCATCAACGGAACCAGGACCCAAACCTCTGCCCGGAAAGCGTCAAAGACATTTTCAGCCGAATTGGAGAATGTCATGGCACAGGGGTCGGTGAAAACCGCGCCGGCTACAAACAAGCCGGTTGAATACATTGTCAAGAAGGGGGACAATCTTTGGAATATCGGTAAATTATATAAGATTAACCCTTATCAGATCGCCAGGGATAACCATCTGTCCAATCCGGACATGATCCGGATCGGCCAGAAATTGATCATTCAGCCTTCTTCATCCCTAGCCGCCCAAGCCGTCCAAACCGTCCAAACCGCACGGACCGTTCAACCCCAAGTGAGCGGGGAAGTGACTGCCAGCTGGTATGGGGCGGAGCATCACAACAAGAAAACGGCCAGCGGACAACGTTTCGATATGAATAAAAACACCCTGGCCCATAAGACATTGCCTCTGGGGACGAAAGTGCGGTTATCCAATCCGGATAACGGAAAGGTTGCCGAAGGAATCGTGAACGACCGTGGACCGTACATCAAAGGTCGGGATGTTGACGTTTCCTATGCGATGGCCAAACAACTCGGCTTCGTCCAAAAAGGGGTGACCAGGCTCAGCATGGAAAAGATATGAGACAGGTTGAAGCCGTCAGGCGCGGCGCACGGTGAAGCACTCGCAGGCGTGGAAGTCTGAATGCCGGCGGTGCATCTCGGGCTC
>CAYNEJ010000103.1:0-12206 GCA_964396205.1 uncultured Syntrophaceae bacterium
GAGTCCATGTCCCACATCCCCATGGGCGGGGGGGTCCTCCGGCCCAACGCCGACTGGCCCGCCGACTTTCCCTGGGTCTACATCTCCATGGGCCTGACGGCGGAGAACGTCGCCGAGCGCTACAAGGTATCCAGGGAGGAGATGGACGCCTTCGGCATGGAGAGCAACCGCCGGGCCTACGAGGCCATCAAGGCGGGCAGGTTCAAGGGCGAGATCATTCCGATCCAGGCCTATCGCTACAAGGTCACCAAGGACGGAGAGCGGATCCGTGACACCTTCGTGTTCGACACCGACGACGGCGTGCGCTGGCCCGTCAGCCTGGCCGACATGGCCCGGTTGAAGTCGCCCTTCAAGAACGGGGGAAACGTCACGGCGGCCAACTCGTCCCAGACGACCGACGGCGCGGGATTTGCCCTCGTCATGACGGCGGAGAAGGCCAAGGCCATCGGCGTGAAGCCCCTGGCGAAACTCACCAACTACACCGTGGCCGGCTGTCCGCCCGAAGAGATGGGCATCGGTCCGGCCGTGGCCGTTCCCAAGGTCCTGAAACAGGCGGGGCTGAAAACAAAGGATATCGATGTCTTCGAGATCAACGAGGCCTTTGCCTCCCAGGCGATCTACAGCCTCCGGGTGATCGGGATCGAGGACCGGCTCAAGGCCGGCGACGTCAACCCCAACGGCGGCGCCATCGCCCTGGGGCATCCCCTCGGGGCCTCGGGAGCGAAACTGACGGCCCAGCTCCTGGCGGAGATGAAGCGCCGCGGCTCCAGGCGGGGCATCGTCTCCATGTGCATCGGCGGCGGCATGGGGGCCGCGGGCATCTTCGAGATGCTGTGAGGTGAATGACGGAAAGCCCTTTGCGGGTGAAAAGGCCATGATCCCTCGGGACATGGCCTTTTTTTTGCACATCTGCTTTCGGTTGAGTGCGAACCGAGAGGGCCGATGCCGCGCGAAGCGTCGCTGTTCCCGATCGGGAAAGGGCTGCCCTGCAGGCGGCACATTCACCGGGTGGGCCGGCGGAGTCAAGAACCCGCTTGGAGCGTCAAAATTTTGATCCGCCGGTCTGCAGGCGGGACTGCGTCCGTGCCGAGCCGGGAGTGAACACGCATAAACCGGAAATGCTTGGTTTTTCGGAGGTCTTCTCATGGGATCCGATGACAGAACGAGGGAACAGCTTCTCCAGGAGCTGGAGGAAAAAGAACGCCGGCTCGCCGGGCTGGAGAAGAAGCTGTCCGAACAGGACGTGCATAAGGAGCATACGTGCATTTACCGGAGGGCCCTCGACAAGGCGGACGATCTCACGGTGATCATCCAGGACGGTAAGTACGTCTATGTCAACGACCGACACCTGAGTCTTTTTGGGAGAAGCCGGCAGGATCTCATCGGCTCGCCCTTGGGCGGCTTCATCCACGAGGAAGACCGTCCGAGGGTAATGGAGTATCAGCGGCTGCGTCAGGAGGGAAAGGCCGCCCCCTCCATGTATGAAGTCCGCCTGACCATGCTCGACGGATCCGTGATGCACGGCGAGGTGTCCGCCATGGACATCGAGTTTGAGGGAAGGGGCGCCTCCCTGGCCTTTGTGCGCGACGTCACGGAGCGGAAGCGGATCGAGACCGCCCTGCGCGAAAGCAGGCATCAGTTCAACCGGATGATGGACAGCGTATCGGACATCATCATGGTCCTGGACGCCCAGGGGAACATCACGTTCGAGTCGCCCTCGACGGCCCGGATCCTCGGGTATTCGCCCGGCCATTTCATCGGCACCAGTCCCTTCCCGCTGATCCATGAGGAAGATGTCGAAAACGTGCTGGCCGAGTTTGCCGAGGTGATCCGCAACGAGAACACGGGCACGCCCACGGAGTTCCGGATCCGGCGGGCCGACGGCTCCTGGATCTGGCTGGCCGCCGTCGGAAACAATCTCAGCGAGGCGCCCGGCGTGCAGGGCATGGTGATCACGGCCCGGGACGTGACGGAAAAGCGGCAGATGGAGGACAAACTGCGGCAGAGCGAGGCCCGCTTCCGGGACCTGGCGGAGCTCTTGCCCCAGGTGATCTTCGAGATGAACCAGGAGGGCGTCTTCACCTACATGAACCGTTTCGGGCTATCCCTGTTCGGCTACAGCGAGAAGGACTTCGCCACGGGGATCCATTTCCTGAAGATCATCTCGCCGGCGGATCATGCCCGGGTCTCCGAAAACGTCGCCCGGGCGCTGAAAGGCGAACTGAACCAGACGCGGTCGGAGTACACGGCCGTCCGGAAAAGCGGGGAAACGTTTCCCCTTTTCGTCTCCTCCTCCTTCATCGTGAAAGACGGAATGATCCGGGGCCTCCGGGGTGTTGCCGTCGACTTCAGCGAGGTTCGTCAATCGCAGCAACTGCTGAAGGAGAGCGAGGAACGGTGGCAGTTTGCCATCGAGGGGTCGGGCGACGGCCTCTGGGACTGGAACATCGAGACGAACCGAGTCTTCTTCTCCAGGCAGTGGAAGGCCATGCTGGGCTACGGGGAAGACGAGATCGGGGATTCGCTGGACGAATGGGAAATGCTGCTTCACCCGGATGACCGGGCGCGGCCCCATGAGGAGCTGGAGCGGCACTTCCGGGGCGAGACGCCGATTTACACCTGCGAGTACCGCCTTCGCTGCCGGGACGGCTCGTTCAAGTGGATCCTCGACCGGGGCCGGGTCATGTCGCGGACCCCGGAGGGCAGGCCGCTCCGGGCGATCGGAACCCACACGGACATCGACGGCCGCAAGCGGATGGACGAGGCCCTGCAGGAGTCCGAGAGCAAGTTCCGGGACCTTGCCGAGAAGTCCATCGTCGGCATCTACCTCATCCAGGACGACGTGTTCCAGTACGCCAATGCGGAATTCGCCCGCATCTTCGGATACGAAGCAGGGGAGGTCGCGGGCAGGCTGCGGTTCGAAGATATCGTTCATCCCGGGGATCGGCCCCTGGTGAAGAGCATGATCGGGAAACGCCTCTCCGGGGAGCTGAAATCCCTCCGCTACGATTTCAGGGTCGTGAGAAAAAGCGGGGAGCTGAGGCACACCGAGGTGTACAGCTCCCGGACGACATTCCGGGGAAAACCCGCCGTGATCGGAACACTCCTGGATGTCACGGAGCGGAAGAACGCGGAGCAGCGGCTGAGGGAAAGCGAGGAGAAGTTCCGGGTTCTGTTCGAGTCGGCCAACGACGCCATCGTTCTCTGGGACGAGGAGCATTTCATCGACTGCAACCGGAAGGCCCTGGAGATGTTCGGCATCGAGTCGAAGGAGCAGATCATGGGACGGCCGTTCTCCATCGCTTCCCCGTTGTACCAGCCGAGCGGCCGGCTGTCCGAGGAGGTCGCGAGAGAACGGATCCGGGCTGCACAGGAGGGAACCCCCCAGTTCTATGAATGGCAGCACCTTCGCCGCGACGGGTCCGTTCTGGAAGCGGAGATCAACCTGCATGCCGTCGATCTCCAGGGCAAAAAGCTGGTTCAGGCCATCATCCGCGACGTGACGGAGCGCAAGCGCGCCGAGGAGGTGCTTCAGCGCCTGAGCCTGGCCCTCGAGCAGGCCGCGGAGGAGATCATCATCACGGACCCAGAGGGAATGATCGAGTACGTCAATCCGGCGTTCGAGAAGATCACCGGCTACTCGAGGCAGGAGGCGATCGGCCGGACTCCGCGGCTTGTCAAGAGCGGCGTCCATGACAGGGCCTTCTACGAGCGGCTCTGGGGCACGATCAAGCGGGGAGAGATCTGGACGGGGCGGATCACGAACCGGCACAAGAAAGGGATGCTCATCCAGGAAGACGCCACCATCAGCCCCATCGTCAGCTCGGCGGAGCGCATCACCGGCTTCATCTCCCTCAAGCGGGACATCACCGAGGAGGTCAAGCTCGAGGGCAAGCTCCGCCAGGCCCAGAAAATGGAGGCCATCGGCACCCTGGCCGGCGGCATCGCCCATGATTTCAACAACATCCTCGGGGCCATGATGGGGTACACGGAGCTGGCCAGGCTGAAGGCCGCCGATCCGCAGATCCACTCCTACCTGGACCAGGTCCTGAAGGCCTGCAACCGCTCCCGGGACCTGGTCAACCAGATCCTCACCTTCAGCCGCCAGCGGGAGCAGGAGAAAAAGCCCGTCACGGTGACGCCCATCGTGAAGGAAGCCATGAAGCTGCTGAGGTCGTCCTGCCCCTCCACCGTTGAAATCCGGCAGGCCTACAACGTGGATCGGGACATCGTTCTCGCGGACCCCACCCAGATTCATCAGGTCATCATGAACCTCTGCACCAATGCAATCCATGCGATGAGGGACGGCGAAGGGATTCTGACGGTGAGCCTCAGCCAGAAGGAGATTACGGTCTACGATCCGTTCTATGACTCGGAACTCAAGGAGGGGCCGTACGTGATGCTGACGGTCAGCGACACGGGCCGGGGGATCGACGCTTCCGTCCGGAACAGGATTTTCGATCCGTTTTTCACGACCAAGGTCCCGGGAGAAGGAACCGGGCTCGGGCTGTCCGTGGTTTACGGCATTGTAAAGGACCATGGAGGCTCCATCTCCCTGGAGAGCGAGCCCGGACAGGGGACCGTTTTCACGGTTTCCCTGCCGCTGGTCGAAGCCGGCGAGATCCAGGACCGGCGGGATGTCGATTCGCTGCCCCAGGGGAAGGGGCGCATTCTCCTGGTGGACGATGAGGAGCCCCTGGCGTCCCTGGGGCAGGAGATGCTTTCGTCCCTCGGATACGACGTCTCGGTGAGGCTCAGCAGCCTGGACGCCCTGGAGGCGTTCCGAACGAACCCGGCCCGCTTCGACCTGGTGATCACGGACATGACCATGCCGAACATGACCGGCGACCACCTGGCCCAGGAGATGCTGAAGATCCGTCCCGATCTCCCGATCATCCTGACCACCGGATTCAGCGAGCGGATCAGCGAGGAGGAGGCGAAGAAAATCGGAATCCGGGTCTTCGTCATGAAGCCCGCATCCCTTCAGGCCCTGGCCCAGGCCGTCCATACGGCGCTGCAATAGGGCAGGGGCATCCGTCCCAGGCCTAGGGAACCCGCCGGCCGTCGAGGAACAGGCCCGTGATCAGGCCCCGGCCGTCTTCCCGGAGGGCCACCTCCACCCGGAGGTCCCGGGCGTTCCGGGCCCTTTCCATGGCCTTCCCCTTGCCCTCTTCCAGGAAGAAGTGCTCGATGCCGTATTCGACGGCGGCCTGGCGGAAGGAGATTTTTTTCACGGCCGTCACCGTCCCGGCCAGGGCCTCCCCCGTGCGGCACCGGGCGCCCTCCTTTTCCCGAAGGGACGTCTGCACCTGACCGCCGCGGTCCAGGCACAGAATCACCCGCTCCCCCTCATGGAAGGAAAACCAGCGCGGCTCGAAGGTGCGTTCGCCGGCCCCGTCCGTCCGGAGCGTGACCTGATGGCGGACAGCCCTCTCGTTGACGCGGGTCACCCGCCCGCGGAGGAACTTCCCTCCCGGCGGAGCCGTCGGGCTTGCGGACGCCATGCGGTATGTTCCGTTCTCCGCCTTTTCCAGAACGGCGAAGATCCGGTCGTTGCGACGGATGTCTCCCCGGATCCCCACCCGGTCAAGGTCGATGGACGACAGGTCGTAGGCCAGGGTCACGTAATCACCGCGGAAAAGGTCCCGCGGGTCGACGGGGGCCGACTGCAGGAGGACACGCTCTCCCGTGGCGACCCGGTATTCCCGGTAGCCGATGATTCCGACAAGGATCAGGACCTGCAGGAGGATCACGACGGCGAATTTCAGCCTCATGGCAGGTCCTCCCCGATCTGGAACGATTCAAGGACGGAGCGGCGCTTCCGCTCCAGGAACACCCCGCCCGCCAGCAGGATGCATCCGCCGGCGATGAAGAAGAGCGACCGCGGCAGGAGCTTCCAGAAGAAGTCCACGTAGCGCGCCGCCACGTCCAGGACGAAAAAGAAGAGGCCGATGTTGATGTACAGGGGCCGGCGGCGGATGTAGCCGAGGCAGATCAGGCCGATGATGCCCGCGGCGAGAAGCAGGTTGAACAGCAGGCGCGGCGACAGGAAGAACGGACCGGCCGGCAGTTCCGGGGCCGTCGCCGCCAGGAGACACAGACCGGCCGTCAGCGTGGCCAGCGCCGCCAGCTCGGCCCTCCAGCCTGCATCCTGCTCACCTTTCCGGGCGGCCGTGAACGCCGCTCCGGCGAACAGGACCAGGATCCCCAGGTAAAACGGCAGCAGGTCCGGCGTTCCCAGGCTCTCCCCGCGCGTGTCGAAGGTAAGGAGAAACGCCCCCCCGTAGGTCATCAGGATCCCCGCCAGGATATACGGGAAGGAGAGGGTACGGAACGAAGCGGTCCCTCCGTGGGCCAGGCCGAGCGCCCAGACCGCCATGCCTGCCGTCCAGTAGAGGACGATGATCGGGACGTATTGGAAGAGATCCGATACGTGGAAGCTCGCCTCCATGCCCAGCCACAGGGAGAGCGCCAGGAGGGAGAGCAGGAGGACGCTCCGGAAGCGGAGCAGGTACGCCAGGGGCAGGATGCCCAACCCCCACAGGAGCGGGCCGTTGGGGTAGTGCACGGTGATGTTGTAGATCTGGGCGATCAGGAAGATCCCCGCACCGAAGAGGATGGACCCGAGCAGGATCAGCGAGGCCCCCACCCGGGGATAGTTTTTCTTTTCGTACCGGAGCCAGTAGCCGGTTCCGTGGCTGGCCAGGAGCGAGACGAAGATGATGCCGAGCTTGGCGATGCGGGGGATCTCCGACCAGTTGGCGGCGATGAAGAGGAGCACCCCCACCCCCACGAGGATGGACCCGAGGATGGAGATCGTCTGGATCATCCGGCCGGAGCCGGCTTTCCGCTCGATCTCTTCGATGTGCCGGTAGCGCTCCAGGATCCGCTCCTGCTGCTCCTCCGAAAGCAGGCCGTCGGCCCGCCACCGCTCCATTTCCCGCTGCAGCTTTCGCCGGAACGAATCGTCGATGGAATCCTGCGTCATGGTCCCTCCCGTTGCAAATGGCGGGTTGCCGAGAACCCGCCGTTCATTTTTTACCTTGTCATGAGCATCCGGCGCATTCGCTCAGGACCCAGGGAATTTCACCCATATCCTGCGTCCGGTTCCGGTCGATGCCCAGATCGTCCAGCAGCGGCGCCAGGGGGTCGGGCTCCCGGTAATAGCCCAATTCCTGCAGCTCCTGCAGTGCCTCCTCCCGGGAAACAAGCCCGAAATAAACGCCCGCGCTGACTTCGACCACGGACTGGGGAAACAGGGTGGTTCGTGCGGCCTGAAAGCGTTTGAACTGGCAGTAGTCCTTCACCTTTTCAATCCGGCAACTGGTGTGCAGAAGTCCTTTTTGTCCCGGCGGCATCTGCCAGTCCATTTCCCTCCTGATAACCTCGACGACGTCGCTCCACGAGCCATAGGTGACGTTGGTCTGCAGCCTGCGCAATGTGGGAATGGGCATGTCCGGATCGTTCTCCGCCCGGGCCAGGATGTCTTCCAGGGGAACGAAAACGGGGGACAGGCGCTTTTTGACGGTAGCCATCAAGCGCAGGATTTCGGCATTCAGGGAATAAGGCTGCAGGTGCTCCGCGGTTTTCGTGATTGTCCGCAAAAAGTTCAATGTGTTGGCACGATGATCGGGGGTTTGTTCTTTCCGGGGCTGTCCCGACTTGATTTCGCTCATCACATAATTCATGACCGACAGCTGCACCTCTTCAACCCCGTGCATGATCAGGGGAATGTTCTCCTGTGCCGCCAGAGGGTAAAAGAGCGCATGCGCCGCCATCGGGCAAAGGCAGGGGAGACCGGTCTGCTCGAACTGGCTGCGCATGGCCCGGCGGACCATGTTCCAGGGCAGGGTGCGCTCCACGAATTCCACGTCCGGAAGCAGGCGCATGGCCCGACGGGCATTTTCCCGGCACGTTTCATTGGTGTAGGGCATGTTCCATGAGGCGACAAGCACCCGGAGCCCGAGTTTCCTGGCGAGATACCAGAGCAGGAACGTCGAGTCCTTTCCCCCCGTGTACAAGACCATGACGTCAAAGCGGGAACCGGTGTTTTGAGAGGCGATCCGAAGGAGATCCTCGTCCGTTGTTCCCTCCTGCGCCAGGGAATCCGCTCCGGACTCTTTTGCCCGCTCGTAGCACTGGCAAAAGGCGCACAGGCCGTTTTCATCGAATTCCAGTCCGGGCAGGAGGTAGTCGTTGTTGACGCAGCGCACGCACTGCCGATGACTGTCCCTGGTGGAAGGCGAACGGACCTCCGCCGCCTCCACGATGACCCCTTCTGCAACCAGCCGGGCGTAGATTTCGTGGCTCCTGAGGTCTGACGGCAGATCGGCGGCGGCGGTTCCGCCGTTCAGCAGGGAGAAACGACCTGCCAGTTCACGCGGCAGGGGGATGATGTTTCGTGCATGGTTGGGCGGGTTGCGAAGGCCGTAATAGACCAGTCGCGCTTCGTCGTCCGTTTCCCGGAGATGCCAGCGGTATTGGAGGGCCGGGTATTTCAGTTCGCTCATGTGTTTCTCCTTGATCGATTTGCCTTTTTCAGCGGGCCGTTGTTCCGGCCATGATCCAACGATGCAATCCGTTTCCGGTCCGATTGTCCGCAAGTCCGTTTGTCGTTTCAATCCGCCAGAACATCCACAACTTCCATGGCCGCCCGGAAAAGATCGATCACCGCAAACCTGGGTGCGAAGACAATATCGCGGTTCACAAGACCGGTCCCGCGCAGGAGATAGGCCAGCACTTCCGATGCAAGCAGAACCCCTGACAGGGCGCCGCCGATGCTTGTCGTGGCGAGCTTGCCTGTTTGGGCGGCACGGTCGATCCGCGCCATGGCGGTGCACTCGAACCGGTCGGCGACGAACGATGGGAAAATCCCTTTCCCGTCGGACTTCTTCATCAAGAGACTCCAGAATTCATCGGGCATCATGCCCCGGGGATGGTGGGCGACCAGCAGGGCGCCGAACCCAACGGCGCCTGCGGTAAACAGCGGGATGTTGAACCGCCTGAGAAATTCAGGGGTCATGGCCTTCACGTCCGCTCCCTTTTCGAGATCGATCACACCCGCATAGACATCGCTGCCGTCGAGAAACCGCTCGATATTGCCTGCCAGGATTCCCTCGGGGAACAGCTCCAGTTCGACATCCGGGTTGATCTCGCGGGCAAGCCGTTCGTAGACTTCAATCTTGGTCCTGCCCATGGTCGAGGCGAAGGCGGCTGCCTGGCGATTCATATCGGGAGGATCGAAAACGCCGTTTTCCGCCAGCCGGAAACGTTTCACCCCGCAGCGAACGAGATTCAGAAAGGCGCCGCCGCCGACTCCCCCAAGGCCCGCAAAGGCGATCAGCGGGTTGGAAAGCGCTTCCATCCCTTCCTTCCCCAGGATTGGAAGGGTGCGATCAAGAAAACTCTGCATGAATCTCCTCCTTTTTCGTTCGCCGCCAGGGCATCTCGCCCATGCATAGCCATGGATGATCAGGAATGACAGTCCTTTGTAAAACGGAATCGATTTTGTCAATGACGAATATTTCCTGACGTCCGCCACAGGATGATTCTCATCCGAACCGTGGTCCGGTTTCAGCCACCCGAATATTGCTCATGAATCCGGTATGATATACGTCATCGATGACCGGTTGCCCGCTGGTGTCCCCGCTGTCGTGATTGAGATTCATCCGGATGACGCCTTCGGGATCAGGGTCCGGAACGGGGCGTCTCCCCGCCGATAGGGTTTCATCTACCCGTTATAACAAGACAATTTGATTTGCCGGGGCAAGGTGGGTCCTGCACCCCCTCAATATGGCACGAATCTCGCTCAAAGTACTCCAACATCCCCTGCTCGAAGCCCCGGGCGCCTGCTCAGACAGCGCCCGCGGGCTTCGAAAGCGACTTTCACAAGAGATCCGCGGGGATGCTTTCCTTTCCATGTGTCCCGTCTGCATCGGTCCCGGGGGCGAATCCCGCGCTCCCGGGCGGGCAGATCGCCTTGATCACTCATGACGACGCAACAGCGTCTCCTTGCATATCATTCATGATGGCCGATTCCGGGCTCCGGGATTCCGGCGCCGGTGCGGCCGGCTTCCGGCCGGGATCCACCCGCAGGGGAATCCCGGTGGACTCGCCGGAAGATCCCACGATCCTTTCCCGGCGGCGGACCCTCCCCGGGGGCCGGAACGGGAGGCGTCGGGACAAAAGACTCAGACCGCGGGGTTAGCAATAAAAAAACAATTCGGGAAACGGGAGGCAGAGCATGAACAAGGACTGTTTTGAGGATTACACGGTGGGAGAGTGCCTGGTCAGTCCGGGCCGGACGATCACGGAGACGGACATTGTCTTTTTCTCCGCATTCACGGGGGACTGGCATCCCCTGCACACCGACGTGGAGTACGCGAAGAAGTCGTTTTTCGGGGAGCGGATCGCCCACGGGATGCTGGGCCTTGTCGTCGGGTCGGCGCTGATGTTCCGTCTCGGCCCCAACGTCCTCCTGCCCAAAAGCTTCATCGCTTTCTACGGCATGGACAAGATCCGCTTCACCGGTCCGATCAAGATCGGCGACACGATCCGCTGCGAGGCCGTGGTGACGGAGCTCAAGGCGAAAGACGAGAAGACGGGGGTTCTCCGGTACGAGGCAAGCATCAAGAATCAGCGCGACGAGACGTGCCTGGTCTTTCATCCCGGATTCCTGGTGGGTCGCAGGAAAGCATAGCGGGCCGACAAGCCGGCGGCATCGCCGCGGGGGGAGCCCTCCAGGCCGGGGAGGCTCCGGCCGGCGGCGGAACATGGCCATGTGAATGGCGCAGCAGACGGGGCGTCGCGCTGCGGGAGGGGTTTTCTGTCGAACATTCGAAACATCGTCCAGAGGCAGGTTCATCCCATGACAACAAGGAGAGGCCGATCCATGAAGCATTGACCACAACCTGAAAAAGGAGGGGACAAATGGACGAGCGAATTGCGCGGAACATGATGCGGCGTGTGGCTTACGGGGACTGCCTGAGACGGACGGCGCTCCGGTATCCGAAACGGGAAGCCGTTGTGGACGGCGCGAGGCGGATTTCATTCAGCGAACTGGACGGCATGGCCAACCGGTTTGCCAATGCCCTCCTGAAAAGGGGCTTTCAGAAGGGCGCGAAAATAGCCTTCATCTCCCTCAACGCCCTGGAGCACTTTGTGGCGTTCTACGGAACGGCGAAGGCCGGCATGGTCTTTGTTCCCATCAACCCCCTCTTCAAGACGGACGAGCTTGCCTTTGCCCTGAACCATGCGGACTGCGAGGTCGTGGTCTTCAACGGCATGCTGTACGGCGGCTTCAAGGACGCCTTTGCCCAGGCGGAAAAAACCAAGCTTTTCATTGCCTTCAATCCTCCCCCGGGGGATTTTCTCACGTTCGACGCGTTTCTGGAGGAGGGCTCGGACACGGAGCCGGAGACCTTCATCGAGGCGGACGACGACCTCCTGGTCCTGTTCACCGGCGGAACCACCAGCTATCCCAAGGCCGCCGTCCTGTCCCACCTCAACCTGTTCGTCTGCACGAACGGCATCCTCATCGACATCCCCTTCACGCACCAGGACAAGCTGTTCATGGTCATGCCGCTCTTCCACGTGGGGGCGTTCATCATCACGAGCCTCGTCAACTTCGTCGGCGGGGCGGTGCACGTCTACATGCTGCCCGACCTGAAGCAGGTCCTCGTGAACGTGGAGAAGGAGAAGATCACGTGCACCCTCCTCATCTCCCCCCTGTGGCGGCAGCTCATCGACCACCCCGATTTCGGGAAGCACGACCTCTCGTCGCTCCGGCTCTGCGTCTACTTCACGGCGGTCATGCCGGAGGACCTCCTGAAGCAGGTCATGGAGAAAATCTGTCCCAACCTCTGCCTGTGCTTCGGACAGACGGAGATGTCCCCGTCCACGACCTGCTTCAAGCCCGAGGACCAGCTCCGCAAGATGAAGTCCCTGGGCAACCCGACGGTCAACGTCGAGATCGCCATCATGGACGAATTCGGGAATCTCCTTCCACCGGGCGAGGCGGGGGAGATCGTCTACCGCAGCCCCCAGGTCATGAAGGGCTACTACAAGCAGGAGAAGGAGAGCAATGAGGTCTTTGCCCACGGCTGGTTCCACAGCGGCGACGTGGGCTACCTCGACGAGGAGAACTACCTGTATTTCCTCGACCGCAAGAAGGACATGATCAAGACGGGCGGGGAAAACGTGGCCTC
>CAYNEJ010000104.1:0-12165 GCA_964396205.1 uncultured Syntrophaceae bacterium
CCCAGACGATCACCGGCGGCGTCGAAATGGAAACCCGGTTCCCGTCGAGCATCTTCACGGACACCTGGATGCCCGGCAGGGAATACCACGCACCCAGGGGATCCCCCCGGGGATCCAGGATCGCGAATCCATAGAGCGAACGGTTCAGTTCAAGGGCCTTGGATTGCATGCACCGAATGGTTTCCCGAAAGGGGTCCGGAGCGGGGTTCATTTTTTCCCACTGCGTCGAATCCAGAACAAAACGCCGGTCGATGCCGATCACGGCATTGGGGCGGACTTCCGGACCGCTGTAATAATAGACCAGATCGGGGTCGATCCGATAATGTTCAAAGGCTTCCGTGACGGCCGGATCCGGTTTGATCATTCCGTAGTTTTCGCTGAACCGGCCCGAGAAGAAAAGGAAGTAGCCTGCCAGGATGGCGACCGTGACGACCAGGATGAGTTTCAGATCCATTTCATTGGCCCATTTTCGATGCGTGATGCGAAGCGATTCCGGCCCTGTGGGTCATCGTCCGGCGAACGGGGCGGACCGGCCGTGCCCGTCATGATGGCTGCCGATCCCTGCAGAAGTCGCGGAAATTGTTCACCGCGACGAAGAATTCCCGCATCATGATCACCCACTGATACCGGCCCGCCGGCGTCAGGACGAAGTCGGGCGGTTCATAACGCAGTCCGCCGGCCAGCAGTAAGGCCAGGATGTCCGCCCAGAGATGCCGATAAAACTTCCCGCCGTACTTTTTTCGCATTGCCCCGGTGTCCAGCTTCATGCCGAAGAGTTTCATGAGAAAGTCGTAGCGGATGCGATCCCGGAGGCTGAAGTCCCGGGAGGCCATCAGGGGCGTCTCACCCCGTCCGGCCCGGTCGATGTATTGCCGGATGTTGAAGGTGTTCGCATAGCAGGTGCCGTTCAAAAATCCGATGGAGCCGCTGCCCAGACCGGCATACTCGTCGTAATCGACGATATATTCGTCGATGAGGGTTCCTTTCTTGGAAAAGCACCAAGCCGATGAGAACCGGTACGCCGGGATGAGCCCCGCAACGATCTGCCGGTAGAACTTTTCCTCCCGGCGGCTGTCCACCTGCCCGAGGGTTTTCTGGACCCTCTGCCGGGTGGCGTCCGATACCATCAGGGGATAGTAGGTGATCTGGTCCGTTCCGATATCCAGGAGCGTGTCCAGGTCGCGGCCGAGGGTCTCGGAACGCTGTGCGGGGAAATTGAAGATCATGTCGGCATTGAGGGTGTCGAAGACCCCCCGGATCCCCCTCAACCGGTCGCCGATCTCATCGCCGCTGCCGTATTTGTCGAAACGATCCATGTTCTTCAGGAGGCTGTTGTCGAAGCTTTGGACACCCACTGACAGGCGGTGCACGCCCGCCCGTTTGAGAGCGGCGATGTTTGTTTCGGTCAGGTGGTTCGGGTTGGTTTCGACGGACACCTCGCGGATGTCGAACCAATCACGGGCCGTTGTGAGGGTTTCCTCCAGTTCATCGATCAGGACGGTCGGTGTGCCGCCGCCGACGTAAATCCCCCCGAAATCGTATCCGCTTTCCCGGTAGATGCGGATTTCCCGTCGAAGCGCACGGAAGTAATCCCGGCAGAGCGTCTCGTCAAAAACGGTCCGGTTGAAGGAGCAGTAGGGGCACAGCTTTTCACAGAAAGGGACATGAAGATAAAGCAGGCGGGGCTTTTCAACCACCGGCGGCGGGATCCGGGGGGCGGCGCCTTCTTCGAATTTCATGGCCCGCGCGAATTCGCGTCGCGCCGTCCATGTAATGATCCGGTTGATCAAGGAGATACCCAAACGAAATTTTCCGCATAGCTAACAGACCGGCGGGAAATTATCAAGGGTCATTCTCCCTTCGCCCATGCGTGCGAAGTGAGCCGGAGACAATCGGTCGCGAGGGCGGCGATCACTTGAATTCGTGATGTGATGATGTTATAGAACTGCGCAAATCCGTTCTGATGCGGAGGTTCATGGTCATGCCCAAAAGAAAGGTTCTCGCGCTCTGGCGTGATGAGAAAATGAATGAGGAGGAGGCCCGGATCCTGAGGAGGCCGTGCGCCGAGATTCCCGCGCCCTTCGACGCCGCCGGCAAGCGGGACATTCGGGTGCTGTTCGAGGCCTTCATGGAAAGGGACGACGCTTTGGGTCTGGCGGCCCCGCAGATCGGCATCAGCAGACGGGTGATCGCCTTCCGGAATAAAAATTTCGAGGAAAAGGGACGCCTGACCCGCGAGGAGGATTGCGAAGTGTTGGTCAATCCCCGGATCACGCAGACGCGGGGTGAGCCGGTGAAGGGTACGGAGGGCTGCCTGTCCTGTCCGGAAATTCAGGTCGAAATCTGCCGCTGGCCGGAAATCAAGGTCCGGGCCTTTGATCGTCACGGCCGGAAAATCAGCAAGCGGTACACCAACTTCCTTGCCCGCATCGTCCAGCACGAAATGGACCATCTGGACGGAAAGCTGATCGTGGACTATGACGGCACCGTCTACGTTCCCAAGAAAAACCGGGGCTTCTTCGACCGGTTGTTCCCGGTAAAATGATCGTTAGATCGCCTTTCGCCAGGCCAGCCGCTGTTCCAACCAGCGGGAAAGCGTGGTGAAGGCAAAGCAGATCACGAAATAGACACAGGCAATAAAAAAGAATATTTCCGCGGGGTAGATCATGGTCCGGTTGTTGACCTGCGTGGCCACGTGGGTCAGTTCGGAAACGCCGACAATGAACGCCAGCGACGTGTCCTTGATCATGGAGACGAACTGGTTGACGAACGACGGGATCATGTTCCGGAGGGCCTGGGGCAGGATGATGAAAACCATGGCATGCCAGGGGTGAAGGCCCGTCGAGAGGGCCGCCTCGGTCTGCCCCTTCGGAATCCCCTCAATCCCCGCCTGGACAATCTGGGACATGTAGGAAGATGTAAAGAGCGACAGGGCCGCAATGACCGTCCAGGCTTCCGGCATCGTCCGCCCCATGACGAAGGGCAGGAGGAAGTACATCCAGAAGATCACGAGCAGGAGCGGGATCCCCCGGACCAGGTTGACCACCGCCACGGTGGGATAGCGGATCAGGGGATTCCGGGTCACGCACATCAGCCCGAGGACCATGCCCCCAAGAAAGGACAGGACGAGGGACACCACCGCAATGTAGAGCGTCAGGAGCACCCCGCCCATGGGTCCGTTGGGGTACCGGCCGACCATGAAGTGGGCAAGGTTGTTCCAGATTACGGTGAAATCAAAGCCCCCTTCCATGGTCACTTCCCTCCCATCATGGGACTGAGAACTTTCCGGTTGTAAATTGTCATCAGACCGGCAATGGCCAGCGACAGGCCCAGGTACACCAGGGTCGCCGCCGTGAACGCCTCAAAGCCCTTGAAGGTATAGCTCTCCACCTGCCTGGCCTGGTAGGTGATCTCCGCCACCCCGATCGTCATCGCCAGGGACGAGTTCTTCGTCACGTTGAGAAACTGGTTGATCAGGGGGGGGATCGTCAAACGGACCGCCTGCGGCAGGATGATGTAGCGCATGGAGCGAAGATACGAGAAACCGGAGCTCCGGGCGGCCTCCATCTGTTCCTTCGGGATGGAGCGGACTCCGGAGCGGATGTCCTCGGCAATGAACGCGGAGGTGTAGATTGTGAGCGCAATGACAGCCGCGGCAAACTCGAAATTCACGCTGTTGAGCCAGTCGTTCACGGCCTTCGGCAGGATCTGGTAGGACCCGAAATACCAGAAAAAGATCTGGACCAGGAGCGGCGTGTTCCGGAAGAACTCCAGGTATGCGTGGGAAAACCAGAGAATGGGCCTGACATTGCTCATTCTCATGACGGCAATGATCAGGCCCAGCAGAAAGGAAAGGATAATCGACCAGACGGAGAGCTCAAGAGTGATCCTGAGCCCCGACACGAGCCACTCGAAATACTGGCCCGAAGTGACGACCGACCAGTCGAACTGATAGCTGAACACCGCTTGTTACTTCTCCCAGGGCTCTTTCTTCGTCGTGATCTTGAAGGTGCGAGCCATGTGGAAGGCCATCCCCTTGGGTCCGAACCACTTGTCGAAGATCTTTTTCGCCTCGCCCTTCTTTTCCATCTCCACGAGGGTCTTGTTCACGAAATCAACCAGGTTCTTGTCTCCCTTCCGCATCCCGAGGCCGTACGGCTCGTCGGAGATCTGGATGTCGGGAATCTCGAACTTGGTCTTATCCGGGGCCTTGTCCAGGATGTTGGCCAGGATCGACTCGTCGGTGGTCACCGCCGCGACCTTGCCCTGCTGGAGGGCCAGGAACGCCTGGGGATAATCGTCGAAGGACAGGATGGTCGCCGTCGGCAGGGCCTTCTTGGCGTTCTGCTCCGAGGTCGAGCCCTTGGCGGTGCCGATTCTCTTGCCGGCCAGATCCTGCAGCTTCTTCACCTCTCCCTTCCGGGTGATGAACTTCTGCCCGGTGAAGAAGTAGGTGTAGCTGAAGTCGATCTGCTTGGCCCGATCAGCCGTTTTGGTCATCGTGGCGGCGATCATATCGATGTTGCCGGCGATGAGCTGGGGGATTCGCGAGGCAGACGTGACGGGCTTCAGCTCCAGCCTGACACCCATCTTCTTGGCAACGGCCCGGCAGAAATCCACGTCATAGCCGACGATATCCCTGGTTTTTTCATCGATGTAGCCGAACCCGGGCGTGGAGTCCTTCACGCCGCAGACGAAGACGCCCTTCTTCTTCGCAGCCGCCAGCGTGTCCGCGGCCGCGGCCGCCCCGCAGAGGGCCACGACGAAAAGCACCGCCATCAACCATACCGCCGTCCTTTTCATGTTCCTTCCTCCTTCATTGATTTAGGGTTAGTGCATGGGCGACAGGATCTCTTTCAGGAAGAGCTGGGCCCTTTCATGCTTGGGATTCCGGAAGAACTCCTCCGGAGCGGCCTCCTCGAGAACGACCCCGTAATCCATGAAGATGACCCGGTCCGCCACTTCCCGTGCGAATCCCATCTCGTGGGTGACCACCATCAGGGTCATTCCCGTGTGGGCGAGCCCCTGCATGACCTGGAGAACCTCGCCGATCATTTCCGGGTCCAGGGCCGAGGTCGGCTCGTCAAAACACATGATCTTGGGTTTCATGGCCAGCCCGCGGGCAATGGCCACCCGCTGCTGTTGACCTCCGGACAGCTGGGAAGGATAGGAATCGCTTCGGTCGGCCAGCCCCACGCGCTCCAGGAGTGCCATGGCCTCCTCCTCCGCCTGCTTTTTCGGCAGATTGCGGATCTTGGTGGGAGCCAGGGTGATGTTCTTGATGGCGGTCAGGTGGGGATAAAGATTGAACTGTTGAAAGACAAAGCCGATTTCAGCCCGGAGCTTGTTGATGTCCGTTTTCCGGTCCGAAAGGTCCTTGCCGTCGACAACCAGCCGGCCTTTCTGGATGGGCTCCAGCTTGTTGATCGTGCGGATGAGGGTCGACTTTCCCGATCCGGAGGGGCCGCAGACGACCACGACCTCGCCCTGTTTTACATGAAGATTGATGTCATTGAGAACGTGCAGATCCTTAAACCACTTGTGGACGGCCTCGAACCGGATCATGGTCAACTCCGCGTTTCACTTGTCGTTTCACAGGAGCGGCAGGGATTGCAGGCCGGGGAAGCCTGGTTTGTCCCGTGAAACGGATGCAAGGTATAACCCATTCCAACGAACAAATCAACGCCCGCATTTTCCCCGGAGAGCCCCGTTTTACCCTGCCTTTGACCTGGCATGGATTCAGGCATCAAGCGCCCCTGCGGGTTTGCGGCGTTTTGTTCCTTGAAATGGTCCCGGAATTGGTGTACGTGTTGTGTGCCAGTGCAATCCTGTTTTCCCCGACCATTTCCCTAAGCATGCTCATGGAGACTTCTCATGCAGAAGATCACCTGTCCTCTCTGTCAGAAAAGTTTCATGTGGACCGACAACATGGACCCCAAGGGAAGATGCCCTACCGAAGACTGCGAATGGCGGTACGACATCCACGAGGAACTGCGAAAAAGCGTCGCCGAGAAACTTCCCAAAGGCGACGGCCGGCCCTCCTGCCCGAACTGCGGAGCCCCGATTGAAGGCGGGCTCGCCGTCTGCGATGGATGCGGATACGTGGTGGCCGGAACAAAAGCCTACAAAAAGGTGAATGTTTTCATCTTCGTCGCTGTAATCCTCCTGATCCTGTCGGTCATTTACAGGTTCCTGTAATGACGGGCCCGGCGGAAGCGGCACCAGGCCCCCAAACAGAGGCAGTCATGGAAGGGACCATGAACAAAACCCCTCTCTTCGCCCGCCATGAAGCCCTGGGTGCCCGAATCATCGACTTCGGGGGCTGGGCCATGCCGGTCCAGTACACCAACGTCATCGAGGAGCACCATGCCACCCGGCAGCGGGTCACGCTGTTCGACACATGCCACATGGGGGAGATCGACGTGTCGGGTCCCGAGGCCCTGCCGTTCCTCCAGAAGGCCCTGACCCGCGACCTGACCTCCCTCGAAACGGGCCAGATGAGGCTGAGCCTGCTGGTGAACGAAAAGGGCGGAATCCTGGACGACCTGACCGTATACTGCCTCGGCCCGGATCGATACCGGCTGGTGACCAACGCCTCCACCAGGGGAAAGGATTACCGCTGGCTCGTCGATCTTCGGGAAAAAACCGGCTGCCGCCGGGTGGACATCACAGACCGGAGCGACGCCATCGGCAAGATCGACATCCAGGGCCCCCGGGCGGAGGGGATTCTTCAGGGACTCGTTCCGGTTCTTCTCAAGCCGCTGTCCTATTACACATTCCTGGAAACGTCCGTCGGATCCATCCCGGCTGTGATCTCACGGAGCGGCTACACCGGAGAGGACGGCTTCGAGGTCTACACGGCAGCGGAAGACGCGGGGCGCGTCTGGGACCTTCTGCTCGATGCCGGCCGGGTCCAGGGGATCCGGCCGGCCGGACTGGGCGCCCGTGACACGCTCCGCCTGGAAGCAGGGATGATGCTCTACGGGAACGAAATGTGCGAGAATGTGACTCCTTACGAGGTCGTCTACGGCTGGCTGGTGAACCTCGACAAGGATTTCATCGGCCGAGACGCGCTGGCTCGGCAGAAGCAGGAAGGAATCCGCCGCAAACTGGTGGGATTCCGGATGGAAGACCGCGGAATCGCCCGGCATGGCTATTCCGTCTTGAGCGGTGGAGCGGTCGTCGGCGATGTCACCTCCGGAACCTTTGCGCCGACGCTGCAACGGGCCGTGGGCATGGCCTTCGTTTCCCCCGACTGCCGAGAGCCGGGAACATCCCTTACCATTCGGATCCGGCAGAGTGAGGCCCGGGCGACCGTCGTCCCGCTCCCCTTCTACCGGAGAGAAAAGAAAAACGAGTTCTACAATACCTTTATATAAGGAGCGCCCATGGCCAAACCAAATCCGACGGATCGCAGATATTCCCGGGAACATGAATGGGCCCTGGCCGGACCTGACGGAACGGTCACGGTGGGAATCACCGACTATGCCCAGGAAATGCTCACGGATATCGTCTTCGTGGAGCTTCCCCAGACAGGAAGAAAAGTCCGCACCGCGGAGGCATTCGCCGTGGTCGAGTCGGTGAAGTCCGTCTCCGATATCTACGCCCCGGTGAGCGGCGAGGTCATCGCCGTCAACAGCGAACTGGAATCCCGGCCGGAACTGCTCAACCAGGATGCCTTCGGCGAGGGGTGGATCGCCCGGATCAAAATGGACGATCCTTCGGAAATGAACACACTGCTGGATGCCGCGGCGTATGGGGAGATGATCCTCCAGGAATCACACTAGGCTGTTGAAGAAGAGTTGCCTGCTGCGTTCCCCTCGTCTCTCACCGCTCGACGTACCGAGGGGTACGACTCGCGGCCCGGAGCTTTGGGAGCCTTGCAGCCAACCCTTTTTTAAACAGCCCGAAGACGACCTCGAAAGAAGCCTGGAGGCTGTATTGCGCTGCATCCTTCGTCGCTGCGGCACACAATCGGTACGCCTCACTCCTCATGACTTACGCGCCTTGCCTGCAGGCTTTCTTTCGAGGTCGTCCTGATCGCTTTTTCATCCAAAGACGAGGCATGGAAGCCGGGACTGTGACGCACGCCGGCTGAAAGAAGCGGACCCCCTCTCAGGACGGTGACATGGAATACATACCCCATACCGAGCGGGACAGGCGGCGGATGCTGGAAACCATCGGCGTCGCCTCCGTGGAGGATCTCTTTTCGGACATCCCGGAACCCTTCCGGCTGAAGACCCCCCTGAACCTGCCTCCGCCCCTGACGGAGCAGGAGGCGTTCTCCCTGCTGGATGAGATGGCCTCCCGGAACCGTCCAGACCGCATCGTCCTGACCGGGGCTGGCGCCTACCGGCACTACATACCCGCCGTGGTGGGCCATGTAACGGGCCGCTCCGAATTTTACACCGCTTACACCCCCTACCAGGCGGAGATCAGCCAGGGCATCCTCCAGGCCATCTACGAATACCAGACCATGATCGCCGGCCTGACGGGAATGCAGGTTGCCAACGCCTCCATGTACGACGGCGCCTCCGCCGCGGCGGAGGCGGCGGTTCTGGCCGCCAAGACCCTGGGGAGGAGCCGGATCGTCACGGCCCGGTCCGTCCATCCCGAATACCGCCGGGTACTCTCCACCTATGCCTGGGCGAACGGATACGACGTGGCGGAGGTCCCTTTCGGGCCCGACGGCCGGGTGGACGGAAAGGCGCTGCGGGATGCCGTTGACGGCCGCACGGCGGCGGTTGTCATCCAGTCTCCCAATTTCTTCGGCGTCATCGAGGACCTCTCCTCCCTGGAGGAGACGGTCCACGGCCCCGGAGCGCTCCTCGTCGCCGCGTTCACCGAGGCCCTGTCGCTGGGAATCCTGAAACCTCCGGGATACTCCGGGGCGGACATCGTCGCGGGAGAAGGGCAGAGCTTCGGCAATCCCGTGGCTTACGGCGGCCCCTACCTGGGGATCTTCGCCGCCTCGGAGAAGTTCCTGCGCAAGATACCCGGCCGCCTGGCCGGGGCCACCGTGGACCTGGACGGGAACCGGGCCTTCGTCCTGACCCTCCAGACGCGGGAGCAGCACATCCGCCGGGAGCGCGCCACGTCCAACATCTGCTCCAACGAGGCGCTCTGCGCCCTTGCCGCCTCGGTCTACCTCGCCAGCCTCGGGAAGAACCTGAAAAAGCTGGCGGAGCTGAACGTCCGGAAGGCCCTCTACCTGAAGGACCGGCTCCTGACCCTCCCGGGCTGGAAACCCGTTTTCAGCGGCCCCGTCTTCAACGAGTTCGTGCTCCGCTGCCCGGATCCCCGGGGCGCCAACGCCGCCATGGAGAAGGAAGGAATCACCGGTGGCTGCGAGCCGGGACGCGACTACCCGGAACTCGAGGGCTGCCTGCTGTTCTGCGCCACGGAAATGCTGTCCCGGAGCGACATGGACCGAGTCGTGGAAATCCTGGCGGGCACACGGGCCTCCACCGCGTCAAAAAGGAAGGAATGATGGGCGATTCCAGACCTCCCACGCATGTCGTCACCCGGCTCGTCAAGAGTGAGGACCTGAATCATCACGGTACGCTTTTCGCCGGACGGAACGCCGCGTGGTTCGTGGAGGCGGGCTTCATCGCCGCCGCCGGCCTGACATCCCCGGCGAACATCCTCTGCGTCAACATCCACGGGCTCGTCTTCAAGAATCCGGTACCGAGCGGCTCCATCATCCGCTACGAGAGCCGGATTGTGAAGGCCGGGCGGACCAGTTTCCTGGCCTACATCCAGGTGTTCCTGCAAAACGAGGCAAAGCTGCTCGTGGACGGCTTCCTGACGTTCGTCCACGTGGACCGGCAGGGGCGGCCCGCTCCCCATGGCGTGGTCATCCCGGAGCATCCGGACGACCTCCGTGTCCTGGAGCGGTTTCGAAGCATTTCCGCATGAACCGGGAAGAGAATTCCTCTCTTCCCCACGCACCAGAAATTCACCAAGGAGGGCATGATGAAAGCGACACCGACCATCCGGAGATCCAGGCTTCTTTTTTCTTTTCTGGCGGCATTCCTGATTGCGGCAGTCGTCCTCCTCTCAGGGCCGTCCGCCGCCGGCGCCGCCAATGCCGCTACCCGGACCGCCGACGAAGCCATGCTCACCTTCGACCGGTTCATCGACCTCTATATCAAGAAGGATCTAAAAGGGGTCATGGCCCTCCACGATGAAGCCGTCACGGCCATCGGCACGAACCGGGACGAGCAGTTCGTCGGCAGGGAAGCGCTGGGCAAGGCCTATGCCCGGGACTTCGCCCGCATCGACCGGATCAAGTCCATCGGCTGGTCCGTGCTCTCCTCCGGGGCACAGGGGTCCGTCGCCTGGGTGGCCGCGGATCTTCGAATTTCCTGCGTCATCGGGGGCGCAGCCCAGGACATCGGAGGCCGTCTCACAACCATTCTCAGGAAAAAGGGACCACACTGGAAGATCGTGCAGACCCACTACTCCCTGCCGGCCGACCGGATCGTGCGGATGGATGCCATGGTCACGTTCGGACGGATCGACGTCAATGGTGACGGCAAGATCAGCTTTGAAGAAATCAAGGTCTGGATCCGGGACATCACCCCCGAATCCTTCCGGAACGCCGACCGGAACGGTGACGGCTATCTCAGCCGTGATGAATACGAACTCCTCCGGAAAAAGTAAGACGAACAGGGGATTCTTCCATGGAACTGATCTTTGAAAAGAGCCGGCCCGGCAGGCAGGCAACCACCGTCCCGGCGAGCGATGTCCCCGCCCCGCCCCTGGAGAGCGTTATCGGCCCGGACCTGCTGAGGAGCGACGTGGACCTGCCGGAGGTTGCGGAAGTGGACCTCATCCGTCACTATACGGCCCTCTCCCGGCGCAACTTCGGCGTCGACATGGGATTCTACCCCCTGGGCTCCTGCACCATGAAGTACAATCCCAAGCTCAACGAAGAGACGGCGCGGCTGGCCGGCTTCGCAAACCTCCATCCGTACGCCCCGGAGTCCTGTGCCCAGGGAACCCTGCAGCTGCTCTTCGAACTGAAGGAAGCCCTGGCGGAAATCTTCGGCATGGCCGACTTCGCCCTCCAGCCCGCCGCCGGCGCCCACGGGGAGTTGACGGGCGTCATGATGATCAAGAAGTTTTTCGAGAAGCGAGGGGAAACGCGTTCACGAATCCTGATCCCCGACTCCGCCCACGGCACGAACCCCGCCTCGGGAGCCCTCTGCGGATACTCCGTGACGACGGTCCGCTCCAACGCCGAGGGCGGCGTGGATCTGGAGCACCTCCGTTCGCTCATGGCGGAGGACGTGGCGGGGCTCATGCTGACGAACCCGAACACCCTGGGCCTCTTCGAGCGCAACATCGCCGCCGTCGCCTCGATCGTCCACGACCGGGGAGGACTCCTCTACGGGGACGGCGCCAACGCCAACGCGTTCCTGGGCAAGGCCCGGCCGGGAGACCTGGGGTTCGACGTGATCCAGCTCAACCTCCACAAGACCTTCTCCACCCCCCACGGCTGCGGAGGACCCGGGAGCGGCCCCGTCGGGGTTTCAAAGGAGCTGGCCCCCTTTCTGCCCGTACCCCGGGTCGTCCTGTCCGACGCGGGCTACCGGTGGAATTGCGATGCGCCGGACACGATCGGGCGTGTCCGGGCCTTCTACGGCAACGTGGGCGTCATGGTGAAGGCCTACACCTACATCCGGACCCTTGGGGCGGAGGGACTGCGCCACGCCGCCGAAACGGCGGTCCTGAACGCCAACTACATCAAGGCCCGCCTGGAGCCCCATTTCGATCTCCCGTACCCGCGGACGTGCATGCATGAATGCGTCTTCTCCGGACGGCGGCAGGTCCGGGAGAGCAACGTTCACACCTCGGACATGGCCAAGCGCCTCCTGGACTACGGCTTCCACCCGCCCACCATCTATTTTCCCCTGATCGTCCCCGAGGCGATCATGATCGAGCCGGGCGAGACGGAAAGCATCGAGACGCTGGATGCCTTCTGCGACGCCATGATCGCCATCGCCGGAGAGGCCCGGGACAATCCGGACCAGGTCCGCTCGGCCCCGCTCACGACGCCGGTCCGCCGCCTCGACGAGGTGAAGGCGGCCCGGGATCCCGACGTCGTCTGGAAACGCCCCGCCACGGAGACCGCCACATGAAGAAATTCCTGGAGCCGCG
>CAYNEJ010000105.1:0-12026 GCA_964396205.1 uncultured Syntrophaceae bacterium
CTTGATAAAGATGGCAGAGAAGAATATCTTGCAACAATTCGTTTTTTTACAGAGTGATGATCACGAGGAAGATATATTATGGATAATGATATGAATCAGGCAGTCAGTCTTCTAAGAAAAGGTATAGCTCCGGGAAACCGGGAACTGCTAAAGGAGCTATCTGTCGGAATCGATTTTATTATGGATTCCTGGAAGGATAATTATCTTAATGATTATATCTGCAACGGCGGCAGTAAAATAAAATTCATAACAGGAAGAAGCGGCAGCGGTAAAACTCCTCGTAGGATTTCCCGACGTCCTCCTTGGAGACCTTGTACTTCTTCATGAGGAAGTTTTCCATGGTCTCCTTCTGCTCCCTGGCCTCGTCCCAGGCGGTATCCAGCTCCTCCTCCTTCAGGAGCCCCCGGATGACGAGGTAGTCGAACTTGGTCTTCCGTCGGCGGGCGAACCGCTCCTGGTTGAAGAAGGACACTCCGAGTACCTGGGCGATCTCCTTGAGGAAATTCTCCTCGTCCTCGGAAAACCGGGTCGTACCGCCCTTGCGGTTGATGATCTGCACCACCCCCATCATGGTGTTGTTGTACAGGACGGGCATGGCCAGAATCTGACGGGTCCGGAATCCGGTTTTCTTGTCCCAGCTGGGGTCGAAGTTCAGGTTCTTGTCGATCTTCCGGAGCTCCTCCACGTCATAGGCGTCAGCGATGTTCACCGTCTTGCCCGTGTTGGCCACAAAACCGGCGATGCTCCTGTTGCTGATGGGAACGCGGATGTCCCTGAGCTCCGTCCCGCTGAGAAACATGGAGTAAATTTCATTGCGGATCTTATCCACCACGTAGATGGTGACGGAATGGGCGTCGAAGAGGGTGAGGATGCCGTCCTTCAGGTCCACCAGGATCTGCTTCAGGTTTTGCGCCGCGTGAATGCGGTTGGTGATGTCCTGGAGCTGCTTGCGAAGAATGAGCTTCTCTTCGAGCTCGGATATTTTCTTGCTGCTGACGGGATCCGACGCCATCTTGTTCACTCCCTCCGTCTCGCTTGCCTCCCCGATCGGACGCCTGCGTTCCGGCTGATCCTTCCTGCTGTCAACGCCGGCACCGCACCCGGCTGGGTGTGCCGGCACCGGTATCTCTGCTCCTCTGTCGAAACGGGATCAGGCGGGCGGAGGCCCGACGCTCCCGCAGGGTTCATTCCCCCTTTTCACGACTCCGTAACGATCTTCGAGAAATCCGCCACCTGCCGGAAGAAAGAAGAAATTTCGCTGAGCAGCGACAGGCGGTTGAAGCGGATCCGGTCGTCCTTGGCCATGACCAGCACCTTCTCGAAAAATGCATCCACCGGTCCGCGGATCCCCGCCATGTCCGCGAGGGCCGCCAGGTAGTCATGCCGGGAGATGCCCGACTGGGCCTTCTCCCTCATGGCCAGGAACGCCGCATAAAGCGCCTTCTCCTCTTCGCCTTCGAAGAGGGAAGGGTCCACGCTCCCTCCCTGGAAGTCCCGGATGATGTTGCCAGCCCGTTTGAAGGCCGTCGCCAGGGGACGGTAGGCCTCGTGGGATTTGAATACGTCCATGGCCTTGACGCGTTGGAGGACCTGCACGGCGTCCGTCGCTCCGGCGGCCAGAACGGCCTCGACCACATCATAGGCATAACCCTGGGTCATGAGCTGATTCTGGAAGCGGGCCTGAAAGAAGGACAGGACGTCGGCCTTCACCTCCGCGGGGGGTCTCTTCACCAGCGGTCCCAGGATCGACAGGCTCTCCTCCACGAGGTCACCGAGATCAAGGGCGTAGCCTCGATCGAGGATGATGTTCAGGATGCCCAGGGCCTGCCGGCGGAGGGCATATGGGTCGGCCGTGCCCGTGGGAACCACATTGACCCCGAAGAAACCGACGATCGTATCCATTTTGTCGGCAATGCTGACGACAGCCCCCTCGTCCGTCTGTGGCAGCTCGCCGCCGGCGACCACCGGAAGGTAGTGTTCGTAGATTCCGCGCGCCACGGCAGGATCCTCTCCCGCCAGGAGGCCGTATTCCCGTCCCATGACGCCCTGCAGCTCCGGAAACTCCCCGACCATCTGCGTGTCCAGGTCCGCCTTGGCAAGCCAGGCCGTCCGGTCGACGGTCTCTTTCTTTCCGGGGCAGACCCGGCCGGAGATGACCGCCGCCAGGGACCGGAAACGTCCGACCTTGTCGAAGGACGTTCCCAGCAGGCTGTGATACACGACCTTGCGGAGATCCTCCACGCGCCGGTCCAGGGGAGTCTTCTGATCCTCCTCGAAAAAGAAGCGGGCATCGGAGAGCCGGGCCCGGATGACCTTTTCGTTGCCCCGGGTGACCACGGCGGGGTCCCGCGCCAGGGTGTTGTTGACCGTCAGGAAATGAGCCAGGAGCTTCCCACCGTTATCCACGACGGGAAAGTATTTCTGGTGGGACATCATGGAAGTGACCAGCACTTCCCGGGGAATGGCCAGGTAGGACGGATCAAATCCGCCGCAGACCACCGTCGGATATTCCACCAGGAATGTCACCGTCTCCAGCAGCTCCTCGTTTTCGAGGGGAAGGCCTCCGACCGCCGCGGCCGCCTTGCGGCAATCCTCCTGGATGATGCCCTTGCGCTCCTCCGGATCGACGATGACGAATTTGCTCCGCAGGACCTCCAGGTAATCCTCGAAACCCTTCACGGGCGCCGGATCGGGACTCATGAAGCGATGGCCCCGGGTTTCCCGGCCGCTCACGATGTTCTCGATGGTCAACGGCACCACCTCACCGCCGAACAGGGCCACGATCCAGTGAATGGGACGCGGGAAGCGGAGGTCGAAGGAGGACCAGCGCATGGTCTTCCGAAACGGGATGGACACCAGGAGCTTCGCCAAAAGGACCGGCAGGATCGACGCCGTCTCCACCCCGGCGATCCGCTTGCGGGCACAGAAGTACTCCCCTTTCTCCGTGGAAACCGCCTCCAGTTCCGAGACGTCCATTCCCTGTCCCCGGGCAAAACCGAGGAGGGCCTTCGTGGGGTTTCCGGCCTCGTCGAAGGCGACCTTCCGGGCCGGTCCCATTTTCTCCACCAACTGGTCTTCCTGACGGTCCGCCACGTCCGCCACGGTCAGACAGAGGCGGCGCGGCGTCGCGAGAACTCGCACCGGCCCGTGGGCAACCCTCTCTCCGGCGAGGGCCTTCCGGACCATTTCATCCATGTCCGTGATCGCTTTCGGCAGGAAGCCCGCGGGGATTTCCTCCGTTCCAATTTCCAGCAGCAATTCCTTGCCCATGTTTATCTCCCGTATCCGGCGCATCGCGACGGCTGCCTGCCGGTCCCCGCATGAGGCCTGCCTGCCGGCTGTCCCCGGCCCCGGTCCTGCGGCGCCTCGCAAGGCACGCCTCACAGTTCGGGATTTGAGGCCTTCGGCAACCGGTTTTTTCTGCAGACTGGCGAAACGATGTTTCTCAAAACCGATCGCTCAGGAGGCGATCCATTTCCGATCCAGCAGAGGGTATCCCATCTTTTCTCTCTGCTTCAGGTATCCTTCGGCGCTGAGCCGGGCAAGATTGCGCACCCGGCCGATGTAACTCGTCCGCTCGGCCGTGCTGATGGCCCCCCGGGCATTGAGCATGTTGAAGGTGTGCGAACACTTGAGGCAGCAGTCGTACGTCGGCAGCACGAGATCCAGCCCGGCGGCCCGGATTCCCTCCGCCTCGAACATGTCGAACAGCGTCCGCAGCATCGTCGTGTCGGCCTTCTCGAAATTATAGACGGACCACTCCACCTCACCCTGGTGATGCACGTCCCCGTAAGTGACCGATTCATTCCATTTCAGGTCGTAGACGTTGTCCACACCCTGGATATACATGGCAATGCGCTCAATGCCGTAGGTGATCTCGGAACAGACGGGCTTGAGGTCGAATCCTCCCACCTGCTGGAAATAGGTGAACTGAGTGATCTCCATGCCGTCCAGCCACACCTCCCAGCCGAGCCCCCAGGCCCCGACGGTGGGCGACTCCCAGTCGTCCTCCACGAAGCGGATGTCGTGGTCCAGGGGATCGATGCCGAAACTGCGGAGCGAATCCAGGTAGAGATCCTGGATATTCAGCGGGGAGGGTTTCATGATCACCTGGTACTGGTAATAATGCTGCAGGCGGTTTGGGTTCTCCCCGTAACGCCCGTCGGTGGGTCTCCGGGACGGCTCCACGTAGGCCACGTTCCACGGCTCCGGCCCCAGGGAGCGGAGGAAGGTGGCCGGATTGAAGGTGCCCGCACCGACCTCCAGGTCATAGGGTTGCTGGATGACGCAGCCCTGGTCGGCCCAATAGCGATCCAGGGCAAGGACAAGCTCTTGAAAGGTCATTCACGCCTCCTGATATCCCTGCAGAGGATCCCCGCAGGGTCTCCAATAACGCGTCGGCAACCGGCTGCATCCGCCGGTCTCTCGAGCCCCGACCAGATGCTCAAAACCGCGCCGTTGCCTGCTTTGCGAAAGGTCGTCATTCCTAACATGCACCCCAGCTACTGTCAACAGGATTGTTCCCTCGTAATCGCTGAAAATGATTTGACATCAGGCAGTCGATCCATTAGATTACGCCCTGCCCGGAGGGAGGGATCGGACCCTCGAACGGGGGCTCCCGAAGCCTTCCGCATCCAGAATTTCCAACCCGTTTCCGGGTACAAGACAGGAAAGGACCTTCATCGATGCCTGCTGCAATCCGAAAAGGGGTTCTGGTTGTGCTCGCCCTGCTGCTGGCAGTGCCGGCTCTCGCCGCCTCCGTTACCCTGAGCCGCTGGGTGACGCTCCGTTCCGATGAGAGGGGAACGGTCAGGGAGATCATCCGGTCGGAGGTGGACAAGCGGGAAGGCTTCTCCACTTCCCAGGAGGAAAAGGCGAACCTGAGGTCCGCGGAGGATGAAAAAGAGCGGGACGACTCTGCCTACAAGAAGGGAATCGCCAGCGCGAACCGCGAATTCGTCCGGGCGAAAAAGAAACGGGACGACCTGACGAGCCGATACCAGTCCGTTTTCTCGGAACGGGAGGAGCAGCAGAAAAACGTCCGAACCATCCGGGCGGGCATCGACAACCTCGATAGCCAGGTCGCCCGTTACAACCAGGACATCCAGGCCCAGCAGGCATCTCTGAAGAAGTGGCTCCAGACGGAGAAGCAGGGGGAAGCCGCCGTGGCGGTCCTCTTCACCCGGGGGTTCAAGGACAAGTCCCACACGCTGGAGGCCTTGGCCGACCAGGCCTCGGCCCCCCTGATGGCCCAGTACATGGGCACCTACATTCAGTCCTTCACAAAGGTCATCAACACGGTCCTGTCGGTGGACTTCATCCGTGCCATCGAGGAGGGCACCGCCAAGTGGAACAACGAGGAGCCCCTGCGCTACGAGATGGAAAAGGGCGCCCGGGGAACGACATACCTCCGCCTGAAGCGCTACGAGCTTTATCCGTTTCAGGCCCCGAAAGGGGGGCGCGTCAAGTCTCCCCCGGCATCCCGGAACATTCTGGCGGCCATTGTGACCAGCAGGAAGGACCTGGACAATTTCCTCGTCCAGAACAAATATACCCCCTCCGGCCACGATCTCGACCGGGCCTACCGGATGATCCGCGAGACCGCCCAGATGAACGCCGCCGCCGAAGAGGGGCTGCAGGAGCAGGTCAAGTCCTACCAGGACCGCATCGCCTCGCTCCAGAAGAAGATCCGGGAAGCCCGGTCGGACCGGGAAAGCCAGACGGCCCTCCTGAAGCGCCGGGAGGAGCAGCTCGACAGGACGACCCGGGAAGCGGCCGCAGTCCAATCCCAGAAAGAGGAGGCGGAGAAAGCCTTTCGGGACGCCCAGCAGGCCCTTCACGACATCAAGCGGGTCCGCGAATCCATCATCTTCAAGACGGCACTGGCAACGGCCCGTGGTTCCCAGACACCGGCCGAAGCCTCGGCGCTGGCGATCATCGACAAGCTGGCGGAAGTCAGGAATGACGCGAAAACGCAGCACTCGACGTCCACCACGGAAGTGACGAACTTCACCGTCACCGGCGAATCTGCCCACCAGGCCGTAACGGAGGCCCGGATCACATCGGTCCGCCTCATTTCCTTCATCAATGAAGGGGACAGCGTCCGGGTGAAGATGGCGTTCCGGGTGCGGACGGTTCTGGAAGAGAGTGCGGACGACCGGAAGCCGGTGGCGGATTACAGACCTGCCGAACGCAAGCCCGTCGAACGCAAGCCTGTTGATCGCACCCCCGCAGCCAAGCCACCCAAGGAGAAGGAGAAGGACGACGGATTCTTTGCCCGGATCCTCCCCTCTCCGGAGCCGTCCCGCGACGTGGAGAAGCCCGCCGCACCGGTCCCGCCGGCGAAGCCCGCAGTCAGGCGAAACCCGCACGCCTTGGGCGCCCACGAGGGCAACGACGTCCTGTTCGAGCTGATCAGCATCAAAAATGTCGGCAAGGATCTGCTGGTCCGGGTGGATGTCACCAACATGACGGAGGATGCGACCCGCTACGTGGCCCTGTACGACCAGGCCTACCGCTGGACCAAATCCCGCGTCACCGACTCGGCCGGAAAGGAGCATGAGGTGTCGGAGGTCACCTTCTGGAGCGGAAACGAGAAGACGACCATGTACAGCGCCGGCAGCCGGGGAGTCCCCCTCGACGCCCGGACGACCAAGAGCGTCCTCCTGTTCTTCAAGCAGGTCCCCGGAATGAAGTCCGTCCGCAAGTTGACGATCCATCCCTACGTATATTACCGCAAGGTTTTCTGGTCCTGGCAGGAGTACGATTTCGCCTTTCAGAATGTCCGGGTCTCCCGGTGACGCACCAAAGACAGGTTCGGGCATGATCCATAAGATCATGGAGCGCCTGGCCCGGACGGGGTACGTTCGGGACGCCCTTGAACATCCCCCGGACCTGCGTGAAATCAGCAGGAAACCCTCTCCACGGGTATGGGCAGGCCTCTTCCTCGTCGGCCTCAGCTACATCATCGGCTGGCCCGCGGTGGCCGCCTTCGGGGTGCTGGCCGCCTGGTTCCGGGAGCCCCTGATCGTCGCCGTCGGGGGTCCTCTGACGTACGGCCTGTCTCACCTGGTGTTTCTCGCGGGGGCATGGCTTGCGGGGGCACAATACGTCCGGCTGCTCATGAAACACGCGACCAGGAGGATGTTTGAAAAACTCCTCTTCCGGAACGAACGCACGCCGACGAAAGCCGGAGACGGACGAAACGGGAGAGCGTAGCGAATCATGGATGTGCAACGTTATTCACGGCAAGGAGAAGAAACAAGCAAATGGATACCCTGAAGCAGGAGTTGAAAGAGAAGATTATTACTACGCTGGGCTTGCTGGACGTGGCCCCGGAGGACATCGACGAGGGAGCGGCCCTCGTCGGTGGTGACCTCGGGCTGGATTCCATCGACGTGCTGGAACTGGTGATGATGATCGAGAAGGATTACGGGGTCAAGATCGACAACAAGGAGCTGGGGGTCAAGGTCTTTGCCTCCCTCAGCGCCCTTGCCGCCTACATCGACAAGAATCGGACAAGATAGGGCTTCCGCGGTCGGAACCGCCCGATCCGCCTGGGATTACGGGGCCTGGTCCCCCCGCGGCTCGAAGGAGTTTTTCGCCGTCCAGAACTGGGGCAGGTGCTTGAACAGGTACCAGAGGCTCCAGCGGTGCTGCCAGGTCCGGCGAATCAGCCGGTTCCGCCAGCCCGGATCCGTGTAGAATCGTTTCACGTGCCGGTTGTACAGCTCGTCGAGGCGATCCCGCGAGGCGATCCCGCGGGGCACGAAGACGAAGTTCAGGCAGTTCATCAGCGGCCAGTCCTCCTCGAAGGTCCCCTCCGCCCGGATGCCGCCCCAGACGGGTGCCCCGGGAAACGGGGTGAACTTGGCCATGTTCATGTCGTCCAGCCGCAGCGACAGGCAGAAGTCACTGGTCTTCCGGATCGATTCCTCGGTCTCGCCCGGCAGTCCCATCATGAAAAGCCCCTTCACCCGGAGCCCGCTCTCCCGGATCAGGACCACAGTCTCCCGGATCTCCTCCAGAGTCACTCCGGCCTTGTGGCGGGCCAGCAGTTCCGGTTCCCCCGATTCGACGCCGACAGAGACCATCAGGCAACCCGCCTCCCGGAGCATCCCGAGGAGTTCCCGGTCCGTATGGCCCGCCCGGACGGCGCAGTTGAACTGGATTCCCAGGGGCCGGGAACGGAGGAGCCGGCAGAGCTCGGCGATCCGCGGGCGGTGAGCCGTGAACAGGTCGTCGTAGATGTTCACGTGCCGCACACCGAAGTCGCGCCGCAGGTAACGCAGGTGCTCGTGGATATACTCGGGGGAGTTTACGCGGTAGGATTGCCGGAAGACGGACCGGTCGCAGTAACTGCAGCGGTAGGGACAGCCGCGGCTCGTCACCATTGTGGCCCCGGGTGTCCGGATGTAGCTGAAGAGGGGAAGGTTGTAGCCCCGCGGGAACCCCCGGAGCAGGTGATATGCCGGGAAGGGCAGGCGATCCAGATCTTCCAGCGCCTTTCGGTCCCCGCCGGCGACAACCCGTTCCCCGTCACGCCGGATGAGGCCGTCGATTCCCGCCGGATCCTCTCCACCGGCCAGTGCCGCCAGGGTGACCTCCCCCTCCCCGGGGCAGAGATAATCGATGGCCCCGAACCGCTCCAGGAGTGCCCCGCCGATGGCGGACACGTGGACACCGCCGAAGACGGTCCGGATCCGCGGGTCCGCTTCCTTCAGGCGGATTGCCAGGGCGTGGCCGTCGAGAAAACTGGAGGTGGTGGTGGAGAATCCCACCATGTCGGGACGGAACGCCAGAATCGTCCGGGCGTTCGCCTCCCCGTCCGGCACGGCGCCTGGACCGAGGCAGTCCAGGACGGACACCTCGTGCCCCTCCCGTTCGAGCCAGGCGGCAATGGACAGGAGCCCCAGCGGGGCCATCCGGTTGGCCACGGCGGCCATGTCCCGCCGGCCCCGGACCCAGTTGGATCCCGCCGGCTGGACCAGAACGATGCGCATGAAGCCTCCGGAACGTCGATCAGAATCCTTTGAGCGCGACATACACGTCCCGCTCCGTCTCACCGCAGCGGCGGAGCAGGGCGGCAATCTCCTTCAGATCCGGCGCCCCCTCGCGCTGTCGGATCATCCGGGCACAGGCCAGGGCGAACTCCCTCCACCGGTCTCCCGCCCCGGTCATTTTCCGGGACGCCTCCCCCAGAACGGCCGAGTTCAGGATATCCGCCGCTTCCTGGAGAAACGCGGCGTACATGAAGCGAAACCCCCCTCCCCCCGTGCCGATCTCCTCCTGCATCCGCACCATGTGACCCAGGAACAGGCGGATGTAACGACCGTCCCTGCTCCGCTCCATCCGCTCGAGTTTCCGGGCCAGGTAGAAGATCCCGCGGATGCCGAAAGGCGGCGGCGACGAAAGCATCATGAACAGGGTCCGGGCAATCGCTTTCCGGATCAGTGCGGGCAGGTCCACCGACGACGGGACTCTTTCAGGATGATAGACGAATCCCTTCGGGGCCATGACGCCCCGGGCAAAACGGGCGTTCTCCAGGTCCGCCGCCTTGATGCGGACGGGGTGCTCGAAGACGGGATCGCTGACGAGGAATTCCCCATCCTCGACACCGAACACGATCAGGTTGTGGACGTTGAACTGAAACCGCATCTCCGGCGGGAAGTACGTCAGCCAGTACGCCGAGGTCTGGAGCCCCACGACCTGCCCCTGCTTCATGAAATCGACCAGCTCCTCCGTCGCCCGGCCCGGGTCCCGGTACGTCCGCTTCCGGAAGGGAACCCCCAGGCGACCCTGGATGCCGCTGATGATGGTCCGGGGGAGAATCCGGTACGAAATGGTGGGCATGTTGTTCATCCGGAGAAACGGGATGTAGGCGAACATGATGGCGCTGGCGAGCCCGAAAACCATGGCCTCCGACAGGTCCAGCCCGCTGTGCCGGAGAAGGCCGGAGACGACGCCGCTTTCGCAGTGTCCGTAATGGCGGTGTTCGAAGTCGATGACGTGCTTCAAGGAATGCTCCTCCGCGAAGAAATGCCGGCCGTTGACTCCGGGCCGGGGGCTCGCCCCGCCTCCCGGTCCTCCGTGGACAGGCCGGGGGGCAATGCATAGGTCTCCCGCTCCAGCACCTCGGGACGGAACGGCACAAGGGCATCCGGGGGAACCCGCAGGATCCTGGCGTATTCCCTCCGCAGCTCCTCCCCCAGCCGCGCAAAGACCTTCCCCTTCAAGTGGCGCTTGACCCTCCATTTCGGCAGGCCCATGGCCTGGGCCAGAACCGTCGGATCCATGCAGCGCTTGAACATGAAGTAGGCGATGGGCGAGTCCTCCCCGCGGAGGACGCGCAGCCGGCAGGCTTCCGCCTGCTCCTCGAACTCCCCGATGGCCTGGTACAGGATCACCTCCTCCACGTCCCAGCCGGTGGTCGGAACGGTCATGTAATGCCCCTCCTCGTCCACGGCGTAGGCCGCCTTGCGGGCGGTCCGGAAATGACGGATGTCGTCCTGCGGCACTTCCCCTTTCTTCATGATGCTTCTCCCGTCAGCCGGCATCCCGGCCGGTTATCCCTGTTCCCGGGTCGCTCGCGGATGCCTCCGCCCTTCCCTCTTTCCCGACTTCCCGGATATTCCGCCGGTGGCCCGCCAGGATCAGGAGGACCGTCGCCGACACCGCGATCGTCGCTCCGGCGTCGGCTCCGACGGCAATCCCTTCCCCCGCCGCCAGGGCGGCGATCATGAAAAAAGAGGCCACAAAGGGTACCCGGACCAGCGCATAGACGGCCACCCAGAGCGCCGCTGCCAGAGCTGCGGCCCAGGGGGCCAAGGCTCCCGCGAATCCAAGGTAGGCGGCCACGCCCTTCCCGCCCCGGAATCCGTGGAAACAGGGGAACCGGTTTCCCGCCACCAGCGCCAGACCCAGCCACGGGACCTGGGATGCCGGCAGGAACATCGCTCCCAGGATCGCCACGGCCACGGCCCGTCCCACGTCCAGGACCAGAACCGTCACCGCCCAGAAGGGACCGGCCATCCGGTAGACATTGGTGGTCCCGGCGTTTCCGCTGAATCGCCTCCGGGGATCCCCCTTCCCCAGGATGGCAAGGACAAGGATGGCAACGTTCACCGAGGCCGCGGCATAGACCCCCCCCACCCAAAGCAGGCAGTCCGTCACGGCGTCCCGGCCTCCGCTCCGGGCGTCCTTCCCTCGGAACCGGCCGCTTCCGCCGGGTCCCGTTCCCGGTCCGGGCGTTCCCGCTCGTCGTACATGGCCTGCACCCGGACGATCAGGTCGTTCAGCGAAAAGTCCGGCGCATCCCAGTCGGGGTGCAACAGCGCCAGCAGCTCGATCGTCACCGGCTCCCGGATGCCCGTGTGAAAGAGAAACCGGTCCGGCGGGAACAGCCGGTTGGTATTCGTGATCCTGACCACGGCGAGCGGTGCGCTGCAGCGGGCGGCGATCCGGAAGGCCCCCTTGCTGAAGGGCCGGCGGCGGCCGTTCCGGCTCCGCGTCCCCTCGGGGAAGATGAACAGATTTCCGCCCGTGGAAAGATACCGGTCCATGTCTTCCACCCGCTCAATCAGCAGGGTCGAAAAGAGGTCCCCCTTCGCGGAGGACGGGAGGTAGCCCGCCGTCTTCAGAACCCAGCCGAATATCGGATAATGGAAGAAATCGCTCCGCACAATCGTCTTCTGGCGGTCGAAGACGGAGAGGAACAGGATTGGATCGAGATAAGACAGGTGATTCGAGACAATGACGGTCGAGCGAAGCGCACGGACGTCCTCTCCGATCCGGAGGGAAAGCCCGGGGATCAGCCATTGGACCAGGCGGAAAAAACCCCGGTAGAAACGGCTGTTCATCCCCTGGAACATCGCTTCCCGCTCGCTGGAGAACAGATGCACCAGTCCGTAAAAAGGCAGGATCAGCGTGCCTCCCAGAAAATACACCCACAGCAGGAGCGTCACCAGGAGGTCGAGCAGCACCCTGAAAATGGTACGGCGGGGAGGCTTGGATTGTAATGCGTTCAT
>CAYNEJ010000106.1:0-11953 GCA_964396205.1 uncultured Syntrophaceae bacterium
CGGTTTGCCTCCTTTCACGGTCTGATCAGAATCTCCTATTTTAAAAAGGGTTGAGGGATTCCCGACAAAATCTCTCTTGCCCTTTTCCACTGCGTCTCGATCCAGGGAAGGACGCCCCCGGCGAAAGCCCGGACGTCCCGGTCCTGTCCCTGTTCCGCCTCCTTCCGGTAAAGGCGTTCACTTTTTTCGTGCTCGTCGATCATAAGGCTGACGTACTGTCGGTCAAAACCCGCCCCGTGCTCCCGGGAGAGATAATCCAGCGTCTGGCCCTGCAGCGGATCGAGCATGATCTCGAGGGAGATCCCTTTCCTCTGCGCCAGGGAGATGACGTCACTCTGAATCTGCTCATTTATCCGAATCGTGTCCTGCCCGTACTGCCGGATTCTCCTCCCGGCAGCCTGCTTCAGGGCGAGTTCTCCCAGGGAGATCTGCCAGAGGCTGTCCTGCGCCGCCTTCCGGAGAAACGAACGGTCCGGTTCCGGGAACGGATTGCCTGGATCCTGGGCAAAGGCGATGCCGAACATGATGAGGATCGGCAGCACGCCGTAAATCATCCATCTTGCCATTCCGGCGATCTTCAAGGTTGTTCCTCTCCGAATGCCCGGCGGCCGGAAGGAAAGGTTCCCTTCCGTCAGTACGGGACTGAATGCGACCGGTGTGACTTCCAGTTCTCCACGTACTCGCGGGCCAGTTCAGGTGAGCCTATGATCAGGAGGTTTTCACCGTTCATCTCGTCGGACACCGTGGTGAAGTTCAGGGAACCCGTGATGACTGTCCGGCCGTCGATGACGATCACCCGGTCGTTGGCGCTGGCGTGTTTTCCGTCCAGAAAAACCGGGACGCCCGCATGGACCAGTTGCACGGCCGGCGTCAGGCCTTCCTGCCGCTCCGACTTGTCCAGGATGACGGAGACCTTCACTCCCCGCTTCCGGGCCTCCAGGAGGGACCGCGTGATGGAGGGACTCAGAAGGCTATGGGCCTGGATCAGAATCTCCGATCGTGCCCCGTCTATGGTCTGGACAATCCCCGAGATGGCGCCTCCCCCGGGGCTGAAATGAACGCGGATCGATGTATTCCCGCGGAGGACCAGCTCCGCCGCTGCGACGCTGCCTGAGCCTGTTATGGATATGATGAAGAGGAGAAAGAAGCATTTCAGCAGACGAGAGCGGCGACGAGCATCATGTGGGCAGCGGTTCATGTGTGACATAACGCACCCGGCATTGCAAAGCGGCACAGAACCGCTTCGGCAAGTCTTCATTCGATGATGGTTGGAAAACCGGGGGACGCCTTGAAAGAAACCAGGGACCACTTTGAAAGAAACCAGGAATCGCCACTTCTGGATCAAAATGCTTTGCGTGCCGAATTAATACTATATTTTCATAGGCAATGGCAGCTTTTTTTCGATCCCTCCGGATTTCTGCGGTCGCCGGTCCCTGAGCCGGCACGACTCATACGGTTGCCGCCTTCTGCCGTCGTCCGGTCATGAATACCGGTGTTTGACAGGGGAGGCCCGGTTTGTTATAAAAAAGCCGCGACATGTTTTCCAACCACTGTGAGGGCCCTGCCATGAGATGGCTTTTCAGACCCTTTCTGATTTCCCTCCCCCTGTTTCTTCTTTCGGTCCTGGCCGCTGACGCCGCTCAAACGAGCTCCTGTGTCACCTGCCACACCAATGCGGCAATCATGAAGTCCATGGTGAAACCCCCTGCAATGGGGGGCGAAGGGGAGGGGTGAGCGGGGGTGCCTCCGCCGGTCAAGGCGGAAGATTATTATAAAGGATACGTGGTGGACAAAAACCTGATCGGGAAGGACGTCCACCTGAAGCTTCCCTGCAAGCTCTGCCACCAGGGTGATGACCGTATCGTCTCCAAGGACAAGGCCCACAAGGGCCTGGTCCGGAAGCCGTCGGACAACCTCCAGAAATGCGCCATGTGCCACAGGAAGATCACGGAGACCTACGGCAAGTCCCTCCATTACACCTCCGCGGGCCAGCGGGAAGGAGTCCGGCCCCGTTTCTCGCCGGCGGAATTCAAGGTCTTCGAAGAGAAGGTCTTTGAGAAGTCGTGCCGAAGCTGTCATGCCTCCTGCGGCGACTGCCATGTCAAGTCCCCTCCCGTTTCCGGCATTGGCCTGGGGCTGATCCAGGGGCATAAGTTTATCAAAAAGGATGAGGGGAAAACCTGCGCCTTTTGCCACGGCGGCCGTGTCTATCCCGAGTACACCGGTGAATTCGGAGGTTCTCCGGACGTCCATTACCAGAAGGGGATGATGTGCATGGACTGCCACAAGAAGGCGGAGATGCACGGAGACGGGACGGCCTACAAGAGCAAGCAGGATGTCAAGGACCGGCCTGCCTGCATCAACTGCCACAAGCAGATGAAGAGTCCGAAACTCTATGTCCGGGCGGCCCACGATGGGCACAAGGACAAGGCCACCTGTTACGGGTGCCATTCCTCCGGGCAGTACAGGGACTGCAGCGATTGCCACGGCGGTCACTCCAAGTCGTCCTCCGCCTTCCGGCTGGGCCTTAGCCCCCGGGATCCGAAACGCCTGACGACTCTGCGGCTGATTCCCACCGTCCGCAACACATTTGCTCCCGCCGGCATCAAGATGGAGCATTTCGACGCGCTTCCCAACTACTGGGACAGCCCGGTTCACAACATCCGGAAGAGGACGGACCGGACCCGGAACTGCGACGCCTGCCACGTGGAGAAGGCGGGCTTCCTGACGAAGGAGCAACTGATCAGGGACGGATCCCTGGCCAACCAGGGACTGATCTGTCCGATCAGGCCGATCAAGCAGTAAAAATCGAAGAGGAGGATGACCGATGAAGAGAAGGAGCGTGCTGTTGGCTGTCGTAATGGCGGCCCTGTTGCTGCCCCTGGCGGCCTGGGCCCAGGTTCTGGATCCCATCGTAACAACCGACTGGCTGGAGAAGAACCTGGCAAACCCGAAGCTGGTGATGCTGGACCTCCGGAAGGTGGAGGAATACAAGGCCGGCCATATCCCCGGGGCCGTCAATGCCTTCTATGGGACCTGGGCGATCAAGAAGGGGGAGCTCCTGAACGAGTTGCCACCGTCGGATGATCTGGCGGATGCGATCGGCGGCGTAGGGATCGGGCCGGACTCCTGGGTCGTCCTGATCGGCAGCATAACACCTCCACCAGCCCGTTTCGACATGACCCGGGTGGCCTGGACCCTGAAGTACATGGGCGTCGACCGGGTGGCGATCCTGGACGGCGGGCAGGACAAGTGGGCAAAAGAGAAGAAGGCGCTTTCCCAGGACATGGTGAGGCCTAAGGCGAAGTCCTTCAAGGCAAAGGTGAACAAGGGGCTCTTCGTCTCCAAGGCATATGTTGCGGACAAGCTGGGGAAGGCCATGATCGTCGACGTCCGCGGACCCGCCTTCTTCGAAGGGAAGGAAAAGCTGCCCTTCGTTCCGAAGGCGGGGCGAATCAAGGGAGCCGTGAACCTGCCCGTGGCAGCGCTCTTCACGCCGGAGGGTCTCTACAAGCCGAAAGACACCCTCGCCGCTCTCGCTTCGAAGGCCGCGGGGATGGACCTGGACCGGGAGATCATCCTCTATTGCGACACCGGCAAGACCTGCACGTCCTGGGCCTTTGTCATGACCTCCCTGCTTGGTTACAAGGACGTGAAGATCTATGACGGCTCCTTCATGGAATGGGCGAAGGATCCGTCCGCCCCGATGGAGCCGTAGGAAGGGTACCGAAAGAAGCCCGTCCGTCCCGGCAGGGATGGGCGGGCCTTCCATCCCCCGGTCGCGGGAGCGGATCCGCCGTTCGCGCCGCTCTCCCCCGCTTGATGGAATGGGAACCGGATCATGAAGCAGCCGACCACATTCCAGGCGACTCCCGTTGCAGTCGCTCTCCTGCTCTGCGCACTGGCCTTTCTTCTGACGGCGGCCTCCCCGGCGTCCGCTCGATCCCACCCGGACGTCTGGCTGAGGAACGAGCAGGGCGACCGGATCACCCCGGCTCAGAACCGCGTGGATCCATACAGCCCGAAAAAATCCTGCGGGGCCTGCCACAACTACGACACGATCACCTCGGGGTATCATTTCCAGCAGGGCTTCGACGAGATGAGCGACCGTCACGATCCGAAGAAGCCCTGGATCCTCTCCCCGGGGATGTTCGGGAACTGGTCCCCCTTTGCCGCCGCCGGCCGGGTGGCGCGCAAGGCCGGGGAAAGCTCACGGGGAATCGATCTCTCCACGTATGACTGGATCGGCGGCTACGGGAAGCGGAACGCGAAGACGGGTGTCCAGTCCGTGGCCTGCGGCTGGTGTCATCCCGGCGGAGGGCCTCTTGAATACGGCCGCCGGGCCGACGGACGCCGCAACCTGACGGCGAACCACATCGAGGCGGAGATGTCCGCGAAAGCCCCTCTCGATGGTGACTACTCTTCCCACCTGACTCCGGACGGCCGGAGCCATTTCCGGGAGAGCGGTGTCCTGGAGGCGGATTGCCTGATCTGCCACCGCAGAGGGTACCGGTTCGAGGAGAGGATCGAGCAGATCAATCGCCGGAATTACCGCTGGGCGGCCACGGCGGGCGGCGGTCTCGGGAAGGTCGGCGGCGCCGTCTTTGCATATGCCGATCCCGGGGCGGGACCGGAATCGAAGGCGTTTCTCCGGGGGACGTGGAACTTCTCCAGGCGGCCCGTGGTCGCCTATTCCTGGGGCGACGGGCGTCTCTTCACGAAGGACGGGCGCCTGCGTGGATCGGTCCTTTCCCGGGCGGTCCAGCCGGAGAACTGCCTGGCCTGCCACCGTGAAGGGGATGCCAAGAACACCGGAACGATCAACACCGCTTCCCATGACGCCCACACCTCGGCAGGTCTCCGCTGCACCGACTGCCACCCCCTGGTCGGCCGGTCCAGGGCCGAACGGCTCCGTCACCAGATCGCCAAAGGGTGGAATCCGGCGGTGTCCGTCCGGAACGACCTGGACGGGCGGGACATGAAGACCTGCGCCGCCTGCCACTATGAAGGGAAATACAGGCCTTCCCGGTCCGGAATGCCCGCGGCGGCCAGGGATCCGCAAAGCGCCCACGGGAGGTATTTCCCCCGGGGATCTTTTCACTTCTCCCTTGTCGCGTGCACCGGCTGCCATGCCGCGGAGCGGCCCGCCCGGGGGCTGGCGCTCCTGGATATGAGCACCGGCCGGGAAGCGGGTTTCACCGCGGCCGGCTACGATCTCGCCCTTGTCCCGGCGGACTACGTCCGTCCGGCCCGGGAGCCCTGGCTTCCCTGGCAGGCCAGGGGCCGGGCGGGAGATGTTTCCCGGGAGAAATACCTGTCCCATGTGCCGAAGCTCAAGACATGGTTCGGTGAGCGGATGAAGAACGGGGAGATCCGCCCGATTCCGCTTCGGCACGTACGCCGGGCCGCCGGAGAGGTCCGGGGCCTGACGATCCTTTCGTTGAACGGCGTGGACGGAAAGAAGGTCCGTCTCCCCGCCGTCGTGTCGGATGCCGACATCATCGGAATGATCCGCGCCCTGCAGAAGAGGGGATTCCGGAATGCCGTCTTCGTTTCCGACCGGGTCTACCGTCTCGAGGGAAACGGGATCGCAGCGGCGCCACTGACCGACGCCGTCAAGTCCTATCCGGTGGAGCACGGCATCGTGCCCCTGAAACAGAAGAAAACCCTCGGGGCGAAGGGCTGCACCCAGTGCCATGACGATGCGGCCCCCTTCTTTTCGAAAATGCAGATGAAGAACCCGAGGGGGTTCCTCAAGGATGACTACCCGAACCTGAAGGAGCCAAACGCGGCTCCCCAGATGAGCGAATGGGGGTTGACCCGTGTCCCGTCCCATGAATGAAAGGGATCGCCATTTCCTGCGGATGGCTGTGCCGGGCTTCCGGGGCCTGAGAACGGCGGGGCTGATCCTCGTGGCGCTCCTTTTTGCCATGCCCGGATCCTCCCTGGCGGCAGCCGCCGTCGGCGCGGGCCCCCCGACCATCAGTCCGGTGGATCTGAGCCGTCTGCTCAGGGAAGGAGGGGCGACGGCGCTGAACGTCATGAGCCGGCTGGAGTGCATGGACGGCCGGATTCCCGGGTCGGTCTGCCCGTCCGCCGGGGATCCGGCGGCACAGTTGCCTGGGCTGGCGCCGGACCGGAATCGCCCGCTGGTTCTCTACTGCGGGATCGGGGAGTGCCCGCAGTCGGATTCGTATGCCATGGCTGCACGGTCCCTAGGTTACACGAAGCTGCTGCTGCTCAAGGGCGGTATGGCCGCCTGGAAAGAGGCCGGGTTTGCCATCGAGTCTCCCGGGCGGATTCCCCGGAAACCGCGGCCCGCGGTCCGGCCCGCCGTGCTCAAGGGATGGCTGGATCAGGGAAGGCCCCTGACTGTCCTCGACATCCGGGAGACCCGTTCCTTCAGAGAAGGCCGCATCGGGGAGGCGGTGAATATCCCTCTCGAGGAATTGCATGAGCGATACCAGGAGATACCCCTCGACAAGCCTCTCCTGGTCGTGGATGACCGCGGCGAGCGGTCGTTTCTCGCGGCGTCGTATCTTGTGAGGAAAGGGATCGAGGCGGAGCGCCTCTCCGGAGGGATGCGGCAGTGGCAGGCATATCTGGCAAAAGAATCGAAATCCCGGGGCAAATGACAGGAAAAACGATGGAAAGACGACTTCACTGGTTGCGGCGGCACGGCGTGAACTGGTTCACGGTGGTTGCCTGCCTGGCGTGGCTCTTCACGGTGGCTCCCGGATATGCCCTGGTTTCGTCCTCCGCCTGTCTCGGCTGTCACGGCGGCGAGCCGTTCCGGTCCCAATATGCCGGGTCCGCCCATGGGGCAAACGGCTGTACGAGCTGTCACCGGGGGATCACCGATACGGGCCGCCACATGCGGGGCGAGGAGAGGCCGCAGCCCGTAGCCTGCGGCGACTGCCACGGGGAAGTTACCCGGGCGTTCGTGAAGAACGTTCATTTCCTGCGGGGGAATTTTCAGTGCGCCGACTGCCACGGGGAGATTCACGGGCTCCGGAAAACGGAGGGGAGTGTCAAGAAGGCCATCGTCGAAAACTGCTCGCGGTGCCACAGCCGGGATGATTATGTCGCCGCGGGACATGCCGAGGCCGTCCTCAAGGGAAACGAGGATGCGGCATCCTGTGCCGACTGCCACGGGCTCCACGACACGCGGGCCTTTCATACCGCCGGCGGCGCGCATCCGAAGGAGGCGCGGACGCATTACACGGAGCGGTGCGTGAAGTGCCACGCCGATGCGGACCTGGCGAAGCGGAACAGGTTGCGGCCGAATATCGTCGCCTCTTACGAGCAGACCTATCACGGCAAGGTCCGCGACGCCGGCTACCCGTCCCAGGTCGCCGGATGCGCCGACTGTCACCGGGGGCACGACATCCTTCCCAAAACGGACCCCAAATCCAGTCTCCATCCCGCGAACCTTGAGAAGAGCTGCGGCGACTGCCACCGGGGATTCCACCCCCGTTTCGTGTCCTACATCGCCCATCCGGACTACCATGACCGGGAGAATTACCCTGCCCTCTACTGGTCCTTCATATTCATGGAGATCCTCCTGGGAGGGGTGTTCATCTTCTTCTGGACCCACACCGCCCTGTGGTGGCGGAAGGTCTACTGGGAGAAGCACCGGCGGGAAAAGGAGGGTCCTTTGCCGGAGCAGTGCCTCCCGGGAGCCGACGGCCATGTCCAGATCCAGCGCTTCCGCCCCTGGGAAAGGCTGATGCACGTAATCCTGATCATCTCGTTCTTCACGCTGATCCTGACGGGATTCCCCATCAAGTACCCCTCCGTTGCCTGGTCGAAATTCCTGCTCGAACTGTGGGGAGGCAACGAAGTGGCCGGATTCTTCCACCGGCTGGCGGCCTTTGTCCTGATCGTCATGGTTATGATCGTGGCGATCAAGGGCCTGATCTACTTCTTCCCCAAAGGGCAGGGCGCGAAGGGCCTCGTCGGCCGCGTCTTCGGTCCCGAGTCGCTGGTTCCCAATCTCAAGGACCTCCGGGACATCCGGGACATGTTCCTCTGGTTTTTCAACCGGGGGCCCATGCCGAAGTTCGAGCGCTGGACCTACTGGGAAAAGTTCGACTTCTGGGCGGTCTTCTGGGGCATGTTCGCCATCGGCGTCTCGGGTCTTCTGCTGTGGAAAACGGAATGGTCTTCCTGGATCGTCCCCGGCTGGGTTCTGAACGTGGCGACCCTGGTCCATTCCGAGGAGGCGCTCCTGGCGGCCCTGTTCATCTTCACGGTTCACTTCTTCAACACGCATTTCATCCCGACGAAATTCCCTCTGGATCGGCTCATTTTCTCGGGAACCTATACGCTGGATGAAATGAAGGAGCAGCGCCCCCTGGAGTATGAGCGGGTCGTGGCGGAAGGGAGACTCGAGGGACTCAAGCGGGAGCATCCCGGCCTGCCCGTAAAACTCTTCGCCGCCGTCTTCGGCCTGGGGAGCCTGCTCTTGGGCCTTCTTCTCACCGCGTTGATCGTCTGGGCGATGCTCGCGCCCTGAAACGATGCGGCAGGACCGGACGAACTCCGTTCCGGAAAGGAGGGAACCGCCGTGACGTTCGATCATATCCTGCTGGAGAAACGGGACTCCGTGTCGGTCCTCCGCATGAACCGGCCGCAGTCGCTCAACGCCCTGAGCACGGGCCACCTGACGGACATCGTCAAAGGGCTGGAGATCTGCGCCGAAGACGACGAGGTGCGCTGCGTGGTTCTGACGGGGCAGGGGCGCGCGTTCTGCTCCGGTGGGGACATCTCCGAATTCCGGGATTCCCTGGACACGAACCCCTCCGAGCCCCTCCGGCAGATCATCAAGCTCCTGAATATCGCCATCCTGGCCATCCGGACGATGCGCAAGCCCGTTATCGCCGCCGTGAACGGGGCCGCCGGAGGGGCCGGCATCAGCCTGGCTGCCGCCTGTGACCTGAGACTCTGCGCAGCCTCGGCCCTCCTGGTTCCCCTGCTGATCGGGTTTGCCAGGGCAAACGAGCTGATTTTCCTCGATCCGGTGTTCGATGCCCGGCAGGCCCTGGAATGGGGGCTCGTCAACCGCATCGTGGAGGACACGGAGCTGGAACGGGAAGCCCTCGATCTGGCCGGGCACCTGGCCCGGGGCGCTACGATGGCATTCGCCATCGCCAAGGAGAACATGAACCACTCCATGATGGACCTCCTGGAGCGCCAGCTGGAGCGGGAGCGGTCCGGGATGATCCGGGCGGGCAAGACCAGGGACTACCAGGAAGGGGCCCGGGCGTTTTTCGCCAAGCGGCAGCCTGAATTCACCGGAAAATGAGACGCCGGTTTGGATTTTCCCGACCGCAGGCGAAGCCGCTTCGCCGATAAAGAGGTTGATTCCGACGGACCCACGGAAAAGACGGGCCGCGCCCGTTTGCGCGTCTCGTCTCTTGCCTTGCCATTCCGTCGATGATAAAAAGGAGCCATTCCCGAGGGCGTTGCCGGAAAGGACGGGCGGACGGTCGGGAAGTTACATCCACACCGGAGGTCCGCCCATTGGGCATCAGAAACAACCCTGTCTGGTCCTTTTTCTCTTCCGTTCGTCTCACCCTGGTCCTTCTGGCCGTTCTGGCCGTTTTCGCCGTGATCGGAACGCTGGTGCCGCAGCAGGAGACCGCCCAGGAACTGGCCCGGCGGCTGTCTCCGGGAACGATTCGCATTCTCGATGCCCTGCAGGTTTTTGACCTTTATCATTCCGTGTGGTTCCTGCTCGCCATGGGTCTCCTGACGGCCAACCTCGTCGTCTGTTCCGTCAACCGCTTCCCTGCCTCCTGGCGGCGCTTCAAGGCGGAGCCCCCCGCGGCTGAAGGGCTGTTCCGCGATGTGCCTCCGGAGCGGACGGCCTATGTCAAAGGAGGGCGGGACGAGGCGGTTGCAAAGGCCGAAGGCGCGCTCCGCGGGCGATACCGCGACATCCGCCGGTCGGAGACATCCCGGGGCCTCGTCCTCCAGGGACAGAAGGGACGGATCACCCATCTGGGCGTATACGCCGTCCACCTCGGTGTCCTTCTGGTCATCGCGGGGGGCATCGCGGGCTCGCTGTTCGGGTTTGACGCCTATGTGCATGTCGGCGAAGGGGAAACGGTCGTGACCGCCGACCTGGCGGGGGGAAAGGGGCAGCACAAGCTCGGATTCGGAATCCGCTGCGACCGGTTCCTGATCGAGACATATGAAGGCGGGATGCCCAAGACCTACCGGTCGGACCTGACCTTCCTGAAGGACGGACGCCCGGTTTTCCAGGGAGCGCTCCTGGTGAACCACCCCCTGACCTTTGAAGGGATCCGCTTCTACCAGTCCAGTTACGGCCAGTCAGCCGACGGGAAGGCCCGGCTCTCCTATTCCGGAAAGGGAGGAGACCGCAAGGACCAGGAGGTGACGCTTGGAGAATCCTTTGTCCTTCCGGGTGGAGAAGGCACGGTGCAGGTCCTGCGGGTCGAGGAGAACATGATGCAGATGGGGCCGGCGGTAAAGCTCGGCGTCCGGTCCGGTCGGGAAACGGTCCAGTTCTGGGTCTTTCAGGAGATCGACAGGATCAGGAAGGGGAACCCGGGACTCTTTGACCGGGTGCCTCTTTTCAACCCGGGATTGTTTGCACCCTATATGTTCTCGCTCCGGGGCATCGAGGCGCGCTACTACACGGTGCTCAAGGCGGCGACCGATCCCGGGGTGCCCCTGGTGGCGGCGGGGGGCCTGATCCTGGTGATGGGCCTGATGATCGTCTTCCTTGTGGATCACCGCCGCGTCTGGATCCTCGTGGAGGAAAGCAAAGGGAAAGTCCGGGTTGTCGTAACGGGGCGCAGCCTCCGGACCTCGGCCGGACTGGACCGGGAACTGGCCGGCCTGGCCGGACTGTTCCGGGAGAAGGGAGAAGCGCGGGGATGATCAGCGCGAAGATCCTGGCCTGGGTAACCTTTATCTATTTTGCTTCCTTTACGGGATATCTGGTCGGCATGGTCCGTGGTAGTGATCGGTGGGGAAAAACCGCTTCCTGGGCCCTGATTGCGGGTCTTTTGGCTCACACGGCGGCCATTCTCCTCCGCTGGAGGGAGTCCTACGAGATGGGGATGGGGCACGTCCCCCTGACAAATCTATATGAATCCCTCGTGTTTTTTTCCTGGGCGGTGGCATTTCTGTACCTCCTGGTGGAGTGGAGGACCCGGAACCGTGCCCCAGGGGTCTTTGTGGTACCCGTCGCTTTTCTCCTGATGGCCTATGCCTCCATTTCCCCAGGTGTCAGCAATCAGATCCAGCCCCTGATCCCGGCCCTCCAGAGCAACTGGCTCACGAGCCATGTCATCACCTGCTTCATGGGATATGCCGCCTTCACCGTATCCTTCGGCCTGGCGATCCTGCACCTGATCAAGCACCGGCAGAAGCCGGGAGGAAAATCCTCCCATTTTCTCACGCTCATCCCGGGGGAGGACGCGCTGGAGGAGCTGCTCTACCAGAGTGTGCTGATGGGATTCATATTCCTGACTTTGGGGATCATCACCGGGTCCGTCTGGGCTCATTATGCCTGGGGGGCATACTGGAGCTGGGATCCGAAGGAGACATGGTCCCTCGTGACCTGGATCGTCTATGCCGCCCTGCTCCATGCCCGGTATGTTCGCGGCTGGCGGGGGATCCGGCTGGCCGTCCTCGCCCTGGTGGGATTCGCGGCGATGCTGTTCACGTACCTGGGGGTGAATTACCTGCCCAGCCTCCACGCCTACATGTGACGAGCCATTGAAAAACGCCCGCCTGCTTCGTTCCCCTCGTCGTTCACTTTAAGGCGCGATGGTTTTCAAATCCGTTCCTCTTCCTTCTTTCCTTTCCCCCTTTTTATTAAACAGAACCAGCCGCCGATCGGGGGTCGGATGACGGGAGGGAGACTTCCCTCGCGCTCAGGAGCGTTTTTTCGACCCTGCAGCGTCTCGCTCCGCTG
>CAYNEJ010000107.1:0-9083 GCA_964396205.1 uncultured Syntrophaceae bacterium
GAAAGCGGTCAATCTCCTGAATGGACTGACCGCTTTTTCCGGTTTGTCACAAAATGTCACAAAGGCTGTTTTTGACCCCTCCGGGAAGGAGGCTGTCTCTCTGTAAGCCATTGATTTTACGTGGAGCCGATGAGGAGATTCGAACTCCTGACCTGGCGATTACGAATCGCCTGCTCTACCAGCTGAGCTACATCGGCTTGATGCGCCTGAACGGCTGAAACAGAGGACCGCTTTTACCCCAAGGATTGAGGCTTGTCAAGCCTTTCCCTTGACATTCGGGGGCGGTCTGGTATGCTCGCCGCATCTTTGCCGGAGGGACGGCCATGAAGGATAAACTCGGGAAGCTCCTCACGATATCCCCCCTGACCATCACGATCGCCATTACCTTCATCATCATTGTCCTGTTCTTCGTAAATCCATCCTTTCTCCATTTCATGGAGCTGAAGACCCTGGACCTGCGCATGGTGTCCCGGGGGGAAATCAAGCCCCTCGACACGGTGGTCATCGCGACGGTGGATGAAAAGAGCCTGAGCGAACTGGGGCGCTGGCCCTGGCCGCGGACGACCATCGCCCACCTCGTGGAAAAGCTGAAGAAAGACGGGGCCAGGGCGGTCGGCTTCGATATCGTGTTCGCCGAGCCCGACGAGAACTCGAGCCTCCGGGACCTGGGGGCTTTGGCGAAGGAGCTGAGGGCGGGAGGGGCGGCCAGCCCCGCGGTGATGAAGGTCCTGGAGCGCAAGCGGGCAGGAGCCGATACGGATGCCTCCCTGGCGCGGGCCATCGCCAAGGCGGAAAACGTCTCCCTGGGATACTTCTTCCATCTTGCCAAAAGGGATGTGACCCACATTGCGGAGAAGGATGCGGAGGAGCGGTTGGACTTCATTGCCGGTTCCCGGTACCAGATGGTGGAGACCAAAGCCGGTGTGAAGCCCGACGAATACGCATTCATTCACGCCTACACGGCGGAGCCGAACATGCCGGCCATCTCGGAGGCAGGTCAGAACAGCGGCTATTTCAATGCGTTTCCCGATGCGGACGGCGTGATCCGCTGGGCCCCTCTGGTCATCAAGATCGAAGACAACTTCTACAACCCCCTGTCGCTGGCCATGCTGCAGCAGTATTTCGAATGGGAGCCCCTGGTCCTGCAGCTGGCCGATTTCGGCGTGGAAGGCATCCGGATCGGCGACATCCGGATTCCCACGGATGAAGCAGGTCGGATCCTGATCAACTATCTCGGTCCCGGGAAGACCTTTCCCCATTACTCAATCTCCGACATCCTGAAGGGGCGGCTGGATCCCGATACGTTCAAGGACAAGATCGTCATCGTCGGGGCGACGGCCATCGGGATCTACGATCTCCGGGTGACCCCATTCAGCTCCGTCTATCCGGGGGTGGAGATTCATGCCACCGTCATCGATAACATCCTCCGGCAGAACTTTCTCCAGCGCACGGCCTGGACGTCGCTGGTGGATTTCCTGAGCATCATCGGCCTCGGGTTCCTGGTCGGCCTCGTGCTTCCGCGATTCAGCGCCGTCCGCGGCCTTCTCTTCAGCGTCTTTCTCCTGGCGGGATTCGTCGTCGTGAACACCCTGCTGTTCACCCGGATGAACGCCTGGCTGAACATGATCTACCCGATCCTGGTAATCCTTGCCGTATACGTGGCCGTCACCGTGTACCGCTACATCACGGAGGAGCGGGAAAAACAGAAGATCCGCGGAGCCTTCCAGTATTATCTGACCGCCTCGGTCATCAACGAGATGCTCAAGGATCCCACCAAGCTGAAGCTCGGCGGAGACAAGAAGAACCTGACCGTCCTGTTCTCGGACATCCGCGGGTTTACCACGATCTCGGAGAAGCTGTCGCCGGAAGAGCTGGTCCACCTGCTCAACGAATACCTCACCTCCATGACGGACCTGGTGTTCAAGTACGACGGCCTCCTGGACAAGTACATGGGCGACGCCATCATGGCCGTCTGGGGAGCCCCGCTGGATCAGCCGGACCATGCCGAGCGGGCCTGCCGGACCGCCCTGGAGATGCTCGACGAGCTCAAGAAACTCCAGAACAAGTGGGAGTCCGAAGGCCGTCCGCGAATGGACATCGGCGTGGGCATCAACACGGGGGACATGGTCGTCGGCAACATGGGCTCCCAGATGCGCTTCGACTACACCGTCATGGGAGACAGCGTGAACCTGGGCTCCCGCCTCGAGGGGATCAACAAGGAATACGGAACCAACATCGTCATCAGCGAGTTCACCCACGAGATCGTCAAGGACCGGTTCCTGTGCCGCGAGCTGGATTCCGTCCGTGTGAAAGGCAAGAAACTCCCCGTCCGGATCTATGAGCTCCTGGGCGAGCGGAAGGATGCCGAGCGGTGGGAGCGATGGATCAAGGTCTTCGAGGAAGGTCTGGCCCGGTACAAGCAAGGGCACTGGGACGAGGCGATCGCCCTGTTCCGCCAGGTTGTCAATATCAATCGCGGAGATCCGCCGTCGGAGCTCTATATCTCCCGCTGCGAGTCCCTCAGGGAGCACCCGCCGGAGGGCGAGTGGGACGGCGTCTTCACCATGACGAGAAAGTGAACGGCGCGGCCCCGCGACGACCGGCCGCGCGGATTTTCGTCCGGTCCCCCCGGCGGGGCGCTGCGCGGAGCCGTCCCGTCCCTCCCGTTGCATAAGGAAGCGGCAAACCCCCAGGCAGAGACACGGATCATAACCGGTCATGGAAAAACAGAAATACAGAAGCTGGGTCGAAGTCGACCTCGACGGTTTCTCCCGGAACTGGGAGGAGCTGAAGCGCCTGGTCACCCCGGGCGTCCGGATCATGCAGGTCGTCAAGGCCGATGCCTATGGACACGGGGCTCTGGAGCTCTCCAGCGTGGCCCTCCGGAACGGTGCCTGGGCCCTGGGGGTGGCCAACGCCGACGAGGGCGTCCAGCTCCGCGCCAGCGGGATCACCGCCCCGGTTGTCATCCTCAGCCCGTCCCCGGACTCCGAGATCGGGCAGATCGTCAAGTACGGCCTCACGCCGTCGGTTTCCGATGCGTCCTTCGCCCGGGAGCTTCAGAAAAGCGCCCGGAAGGCGGGCATCCGTGTCCCCGTCCACATCGAGGTGGACACGGGCATGGGCCGGGGCGGGACGATCCACTACGAGGCCTTCGACCTGATCCGGACGGTCCTGGACATGCCGAGCCTCGACCTGGAGGGAATCTTCACCCACCTGTCCTCCAGCGAGGTGCTGGTGGACTACAACAACCGCCAGTGGACCCATTTCCGGAAGCTCCTGACGACACTGGAGGAAAACCGGATCCGGATTCCCCTGAAGCACATGTCCAACAGCGGGGCCGTCCTGAACTTTCCCGAGTACAACCTGGACCTGGTCCGGCCGGGCATCATGACGTACGGCATCTATCCGGGGCCGGACACGAAAGACCGGGCCGACCTGTCTCCCGTCATGAGCTTCAAGACCCGGGTCGTCCTCCTGAAGGAGTTCCCCGAAGGCTACAGCATCGGCTACAACCGCACCTACATCACCTACCGGCCCACCCGCATCGCCACGATCCCCGTGGGCTACGGAGACGGGTACGGGATCCTGCTGTCGAACGCCGGCGAGGTCCTCATCCGCGGGCTGCGGGCACCCATCGTGGGTCGCATCTCCATGGACATGTGCACCGTCGACGTGAGCCGCATCCCCGACTGCGGGATCGGCGACGAGGTGGTCCTCATGGGCCGGCAGGGGAGCGAGTACATCTCCGCCAACGAAATCGCCGCCCGGACGAACACCATCAGCTACGATGTCCTATGCGCGCTGGGCAAGCGGGCCCCCCGGATCTTCGTCCAGAAGGGCCGGGCCGACGCGGTGGAGCCGCGCCTCCGGCGGATCTACATCCCCGGCGAGGAGAAGTCCGTCGCCCGCATCGACAGCATCATCCGCCACTGCTTCCAGACCCGGGCGCGGAGCGAGGAGATGGGGGACGCCATTTTCTCCGAGATGTTCGAGACCCTCTTCGGGAAGGAGGACCGGCAACTGGAGCTGCGGGACCGCTTCCGTTACGACATCGAGATCTCCGAGGCATCTCCGGAAAACGGGAAGCGCAAGCGGGGCGAGTTCTTCCGGGTCCTGACCCGCGTGGAATACACGAAGGCCCTCCGGGAGCCCGTCTTCATGATCGGCTGCGCCATGAACAACGAGCAGTTGGAGGCCCTCTTCGCGGAGAAGCGCTGCGAGTACCGGTGGCTCCTGAACCTGGGCGACGAGGCGGTCACGGAGCGGGACTTCCGCATCGAGCGGGTCACGATCGACGGGGAGGTCATCCCCATCCTCCGGTCCGAGAACACCGGGCGGGGCCTCGAGGTCTGGTGCGGCGACGACCTCCTGAAGAGGAAGCTCAATCGTCCGGTGCGCTTCGCCTTTGAGATTGCAACGAAGAAGTCAAAGGAAAACAACCTGTTCTCCGTATACGTGGTCTACCCCACCCGGGGGCTGGAGATCTCCTTCCGTTATGAGAAGGCGAATCTCCGCCGCGTCCGGGAAGTGAGCTATTTCGCCGGCAAGCACCCATACCCGCGAGTCACCCGGGAGCAGGGGAGATGCACCACCCTCACCATCGCCGACGACGAGTGGATCTTCCCCAACAGCGGCGTCACCTTCATCTGGGATTCCTGAAAGAAAGGGCCGGCCCCGGAAGGGGCGGCGAAATCGAAAGACGCATGGACAAACTGAAAATCGGCATCATCATGGGAGGCCTTTCCTCGGAGAAGGAGGTTTCCCTCAACAGTGGACGGAACGTTCACGACAACCTGGACCCCGAGCTTTATGAAGGGGTTCCCCTGTTCATGGATGAACGGGGCCGCCTGTGGATCCTCCCCTGGCAGCTCATCCCGCAGAACACCACCGTCGACATCGCCGAGCAGCTCGAGCGGCAGGCGCGCCCCGTCACTTATGAAGATCTCCGGAAAGAGATCGACTTCGCCTTCATCTCCCTCCATGGGAAGTACGGCGACGACGGGTGCATCCAGGGCCTCCTGGAACTGCTCCGGATCCCCTATACGGGGCCGGGCGTCCTGGCGTCGGCCCTGGGCATGGACAAGCACATCCAGCAGATGATCCTCCGGGAGGCGGGACTGGACGTTCCGCGGAGCCTGGCAGTCCGCCGGGCCGAATGGGAGTCGGACCGGGAGGGCGTCCTCCGGTGCATCCGGGAGGCCCTGCCATGGCCCTGCGTCACGAAGCCGACCCGCGAGGGGTCCAGCGTCGGCGTCACCATCGTTCGGGATGAGGCCTCCCTCGATGCGGGCATGATCGAGGCCCTGCGGTGGGACAACACGGTCCTCGTCGAGGAATTCCTGGAGGGCGTCGAGTTTTCCTCCATCGTCCTCGAAGAGGACGGCGTCACCGAGCCCCTGGGGCTGACGGAGATCCACCCCCAGAGCGACTTCTACACCTACGACGACAAATACATGCCGGGCCGCTGCCGCAAGTTCACACCCCCCAAGACCATCCCCCCGGAGGCGGTCAAGCGGATCCTGGAGGAGGTGCTCCGGGCCTTCCACGCCCTGGGCTTCCGGTCTTACGGGCGGATCGACGGCTTCTACACGACCGACGGCCGGATTCTCGTCACGGACCCCAACTCCTCCTCGGGCATGGCCCCCTCTTCCTTCTTCTTCGAGCAGGCCGCCAGTGCGGGCATGCTGCCGTCCATGATCATTTCCCGGCTCATCGAGAACGCGCTGCAGATCCACCGGGAAAAGCGAGGCCCCCTGTGAAAGGGGGTGCGAGGAGGGTGCCGTCATGACCGCCCCGCGGAACCTCGCCGCCATGACAACACGGATCTTCCTCGACGTCCGCCCCCGGGTCCATCATCACCTGCAGGCCTGGACCGCCCGGGCCGGAGCGATCCCGGACCCGGAACTGCGCCGGCAGGCCCTCATGAGTATCGGGGCGAAGTCGTTTCACTGCGAGGGAGGCGGCATCTACGCCCTCCTGGCGGGGGACGACTTTGAGGAGGCCGTCCGGTTCATCGTGGCCTACCAGACCATCAGCGACTACCTCGACAACCTCTGCGACCGCAGCACCTCCCAGGACCCGGAGGATTTTCAGGCCCTCCACGAGTCCATGCCGCAGGCCCTCATTCCGGGGTCCGACCGGACCGACTGGTATCGTCTCCATGCGGAGCGCGATGACGGGGGATACCTGGCGGAACTCGTGGAGACGTGCCGGGGCGTACTCCGGCGAGTGCCGTCCTATGGCTCTGTCGCGCCGGGACTCCTCCGGCTGGCGGGTCTGTACGGCGATCTCCAGGTCCACAAGCACGTCCGCCCGGATGAGAGGCTCCCGCGTCTCGAGGCCTGGTTCGAGACGCATAAAAACGGGGTTCCGAACCTTCGGTGGTACGAGTTCGCAGCGGCCACGGGCTCGACCCTGGGGATCTTCTGCCTCGTCTCGTCGGCGTTCCGGGAAGGCCTCTCGGAAGCGGAGGCCGGGCAGGTGGAGAAGTCACTCTTTCCCTGGGTCCAGGCGCTTCACATCCTTCTGGACTACCTGGTGGATCAGGAGGAGGACCGCCAGGGAGGCGACCTGAACTTCTGTTCCTATTATTCCGGTGAAGAGGACCTGTTGGACCGGATGAGATGGATTTTCCTCCGGGCCGAGGAGGCGGTCCGCGGGCTTCCCGAGACGCCGTTCCACCGGATGATCATCCGGGGCCTCCTGGGGATCTATCTGGCGGACCGGAAAGTGGACCGGCAGGCGCCGGTCCGGCGAATGGCCCGGAAACTGGTCGGGATGGGCGGCCCGGCGGCGGTCTTCTTCTTCCTCCACTGCCTGGCGTACCGGCGCTTCCGGGAAAGGTGAGGTGGGGCCGCCGTGATCCGCTACGTTGCCAAAAGGCTCCTCTTCATGATCCCGCTTCTCCTGGGGATCACCATCATCTGCTTCACCGTGATGCATCTGGCCCCGGGGTCCCCGACGGACATGGAGACCCAGATGAACCCCCGGGCCTCCGCCGAGGCGAAGGCCCGCCTGATGGCCCTCTACGACCTGGACAAGCCCCTCCACGTCCAATACTGGCTGTGGCTCAAGAAAATCGCCGCCCTGGACCTGGGGACGTCCTTCTCCCAGGACCGCCGGCCGGTGGACCGGAAGATTTTCGAACGGCTGCCCATCACGATCCTCCTGAACGTGCTCTCCATGGTCCTGATCCTGGCTGTCGCCATCCCGCTCGGGGTCCTCTCGGCGGTCCGCCAGGATTCCTGGTTCGACCGGCTCGCCGGAGTCTTCGTCTTCATCGGGTTCGCCGTGCCCACCTTCTGGCTGGCGCTGCTCCTGATGATCCTCTTCGGCGTCGAGCTGGGGTGGCTTCCCATCTCGGGGATCCGCTCCCTCAATTATGAATACCTGCCCCCCGGCGCGGCCGTCTGGGACCTCCTGAAGCACCTGATCCTGCCGGTGGGGCTGTCGGCCTTCGGCGGGCTGGCGGGTCTCTCCCGCTATATGCGTTCCAACATGCTGGAAGTCATCCGCCAGGACTACATCCTCACGGCCCGGGCAAAGGGGCTCCGGGAGCGGACGGTGATCTACAAGCACGCCCTCCGGAACGCGCTTCTGCCGGTCATCACGATCCTGGGTCTGTCGGTGCCGGGCCTGATCGGCGGCAGCGTCATCTTCGAGACCATTTTTTCCATTCCCGGCATGGGGCAGCTTTTCTACATGGCGGTGATGGCCCGGGATTACCCCGTGGTGATGGGGATCCTCCTGATCGGGGCGGTCCTGACCCTCCTGGGGAACCTTCTGGCGGACGTGTCCTACGCCCTGGCGGATCCCCGGATCCGGGTCTCGTGAGGAGCGGCGGCATGGCGGGCGACTTCTGGCAGCGATTCCGGAAAAACAGGCTGGCCGCGGCAGGGCTTGCGGTGGTGGTCCTTCTGTTTATCGTGTCGTTCCTGGCCCCCTGGATATCGCCCTACGACGCGGGGGCCATCGACCTCCAGAGCATCCTCCAGCCGCCGTCGGCCAAGCACCTCTTCGGCACGGATCCCCTCGGCCGGGACGTCCTGAGCCGGATGATCTGGGGGGCGGGGATCTCGCTGAAGGTGGGGTTCGTGGCCACGGGGATTGCCATTGTCATCGGAACGCTCCTCGGGGCGGCGGCGGGGTACTACGGGCGGTGGGTGGACGCGCTCATCATGCGCTTCGTCGACATCATGCTGTGCTTTCCCACGTTCTTCCTGATCCTGGCGGTCATCGCCTTCCTGGAGCCTTCGATCTGGAACATCATGTTCATCATCGGAGCGACCGGCTGGATGGGGATCACCCGCCTTGTCCGGGCGGACTTCATCTCCCTCAAGGAGCGGGACTTTGTCCAGGCGGCCCGGGCCATCGGCGCCTCGGACCTGCGGATCATCTTCCGCCACCTGCTGCCGAACGCCATGGCCTCCATCCTCGTGGCGGCCACGCTGGGGGTGGCCGGGGCCATCCTGACCGAATCGGCCCTCAGCTTCCTGGGGATCGGCGTCCAGCCGCCCACGCCGAGCTGGGGGAACATGCTCACCGCCGGGAAGGACAACATCGACATCGCCTGGTGGCTGTCCCTCTACCCGGGACTGGCGATTCTGGTGACGGTCCTGGGGTATAACCTGCTGGGGGAGGGGATCCGGGACGCCCTGGACCCGCGGCTGCGGCGCTGATCCGCCGGCCCCGGTGCGGGCGACATGGAGGAGCCGATCGCGGCAAAGAAAAAGGCCGGTCCGGGTTCAACCCGGCCGGCCTTCTTTTGTTTGTCCGATTTCGGAATGAAACCGGGATCGCGGGACCCGGAACGGTCAGGGCATCTCCCAGTCGCTGTCGGGAGACGCGAAGTCCTTCAGCTGGTCCCGCCGCTTCTTGTGCTGGAGCTTCTTGAGGGCCTTCGCCTCGATCTGGCGGATCCGCTCCCGGGTGACGCCCATCATCTCGCCCACCTCTTCCAGGGTGAAGGGCCCGAAATTGCAGGCAACCCAGGTGCAGTTGAGAAAGTTCTCATTCGAGAGGCGCCACTCGCAGGTCATTTCGGTGCAAGGCTCGGAAATCAGATGTCCTTTCTTCTTGCA
>CAYNEJ010000107.1:9093-11840 GCA_964396205.1 uncultured Syntrophaceae bacterium
AGCGATACATGTTTTTCACGGGGGGGGGTCTCCTTGGTTGGAAAGTTCGCCTAACCTAAACACCCTGCAGGGGATTGTCAACCGCGAAAAGGCGGGAAGGATGCCCCTGTTCATGCATAACCGTTTGAATGCTGTAAATAATTTCGAAACAAAGAGCAGAACGGGTTAGCACGGGATGCGTTCGGCCCGCCGCCGGAGGCGCTCCCGGCGGTGGAGAAAGGCCGCCGTATCCTCGTCCGTCCCGGAGCCGCAGGCGAGCCAGCGCTCCACCACGGCGAGGGCCGCCGGGGCGTCCTTTTCGTTGTGCTCCAGGTCCTTGGCCAGCTCCTCCGCGGCGAAGGCGTCGCCGGGGCCCTCCCGGAGCATCTCCCGCCACAGGCGGACGGCCTCGTCCCGTCGCCGGGTCCGCTTGCAGAGGAGCGAAAGCTCCACCCGGGCCTCCCGGGAGAGCGGGCCCTCTCCCCGGCAGGTCAGCCGTGTCAGGATCTCCTCCGCGCAGGCCCGCTCGCCCCGGTCGATCAGGAGGCGCGCCGCCGACAGGAGGTCCCGCGGATCGGCCGCGGGGGGCGGCTCCGCCAGGACCAGCTCCGACAGGTGGACCGCCAGGGCCGCCAGGGAGATGATGTCCAGCCGGTTGTGCCGGAAGATGTCTCCCAGGAGCCGGCCGTCCCTTGTCCGGAGCCAGCGGAAGTAGCGTTCGGGGATCTCGCTCCCCGGGAGGTCGTCTTCCCGGAGCAGCCCCAGCAGGGCCGCCTCCAGGGTCCCGAGCCGGCAGTTTTCCAGGCGCCGCCCCACGAGGCGGCGGCTCGGGTGGAGCAGGTCCAGGTGGGGAAAGCCTTCCAGGGGGTTCGGGAGGCGGTTCATGACGAACCGGGCGGCCAGGAGGTTGAGGTCGAAGGCCTTGCCGTTGAAGGTGACGAGAGCCTTCCGCGACGCCGCCAGATCCGCCAGGTGGGCCAGGGCGGCCCGCTCCTCCGCGTAGTCCCGGAGGAAGAGCTGCCGAAGGACGAAGCGAGTTCCCTCGAACCAGCCCAGGCCGATCAGGAAGGCCACGGTCCCCGTTCCCCCGGCGAGGCCCGTCGTCTCCGTGTCGAGAAACAGCAGGTCCCCGATGTCGAGTGCCGCCAAGTCCCGCACGTTGCCCAGGATGGCCGCCCGGGCCATGTCGAGGCCCGACAGGTCCGCCACACGACGGTGGCCGTGGCAGGAACCGCCGCCGATGTCCTCGCGGACCACGAAGAAGGAGCCATGGGGCGTGTCAATCTCTTCGCCGGAGACGACCTCGCCAAGAGGCGGGAACCGGCCCGTCCGGACCGGGGGCGGTTCCCGGCGCCGGCCCATGATCTCCTCGATCCGCCGCCTCAGCTCCGTGATCTCCGGCTTTTCCTGCCGCGGAGGGGTGGGCGTCTCGCCGGTGAGGCGCTGGAGACGGTTGCGGACGCTCATGGTTTCTCCAGGAGCCGGTTCACGACCGTGAGGGCCACCTCCTTGGCGCGGTTTCCCACCTCCAGGGTGGGGCCCACACAGGAGGGGCAGCCGTGGAGACAGGGACAGGAGGAAAGGAGAGTCTGCGCCGATCCCAGGAGCCTCCGGTGCTCCGCGTAGAGGAGGTCCGAGAACCCGATCCCGCCGGGATAGGCGTCGAAGAGGAAGACCGTCGGGTCGAAGGCGTCCTCCCGGGCGGGCTCCGCCTCGTCGGCCCCCGGCGGGGAGGACGTGATGACGCGGCCGCTCCCGGTGTGCCGGACGAACCACTCGCCGCTCTTGTCGCCGATGCAGCGGTCGATGTCGTGGAGGTCCGCCATCAGGAGCATCGCCGCCAGGTGGTGAAGGCCGTAGGCCAGCCCCGTCAGGCCGTCGATGATCTCCTCCCGCGTGTAGGGCAGGGCATCCAGGAGGTCCCGGGGGATGGTGAACCAGTAACCCGTGGTGTGCATGTCCCGCTCGGGCAGGTGGACGTCCCCGAATCCCAGGTTTTCCGAGGTGTAGAACTTGATCTTCTTGTAGCCCACCACTTTCCGGACGACCTGGACCTCCCCGTGCTCGACGATGGCGCTTCCCTCGCGCTTCTCCACGAACCGGTCGATGACCCGGACGTTCGTGTAGGTCATGGCGTCGGTGAAATAATCCACGTCCACTTTGCGGACGTAGGCCTTCTTGCCCGGCAGGTCGAGGCGGTCCACCTGGTAGGGCTGGGACTCGACCATGTAGATGGCCCCCTCGTGGAGGGCCGTGAAGGCTCCGTCCCAGTCCACCTCGGCGATGATCCGCGGGTTTCCCTGCTCGCTGGCGTCGACCACCACCACGTTTTCCGGATTGATGCTCCGGAGGCTCACCTCGTCGGCGGGATAGCTCTCGGCGGACCAGTGCCACCGCTCTCCCGCCTGGTGGAGGACCCCCTTCTCCGTCAGGTAGTCCAGGAGCTCCTCGATGTTCTCCCGGCCGAAGCGCTCCCCCCGCTCGAAGGGCAGCTCGAAGGCGGCGCTCTTGAGGTGGTGGAGGAGAATCAGCAGGTTGTCCGGGTTGATGCGGCAGTGCTCCGGGGAGCGGGAAAAGAAGTAGTCCGGGTTCTCGGCGATGAACTGGTCCATGGGCGCACTCCGGGCGATCAGGACCGCCAGGCTCCGGCCGGCCCGCCGGCCCGCGCGGCCTGCCTGCTGCCAGGTGCTGGCGATGGTGCCCGGGTAGCCCGACATGATGCAGGCCTCCAGGTCCCCGATGTCGATGCCCAGCTCCAGGGCGTTGGT
>CAYNEJ010000108.1:0-11503 GCA_964396205.1 uncultured Syntrophaceae bacterium
GGCGAGGATCTTCCCCTCCCCCGTCAGCTCGATGCAGGTGATCATGTAGGCCAGGGAGGAATACTTGATCAGGTAGATGATCTCGTTTCCGCAGCCGGGAAGGGCGCGACGCATGGCCTGGGGCAGGATCACCGAGAAGATCGTCTGGATCCGGGTGAAGCCCAGGGAGTGAGCCGCCAGCATCTGTCCCCGCTTGATGGACAGGAGCGCCCCCCGGATGTACTCGGAGTGATAGGCGGCGCTGCAGAGGGCGAATCCCAGGACCGCCGCGGTGAAGGGCGTCAGGTAGATGTTCCAGTAGGGAAGTCCGAAATACCAGACAAAGAGCTGCACCACCAGGGGGATGCCCCGGAAGATGGTGACATAGAGATTGGCCGCGGCGGAGACGGCCCGGTTGCCGAAGACCCGCAGGGTTCCCACGAGGATGCCCAGGAGAAGACCCAGGATCGCCGAGGGGACGATGAGCTGGATGCTCACCCCGAATCCCCGGAGCAGGGCCGGCGCCGCTTCATTCTGAATGTAGAGCCACTCTTCCATGACGTACCGCTATCCCTTTTTTATCCCTGCCCATGCGTCCTGCATGGTTGCTTTGCTGCAACGGCAGGTTATTACCGGACGTCCCGATTCTCCATCGACAGACTTTTCTAGAGGCTTCCCCCGCGCTCCGAGAAGCCCCCGTGACAGCCCCCGCGCCCCTGCGTGTTCTCAAGCGGAGGGGACAGAACAGGCATTTCACCGATTATCCGTGTACAACTCCATGACTTTCGAGCAGAACTCCCGGGTCCGCTCGTTTTCGGCGCATCCGAAGATGATCTCCGGCGGGCCCGCTTCGACGATGAGGCCGTCCTCCATGAAGACGATCTCGTTCGCCAGGGCCTGCGCGAAGGCAATCTGGTGGGTCGCCATGAGCATCGTCATGCCGTTCTCGCCCAAGTCCCGGATCACCGCCAGGACCTCTCCGATCAGCTCCGGATCCAGCGCCGAGGTGGGCTCGTCCAGAAGCATCACCTTGGGATCCATGGCCAGCGCCCGGGCGATGGAGACGCGCTGCTTCTGTCCGCCGGAAAGCTGGGCCGGGTATTTCTGCACGTGGTCGCCCAATCCGACCCGCTCCAGCTCGGCCATGGCCCGGTCACGCGCCTCGCTCCGGCTCATCTTCCGCACCTTGACAAGGGCGATCTCCACGTTCCGGAGCGCCGACAGGTGATCGAAGAGATTGAAGTCCTGGAAGATCATGCCCACCTGCTGGCGGTAATGGTGGAGTTCCTGGCCGCGGGCATGCCTGATCTCCCGTCCTTCCAGCCAGACCCGGCCCGCGTCCGGGCGGACCAGAAAATTGATGCACTGGAGGAGTGTGCTCTTCCCGGCCCCGGAGGGGCCGATGAGAATCTTCAGCTCCCCGCGGCGGATGGACAGGGAGGTTCCCCGGAGGATCTCCTTTTTCCCGTATCGCTTCTTGATGTTTTCGACCTTCAGAATGGGTTCTTCCATGATTTAAAACTCGTGATGGGAGTAGCCGGGGATGCGTGTCTTCTCTTCCAGGAACCGGAGTCCCCGGATCCCCAGCCAGGTCAGGACCAGGAAAATGACCCCCGCCGCTGCATACAGGGGCATGTGCTGGTAGGTCCGGGTGGCCACAAAATGGGTCCGGGCCATGATCTCCGTCACACCCAGGGCATACGTCACGGCAGAGTCCTTGAGGATGATGGAATACTCGTTCGACCAGCCGGGGATGGACAGACGCAGGGCCTGGGGAAGGATGATGAACAGGATCGCCTTCATATCGCTCATTCCGAGGGCCCGGGCCGCCTTGAACTGCCCCTCCGGCAGGGACAGGATGGCGCCTCGGAAGATCTGCGACTGGTAGGCCGAGCTGATGAGGCCCAGAACGATCACGGCCACCGTGAAGGCGGAGAGGTTGATGTCCAGGGCCGTGCAGAGTCCGAAGTAAAAGAGGAAAAGAAAGACGAGGAGCGGGATCCCGCGGAAGAACCAGACGTACAGGGCGACGAACGGCCGCAGCCGGCTGGGGCCGTATACCTGGGCCACCGCCAGGGGAACCGCCAGGCAGAATCCGAATCCCATGGCCCCAAGGACGACCACGAGTGTGACGAAGGATCCTTCCAGGAGATAGGGCAGGGCGTCCAGGACGGCGAGAAGCGGTTCAGGCATTGACGATCCGTGGTTCGGGCCGGACGGCCCCTCGTTGACAAACGAACCCTCCCCCGTCGACTGGACGGGGGAGGGTGAACGGAATATCCCGGTGTGATCTCCGGGTCTCTATTTCTTATTGATGTACGTCTTGACCAGTTCCTTCCAGTAAGGCGTCTTCATGAGCCTGGTAAGCCCCGCATTGATCTTGTTCAGAAAATCCGTGTCGCCCTTGCGGACGGCGTAGCCGAACAGCTCGTCGGGCATGCCGAAGGTACCCAGAATTTTCACGGCTTTTTTCTTGCGGATCGCATCCATGGCCGGTGCGTCGTCCATGGCGGCGGCGGCGATGCGGCCGTTGAGAACGTCCTCGACGGCCAGGGGCGCCGAGTCGTACTGGACAAGCTGGAATTTCAGGCCCTTTTTCCTGATGAGGTTTTCATCCATCCACTTGGCTTCCGTGGTACCGCGCTGGACGCCGATCCGGTTGCCCGCCGCAAGAGCCTGTTCCACCGTCAGTTTGGCATCCTTTTTGGTGACGAGCACCTGCTGGATCTTCCAGTAGGGGATGGAGAAATGGACCTGCTTTTTCCGGGCGTCGGTGATGCTCATCCCGGAGGCGACAACATCGATCTTTTTGGCCAGCAGGCTGGGGATGATGCTGTCCCAGTCCTGGGGCTGGTGTTTGACCTTGAAGCCCTGGTCCTTGGCGATCCAGTCGAGGGCCTTGATGTCGAAGCCGTCGGGAACCCCTTTCTTGTCCACGTAGGCGAAGGGAGGGAAGTTGGCATCGATGCCGTTGATGTAGATCTTCTCCGCCGCGCCCGCAGGAGAGGCCAGGAATACACACAAAACCGCAACGGCAGCCAGCTGCCATGCCTTTCTCATCGGTTTCTCCTTGTTGTCATGTGTAATGATGAGGAGCCGCCCCTCCGGCCTGCCGGAAGGGCGGCTTCAGGGAAAGCTACTTCTGGATGATGTACTCAACCACGGCTTCCACCCGGCGGTTCTTCTGCCGGCCTTCCTTTGTCTTGTTGCTTGCAATGGGCTGCGTGAGGCCGAAGCCCTTCGAGGAGAGGCGATCCTTGTCGACCTTGAATTTGTCAACCATGTACTTCATGACCGATTTGGCCCGTCGATCCGAGAGCTTCTGGTTGTAGGCCTTGCCGCCGACGTTGTCGGTGTGGCCCTCGATGCAGACCTTGATCTCCGGATGCCGGTTGATGACATCGGCAAACTTGGCGATCTCGTCGTGGTACTGCTTCTTGACGACCGACTTGTTCGTGTCGAACAGGACGTTGATCGTGGCCCGGCCCTTTTCCAGCATCTCTTTTTCGGTAGCCGTCTGCTCCGCCTGGGCCTCTTTCTTCACTTCCTGGACAGGCTCTTCCTTCGGGGGCGGGGGAGGAGGAGGAGCTTCGACCTTGGGTTCCACCACGGGCGGCGGGGGAGGAGGTGCGGGCTTCTCACCGCCGAAGAGGAAGCTCAGTCCCAGCGTGTACTCCAGGTTTTCCAGCGTGCTGCCGAAAACGAAGGGTACGCGGACGTCGCCCCGCAGGGCTATCCGGTCGGTGATGAACCACTTCAAGCCGGCGCCGACATCGACCAGGAAGCGGTGCTTGTTTCCGACCTCGGAAGGATAGGAGACGGACTGACCGCCGAAGCCCGCTGCGAGATACGGAACCACTTTGTACTGGGGCATGAGGTAAAACAGGCCCTCCAGCCGGTAGTTGAAGACGTTCGTCTTTTCGCTCCTGGCGGCCGCCCAGTTCTGGGCGTCCGTGCTCATGACATTCCAGGGAGCTGAGTATTCGGTGCGAACGTAATCGAAGACGCCTTCCACACCGATGTACCGGGTGATGTCATAGCCAAACCGGATTCCATAAACGGGAGCGTTTTTCAGATGCTGATCGGAGTTGAATACGTAGCCTCCGAAGAATGGGGTTACGGAAAAAGTACCGGGACGAACCTCTGCCGATCCCGGCGAAGCTGCAGCCAGGACAAGCAGAGCGACGACGATGCCGCATAAAAATTTCTTCATCATTACCTCCTCCATTTTTTAGAATTTTCGGGACCTTATGCCACACGCTTGAAAACGTTACCAATCCCGAACACCCGCTTTCCGCATGGCTTTCATGCAGGCGAAGCGGCCGTTCCAGGGGGTGGACAGAGGATTTCGGGGCAGGAATTCTCTCCTCCCGCACCGAGTCGAGAATAACACGGTTGCCACTGTCGGTCGTAAAAATGATGGTAATCTTCTAGCACGACTGAGCCGATAAGGAAAGGACTCTGAATGTGTGTGCACCGGGATCTCGATGGTACCGGGAAAGTGAGTCCGGTGGCGGAGGCTCAGGGATCGAAGGCCAGGGGTCTCCGGCAGGGTTCCGCTCATGCTGTGCCGGATGGGCTGCGGCGGGGCGTACTCGTTTCCCCGAAGGGATGCATTCACATGCGGAAGCATCATGACCATGCTCTCAGGACGCATCGATGGGGTCAGGATTGGCCGCACAGCAGGGGACATCGCGGTTTCCTTTCCCGTCCGTTCGAATTTCCTAAACCTTTTTCCCGTCTTCCGTCAACCTGAAATTGTGGATTCCCGCTGGTATGATGCTTTGCGGTCGTGCCCGCCGGATGCAGACGTGCTTGATCCAGTACCGCATCCTGTCTGGGAGAGCTTTTCGTGGAAAAAAGAAACCATCTCTGCTACGGATTCGCCATCATTGAAGCAACGGAGGTTCTTATGAAGACATTCGATCTGTTCAAACTGGACGGCAAGGTTGCCCTGGTGACGGGCGGCGGGCGCGGTATCGGAAAGTACATTGCCACGGGCCTGGCCGAGGCCGGTGCGGACGTGGTCATCACCTCGAGAAAGATGAAGAACCTGGAGGCGACGGCCTCGGAACTGGAGAAGGAGACGGGGAGGAAAGTCGTTCCCATCGCCTGCGATGTGGCAAAGGAGGAGGAAGTCGAGAAGATGGTTCAGGCGGTCAGGGAGCGCTTCGGTCGGATCGACATCCTCGTCAACAATGCCGGGGCCACCTGGGGTGCCCCGACCCTCGATTTCCCCCTGGAGCGCTGGGATCAGCTCTTCAGCGTGAATGTCCGGGGTGTCTGGGTTCTGACCCAGAAGGTCGCCCGGATCATGAAGGAGCAGGGGGGGGGCAACATCATCAACATCTCGTCCGTCATGGCTTTTCGCGGCTCGGAAGAGCTGGCCCATCCTGCTGTGCCCTACAATTCCACGAAAGCGGCCATCAATGTCCTCACGATGAACCTGGCGGTGAAGCTGGCCCCCTTCAAGATCCGCGTCAACGCCATCGCCCCGGGTTTCTTCCGGTCGGACATGATGGCCTACATCGAGAAGCCCGAGTTCAAAGAGGCTCACGATATGATCCTTCAGGGTATTCCCCTGAGAAGAATCGGGGACGCGGACGACATGAAGGGCCTGGTTGTCTTCCTGGCATCCGATGCCTCGGCCTACATGACGGGCCACATCATCGTGAACGACGGCGGCATGATCGCCAAGTAGACGGAATTATTATCGGAAGAAGAATCGATGCCCCGCTGGACGGCGGGCAGGCTTTCCTTGTCAGGAGGAGAAGACATGGGCATCATGACATCCCGGCAGTACCTCGACAGCCTGCGGGCCCAGCATCCCTGCATCTATATCGGCGGAGAGCGGGTGGAAAACGTGGCAGACAGCCCCTGGTTTTCCATCAGCCTCCGGGAGGCCTGCGCCCAGTACGACTGGCCGGGGGATCCGGCCTTTGAAAAGGATTTCACGGCCTGGTCGCCCTTCATCGAGGAAAAGGTGAGCTTCTGGACGCACCTGCGCCTCGGAACCGGCGAGGTCCGGCAAATGGTCGATGTGATCAAGCGGAACAACGCCCGCCATTTCTGCTCCATGTGCATGGGCATCGGGCTTTCCGTGATGTGGGCCACCACCTGGGATGTCGACCGGGCCCGGGGAACGAATTACCATGCCAACCTCCGGGCATTTTTCGAGGAAATCCAGCGGAAGGACCTCCGCTACTGCATGGGAGTCATGGACCCCAAGGGAGACCGGTCGCTCCCGCCGTCCCGCCAGGCCGATCCGGACCTCCACCTGCGGGTGGTGTCCCGGAACAGGGAGGGAATCGTCGTGCGGGGGGCCAAGACGCACACCTCCAACGCGCCGCTGACGCATTTCGTTTTTGTTTCCCCGTGTCGGGCAATGGGGGAGGAGGATCGGGACTATGCCGTCTCCTTCGTGACCCCCATCGACACGAAAGGCTTGACCTTCATCACCCGGCCGGCCCCGGGCCCCCGGGAGCCGCGGGAGATGGAGTCTCCGGTAAGCAGGAAGATCGGCTTCGTCGAGTGCCTGTCGGTGTTCGAAGACGTGTTCATTCCCTGGGAACGGGTCTTTCTGTGCGGCGAGTGGGAGTTCACGGAAAACTTCATCGGCTACTTCTCGCCTTATGTTCGCATTGCCAAGGGGGCGTGCACATCGGCTCGCATCGACATCCTGGCCGGGGCGGCGGCCCTGGTGGCCCGGATGAACGGTACGGAGCGGGCCGGCCACATCCGCGGCAAGATCACCGACATGATGATCGCCTCGGAAATCGGCTGGGGGTGCGTCCTCGGTTCCCTGGCCAAGGCAGTGGAGCACCCGAGCGGCATCCCCGTTCCGGACACGGGCATCTCCAATGCCGGCCTCTATCACACAAGGCTCAAATTCATCGAATTCCTGGGGACGCTGCAGGAAATCGCCGGTGGCATCGTTACGACGATGCCCGGGGAGGCGGACTACCGGAACGAAGTGACCCGCCCCTGGATCGACAAATACCTGCGGGGGAGTGCGAAATTCACAACGGAAGACCGGATGAAGCTTTTGTATTTCATCCAGGACCTGACCGCCTCAAGGTTCAGCGGCTACCTGATGGCCAGCGCCATCTGTGCCGGTGGGACGCCGGAGACGAACCGGGTCGAGGTCCAGCGCAGCTACGATCTCATGGAGAAAATGGAGAATGTCCGGGCCTTCTGCGGCCTGGGAATGTTTGGTTGACGACTTGTGGACAATAGCGGCCTCAGAAAATTGAGGCCGTTGCGGAAAAAGTCATTGCGTCGAGGAAACCGCCGTGCTATAGGGTGCCCCCGCGTTGACGGGAAGTATTCATTTCTCTAAGAAAAATCAGGGGTCAAGATGGGCAGCGTCGTCAAAAAGCGAAGAAGGAAAATCAGCAAGCACAAGTACAGGAAACGCCTCAAGGCCAACCGTCATAAGAAGCGATAGGCGGCAGGCTCCCCGCGGCATGCGGGGGCGGTTGGCGGGGGTTGATGAAATTTCCGGGGGCCGGTGGGTACCCACTGCGCCCCCGGTTTTTTATTCCGAGACTGTCCGGAACGGGAGGGGATCCCGGCACTGCGCGGAGCAACGGCTCGGAATCATCACTCTGCTTTTCGATGCGTTCGTTTTGCCGTGCCCGTCGCAGGGCGTTGCCTGCAACGCAGCAGGGGCCACGGAATGGATCCGCAGCCCCTGAACATGTCCCCCACCGGCGGCCATCGCAGAAAGGGCCGCCTGCTCCATTCCCCTCTTATGCACCATGCCTTCCTCAGGGGAGAACGATTCCCTCTTCTTCCCTCGCGAATCCCGGCTTAGGATAGCGGGAATCCTGCAACCGATCCGTTTTGAACGCGGTGAAGACTCTTCTGGCACCCTGTCAGAATTTCACCTGTGGCGCCGCTTTCGCAGCCTCCGGCACCTGGAAAAACGTGGCCGCGTTGAATCCGAACATCCCCGCCAGCAGGTTGGCCGGAAAGCTCCGGATGGCCACGTTGTAACGTTGAACTGCCTCGTTGTAGCGCTTGCGCTCGACGGCAATCCGGTTTTCCGTCCCCGCCAGTTCGTCCTGAAGCTTCAGGAAGTTCTGGTTCGATTTCAGGTCCGGATACCGTTCCACGACGACCAGGAGGCGGCTCAGGGCGCTCGACAGCTCGTTGTTGGCGTTGATCTTGTCGGGGATCGACCCGGCGCCGCCGACCTTGGCCCGCGCGTTGGTCACTTCCACCAGCACGCTTTTCTCCTGGGCGGCGAAGCCCTTCACCGTCTCCACCAGGTTCGGAATGAGGTCGTACCGGCGTTGAAGCTGATTTTCCACCTGCGCCCAGGATGCCTTTACCCCCTCGTCCAGGGTCACGAAGCGGTTGTAATTCCCTTTGAAGAAGCCATACAGCCCCACGGCCAGGATGACGAGCACCCCGATGGCGACAAACAACGTGATCTTTCCTTTCGACATGGCCAACCTCCTTTAATTGTCTATTCCATTTTGTCTACATATTCGCATAGTTTTCCGATATCCCGCAGGTAAGACTTGAAGATGGTGAGAGCCTCCCCACCCCGGGGAGTTCGGACTTTTTCCCGGATCTCCAGGCATTTTTCGAAGACGCCTCCATCCAGTCCAGCGACGGCCGCCGCTTCCTGGATCAGCTTTCTGCGATCACGGGGAGCGGCCATTCCCTTGAGATAAAGCAGTGCCGTGAAAAGGGAAAGAAAGGCCGTCAGGGAAATGGCGATGAGCCGGCCGATGGCCTTGTCCTTGCCTTCCGTTTCCAGGAATCCCGTTCTCAGATGGAGGAGCTTTCCCTTCAGCTCACGTTCGAGTTGAAGGCGCAGATTTCCCCGGTCGAAGGCAATGCCCTTCAGCACATCCTCTCCGTACACGGGGACATAGTGGAGCTGCATGTTGAGGAACTCAACAGGATAGCAGTCGAGGGATTGCAGGATCATGTCTCTGGTCATGAACAGAGGGATCGCCACGTTTCGCTTCCGCCAGCGGGAGACGATCCCGAAGGCCCGGTCCAGGTCGTGGATGCCTGCATCGTCAAGGAGCACCAGGAAGTTGAGATCCGAACGACCCGCTGTGTATTCTCCCCGGGCACCGCTTCCGTAAAGGATGATCCCCTGCAGGCCGTCGCCGAACACCTGTTTCATGTCATCCCGGAAGGACTCGAAAACGTCTTCCGGTCGCTGCGGGATTTTTCCCATCATGACACCTCTCTGCCGAGCCTGTTTCCAGTCGTCGCTTTTTCAAACCTCTTTCAAAATCCGCGGCTGGCTCCACCCCCGCCGCTCGATCCACCACCGAATCCGCCGAACCCTCCACCGCCGAATCCGCCGAATCCGCCGCCCCCCCGTCCGCTGCTGCTCAGCAGGAAGAACAGGAGCCAGGGCAGAATCGCCCGTCCTTGAGGTGTTAGCATCAGGACGGCGATCACGGCGACGATCAGGATCACCGACAGGGGAGACATGCTCTTCCGGGCGGATGACGGCGTCTGGCGGGAGCCCGTCTTTCCGGGGCTTCCGGTCAGCTGCACCCCGGCGTCCCTTGCGATCACCGTCGAGACGGCGAACATGCCGTTGTAAAGACCCATCCCGTATTCCCCCTGGCCGAGATGCGGGAGCATGTACTTGTCCATGATCTCTCCGATCCGTCCGTCCGGGAGGATTCCCTCGACGCCGTAACCCGTTTCGATTCGGAGTCGTCTCTCCTTCACCGCCAGCAGGATCAGGACTCCCTTGTCCTGTCCCTTCCTGCCGATGCCCCAGGCGGAATAAAGGCGGTTGGCGTAGTCGTTTACGTCTTCCTCTCCCAGGGTGGGAAGGACGGCTACGACCACGGAGGTCCCCGTTTTCTCGAGAACCTCCCGGGCGAGGTTTTCCATTCGGGTCTTGTATTGGGCGGGAATGACGTCGGCGAAGTCGTTGACGGCCCCCCGTGGGGACGGAAAGGCGGCTTCAGAATAAGCCGCAGAGGGCTGCACCCAGGGAATGAGCGTCAGGAGAAGGAGAAGAAGAATGCCGAATCGATAGGGTGTTTTCGTCACGGTTTCTGTCGGGGAAAAGCCTTGTCCGGTCAGGGCATGCAGATTGCGGATGCCCGCTCGCCCCGATGCCTGGTCAAAATCGGGGACATAATACGGGATGACCGGGCGGATGGCAAACGGTTTGTTTCCACTGGAGGCCGTTAACGGAGCAAGAAAAAGCCCTCTCCCGGAGGAGAGGGCTTTGTGTCATTCGGTCGGGAGAGTGGATCAGTAATCCATGTCGTCCATTCCCATGCCGCCCATACCGCCCATGCCGGGAGGCATTCCACCGCCGGGAGGCATCGCGGGCATGCCGGCCCCCTTCTTCTTGGGCGCCTCTGCCACCATTGCCTCGGTGGTCAGCATCAGGGCCGACACGGAGGCGGCGTTCTGGAGTGCCAGGCGGGCGACTTTCGTGGGATCGATGATCCCGGCGCTGAACATGGCCACATACTCGCCTGTGTCGGCATTGAAGCCGTAGTCACCCTTTTTTCCCTTCACCTTTTCCACGACGACGGATCCTTCGTAACCGGCATTCGCGGCGATCTGGCGGAGGGGCTCCTCGATGGCGCGCATGACGATCTTCACGCCGTATCGCTCGTCATCGGGAACCTTTGCCTTTTCCAGGGCGGGCAGGCAGCGGAGGAGAGCCACCCCGCCGCCGGGCACAACCCCTTCCTCGACGGCTGCGCGCGTGGCGTTGAGGGCGTCCTCGACCCGGGCCTTCTTTTCCTTCATCTCAATCTCCGTCGCCGCGCCGACCTTAATCAGGGCCACGCCGCCAACGAGCTTTGCGAGCCGCTCCTGGAGCTTCTCACGGTCGTAATCCGACGTGGTGACTTCCATCTGGCCGCGGATCATTTTCACCCGCTCCTGAATGGCCTTGCTGGTGCCTCCGCCGTCAACGATGGTCGTATTGTCCTTGTCGATCTCGACCTTCTTGCAGGTCCCCATTTCTTTCAGGGTCACCGCCTCCAGTTTCACACCGATGTCTTCGGAAATGACCTGTCCGCCCGTGAGGATCGCAATGTCTTCCAGCATGGCCTTGCGGCGGTCCCCGAAACCGGGGGCCTTCACGGCGGCGACCTTGAGGGTGCCACGGATCTTGTTGACCACCAGTGTGGCCAGCGCCTCTCCCTCCAGGTCCTCGGCGATGATCAGAAGGGGTCGCCCGGTACGTGCCACCGACTCCAGGATCGGGATCATGTCCTTCATGGTGCTGATCTTCTTCTCATAGAGGAGGATGTAGGGATCTTCGAGAACGATGTTCATTTTTTCCGGATCCGTGACGAAGTAGGGGGAGATGTAGCCCCGGTCGAACTGCATGCCTTCCACCACGTCCAGGGTGGTTTCCATGCCCTTGGCGTCCTCGACGGTGATGACCCCTTCCTTGCCGACCTTGTCCATGGCGTCGGAGATGATCGAGCCGATGGTGATGTCGTTGTTCGCGGAGATCATACCAACCTGGGTGATTTCCTTCTTGTCCTTCACGGTCTTGGAGATC
>CAYNEJ010000108.1:11513-11776 GCA_964396205.1 uncultured Syntrophaceae bacterium
CCGTGACGATCTGGACGCCCTTGTCGATTCCCCTTTTCAGGGCCATGGGATTCATGCCGGCGGCCACCAGCTTGGAGCCTTCCCGGTAGATGGCCTGGGCAAGGATGGTTGCCGTTGTCGTCCCATCACCGGCGGTGTCCGATGTGCGGGTGGAGACCTCCTTGACCATCTGGGCGCCCATGTTCTCGAACTTGTTGTCCAGTTCAATCTCCCGGGCGACGGTGACGCCGTCCTTCGTGACGGTCGGGGCGCCCCAGGTCTTG
>CAYNEJ010000109.1:0-8122 GCA_964396205.1 uncultured Syntrophaceae bacterium
TGTCCCTATATTTGTCCCTATATTTGTCCTAGAAGATCCCGTAGTACCCGCTTTTATCGATCACCAGTTCTCCCCCCTCCATGCGGTAGTCGAATCCGACGTCGTATAGCAGGTGGTCGAGCTGCGCCCTGTTCTCTTCCACGAAGGAGCGAAGCCCCCGCGGATACTCCAGCCAGTCCATGAAAAAGATCAACTGGTCCACGGTGATGCCGGAGAAATAGATGCAGTCGCTCCGCGGCTTGTTCGCCAGGCAGACGGTCCGGCAGTCCTTGAGCTCCGGCCGGTAGATCGCCTCAAGGTCCAGGGCCGCTGCGTCGATCTGGGCGGAGCAGGCGACCTTGGCCAGGATGTCCTGCCGGTGCAGGGCCCCGTCGAAAAAGAAATAGAAGTTCTCCAGGCGGGAGCCCGACGGGGTGACGGCATAGCAGATGCCCGAGGAAACGGCGCTCCCCGGGTTGCCGATGTACATGTGGATCTCGTCCAGAGCCCGGGCCCCCGAGACCAGCGCGTCGTCGATGTCGATGGAAAACATGAAATAGGGATGATCCTCGTTGAGGGCCGCCGTGGACCGGACCAGGGGCGCCATCGCCCCGAGGACCCTCGTGGCGGACCGCTGCCGCTCCCGCCTCCGGTAGTCGTAGAAATAGTATTCCCAGCCGATCCTCTCCCCCGCCCGCTTCACGCCCCAGACGCTCAGGGAGGGGCCGATGCCCTGCCGGATATGGTCCACCAGGTCGAGCATCCGCCCATCGGCCCCGGTATGCTCGAAGGAGTGGAAGAGCAGGTTCGCCGACCGCATCTTTCCTTCCCAGGGAGCCGCCGGGTCGTACTGCCACAGGCAGTAGTTGAAGAAGGGATCCCCGGCTTTCATGAACTCGCGTCGTTCCACGGCCGCTCCTCAATCCGCTCCCCGGGACCGGGCGGTGTCCCGCCCGCCGACAGGCGACAGCAGCTCCCGCTCGTCCCCGAATTTCCGCAGGTAGGCGTTGGAGAGCCCCCAGCATTCCCGGGCACCGCATGTCTCCCGGTGGACGCAGGTCCCGAAGCCGCTCCGGCCGAACTCCTGCCAGAACCGGTTCGGCAGCACCGTCACGGGAAACCAGTCGTCGAAGACGGCCGGCGGCCCCGCCGGCAGGCATTCGGGAAAGCTCTTCAGGACCAGGGGCTTGCCCGAGGGGCCGATCGCCTCCAGGACGCCGGGCAGGATCCGCAGGAACTCCGGGAGGCTAACCAGGAGATCCCGCCGGTCCGTCTCCCCCATGGGAAAGAGGTTCCAGAGGTGGATCTCGCTGGTTCCGAGGCCCGCCAGAAACGACATCAGCGAAGGGAGCTCGTCCACGTTGACCCGGTTCAGGACCGTGTTGGTGATCACGTTCACGCCCCTGTAGGCCTCCAGGTTCCGGAGCCCCGCCAGGGTCTCCCGGAACGATCCCGCCACACCGGTGATCGCGTCGTGGACTTCTTCGCGTCCGTGGACGCTGACGAAGAACTCGTTCACCCCGCAGGCGACGAGGCTGTCCAGGTATCGCCGGTCGGCGAGGCGCCGGCCGTTCGTCTGGACCTGGATCTTCCGGAACCAGTCAAAGGAAGCGGCAAAGCGGATGTACCGGTCCAGCTCGTCGAAGGTCGTGGCTTCCGCGCCGGAGAGGATCAGGTTCTCGAAGCGCTCTTCCCGGACGACGTCGCGGATGATCTCCCGGTACCGGTCGAAGCCGATGGGCGGCAGTGTCCCCCGGATGTCCGAGAGCATGCAGATGCGGCAGGCGTTGTTGCAGCCGAACCAGACGGAAACGACGATGTACTTCGCCAGGTCGACGCGCCCGACCGGAACCTTGCGCTCCACGATCCTCTCCGTCCTCCCCGCGGGAAATCCGGAACGGGCCGGATTTCCCCGCGAATGTCCTCTCAGGGTCCACCGGGTCCGCGGCGGGAGCTTCCCTTCACGCCGTAGTAGACGGTCAGGAAATCCCGTCCCCGGCGATCGGTTCCACCGGAAACATGCCCGAAGATCAGCTTCTTCGCCGGTTCATAGACGCGGTGGAACGTCTCCTCGTCGATCGACAGGTGCCGGCACATCGCAAGCAGGAACGGGTACAGCTCCCCCAGGAGCAGGTTGGCCCGATACAGGTTGAGGTCGAAGGATACCCGGGGATTTCCCTCCTCCTCCACCTCCACGTAGAGATGCTCTTCGGGCCGCATCCTCCCGGCGGCCGTCTCCACGATCCCCCTGACCATCCCGAACACGGGACTCCGGCCTCCTTCGTAGAAGGATTCGGACAGCCGTCGGAGAATCCGCTCCACAGACCAGGAGGGATGGCACACGTAGCGGGCCGTCGTGTGGCGGGCCCCGTCGCCGGCGTCCCACTTGAAGCCCCGGTGGATCACGAAAGAGGCCGGGTCGTCCGGGGATTCCCGGATCACGCGCCGGAACTCCGGTCCATATTCCAGGTAGGCCTTGTAGAGGGACGTGTCTTCGCCCTCTTCAAAGCCGAACAGCACGATGTTCGCCTCGGGAAGCCCCCGGAGGAAGTCCGGCCGCTGGGACTCCGGCATGCCGACGGCCCGGCAGAGACCGTCCAATTTCCCTTCGAGGCCCTCTCCGGCCGCCTCCCTGTGGAAACCGGCGAGAAAGCGGTTGCCCAGGAGCGTCCCCGGCAGCATCTTGAAGGACTGTTCAAAGCCGTAGTGGACGCCGAGCCCGTCGATCCGGTCGATGAGCAGGCGGGCCTTGTCCCCCTGGACGGAATCGATGATCCGCCGCCGTTCCTCCCCCGGAGAGCGTTCCGCACCCGGCTCGGGCGCCGGCCCGAACTCCGCCTCGTGGTCCTCCACCGCGGCCTCCAGAACGAGGGCCAGCCGTTTCGCCGCGGCGGGGGGCAGGATGATCCTCCTGTCGACCGGGAGGGCCATCCCCCCGCTCCCGTCCGTTTCCGGCGGCTTTCCCCGCACGAGGAAATGAAACTCCCCCGCCGGAGAGATGTAAATGTGGATGAGTTCCGCCTTCAGGTTCGCCATCCGCTCACCCCGGTCCTGTGCCTCGGATTGCCTGCCTTCCGCACCGAAAAACAAGCCCCGCCTGGCGGGCGGGGCTTCGGGCCGCAGGAGCCGGCCGTCATTTCCAGGATCCGGCGCTCTTCCATGTCTTGAAGCGCTTCTTTTCCTGCTTCTCCGCGAGATCCTTGAACGACTGCCGGTCGATGACGCCTCCCTTTCCGAGATCCCCGCCGGAGATGACCTTCCAGCCCAGGAGGCCCGCCATCACCGCCCCGGCTCCCATGTCGAGGCTGCGGGCGGCATCCCGGTTTTCGTCCATCAGGGCGGCCGAGCCTTCGCCGTCAGCGGGCTCCGGATCCTGCGGACCGGCCCCGGTCTGCGGACCGCCGCCTTCGCCGCCCTGCCCCTGCGCCCCCTGTCCGCCGGAGTCACCGTCGCCCGTCTGCGGCCCGGCATCCGACTCACCCGGGGAGCCTTCTCCGGAGTTCTGGCCTCCCTCACCCTGCGGGCCGGAGGCCTCCTGTCCCGAACTCGAATCGCCGGACGATCCGCCCTGGGAGCCCGCCTGGCTGTCGCTGTGGCTGTCCTCCTCCTGGGAGAGATCCGCGTCGCCCAGCCTCATGAGCTCCGTTCCGTAGCTCGTCGCCACCCAGACACCCGGCAGGGTCGATCCGGTCGAGAAGAAGGATCCGAATCCCGCGCCTCCGGTCCCTCCCGGCGCCATTCCGCCCTCCATTCCGCCGGTCCCGCCGCCCGCACCGGTGCCGCGGCTGGTCCAGAGCGGCTCGGACTCCGCGTTCGTGCCGTCCTCCAGGGAGGTCATGGTGTTCGTGATCAGGTCGATGCTGTCGAGGCGAACCAGGGACTGCACCTTGCCGGCCGTGATGGTGACCCGTCCGTAGGTGCCGACCATGACGTCCTGACCCAGGGTGCCGACGAAGGTGTTGCTGATCTCGCCGCCGAACATGATGTCCTCGCCGGATCCGCTGTCGAGGTAGTCGTCGCCGCCGCCCGCGTGGTGGTCGATCGTCTCGACGTAGAGCCATTCGCCGGAGGTCAGGGTGACCTGCCCGCCGTCGCCGATCAGCACGTCGTTGTCGTCTCCGCCGTATGCCTTGTCGCTGGCGGTGCCTCCGATGAGGATGTCGCTTCCGTCCCCGCTCGTCAGGATATCGTTGCCGCCGCTATGGGGATCAATGGATCGGACGATGGAAGGAATGCCGCTCTCGTACTGGATCTCGCCGTTGTCACCGATGAGGATGTCGTCGCCGGCGGCGGTCGTCACCGTATCGGCCCCGAAGCCCGCGATCACGTGCTTGTTCCCGCGCGCCCCGACGATCATGTCGTCGCCGCCGCTTCCGGGCTGCGTGGAGATGGCGAGGACCGGGACGAGATGTCCCGTCGAACCCGTGTAATGGATCGTGCCGTTGTCGCCGAAGATGATGCTCCGCCCGGCGCCGACCGTGATCCGGTCCGCGCCCATGCCTCCCAGGATCGCGTTGTTCCCGTCACCCCCCGTGATGATGTCGTTTCCGCCATGCCCGGGAGCGGCCGCCGTGTCGGTCGTCTGGAGGATCCTCGGGGCACCGCCGGCACCGTGGTCGATCCGGGCGTTGTCTCCAAAGGCGATGTCGTTCCCGACACCCGTGTCGATCGTGTCGGACCCGAAGCCGCCCATGAGGATGTCGTCGTCTTCATTCCCCTCGATCGTATCGTTCGCCCCCTGGCCGGGATCGATGGTCTCCGTGGTGGAGACGATGCCGGCGGCGAAGGTGATCCGGCCGAAGTCGCCGATGACGGTGTCCCGGTCGCTCCCGATGACGGGGGCGCCGCCGGAGCCGTTGCCGCCGTAGAGCAGGTCGGCCCCGACACCGCCGAAGATCGCGTCGTCGCCGGCGTTTCCGTAAATCGTGTCGATGTCGCCGGACGCCGTGTTCCGCGTGTAGGCCAGGTCGACGGTGGCGTTGTTCCCATCGCGGGAGACGTAGTCCATGACCCCGTGATCGCCGAAGATCGTGTCGTTCCCGGTGTTCCCCTCGATCATGTCGGCTCCGAGGCCGCCGAAGATGCGGTCGTCACCGGCGCCGCCGTGGATCGTGTCGGCCAGGCCGGCCGCCTCGTTCGTCGTCTCGATCCGGTTGACGCCGCCCGTGCCCAGGAGCCCGGACGCCGTCTGGGTGACGATTCCGTGGTCGCCGAAGAGGATGTCGTTGCCGGCGCCGCCCTCGATCGTGTCGGCGCCCGGGGTCTCCGTCGTCGGCACCGCGAGGGCGCGGCTCGACAGCGTGGCGTTGAACCCGGAATCGCCGTAGATGATGTCGTTCCCGGCCTGCCCGTCGATCGTGTCGTCACCCAGGCCGCCGGCGATCTGGTCGTTCCCCTGGCTGCCGGTGATCAGGTCGTCGCCGGGACCGCCGTAGATCACGACGCCGTCGCTCGAGGCGGATGCGTCGATCGTGTCGGCCCCGGGGGTATCGAAGTGGATGCCGGAGCTGGAGGGGGTGCCGCCCGTCGAGGTGTAGTGGCTGCCGTCCTCGGAGGTGTCGCCGTACAGGACCAGGGGCGAGGTCGACCCGCCGCCGCCCGTAACGATCAGCGTGTCGGCACCGCCGCCGCCGTGGACGGCCGTGGCTGTCCCGGCCCGCGTGCCCGTCACCGTGAAGGTGTCGCTCCCCGTTCCGAGGAGCACCTCGGCGACTTCCAGGTTCGTATAGGCGATGCCTCCCCGGTAGGTGAACAGGTCGGGGGCGGCTTCCGTTCCCTTGTTGACGACGAGGTCCGTCCCCATGCCAAGGCCGCTGATCAGGGTGGCCGAGACCGTCCCGTCGGCCTTGACGCTGTAATCGGTGTGCAGCAGGAGCGTCGACATCACCCCCGTGTCGTCGGAGACGCTGGAGTCGTTGTACACGTTCAGCGTGTCCGTCATGGCGGACTCGTCGACGTCGATCACAACCTCCGGGAGGTCCGGGTTCAGCTCCCCGGGGAGGGTCACGCCCGGCTTCACGGAGCGGTCCTCCGGTCCGACGCCGCCCTCGACGACGAGGGGCCCCTGGATCCGGTTCAGGGTGTGGGACATCAGCGGGAAGGACTTCTCGAAGTTGTTTTCCGTGGGTGCCCCGTCCGTGGCCACGACCGTGATCTCCGCGGCGACGTTCCAGTCCGCCTCCGTGAAGGTGACCGTTCCGTCCGTGGAGTTGAAGCGGGCGTCGGCGCTGGAGACGACCGTCTGCCCGTCCGTCAGGATATTCACGGTCACGGTCGTGCCCGCGGCCGGTGCCTTCGTCAGGACGATGCTGTAGGTGTCGCCCGTGGCGTCGCCCTGGACCACGCGCGTGGAGCCGTCCGTCTGGGTGATCAGGGCGCCGGCGGAGTCGTTGTCGACGACGGTCACGTTGACCGTCGGCTTCTCGCTGACGGTGAATCCCGCGTCGGTGCTCGTCACCGTGGCGGTGATCACCGAGGTCTGCGTGTTTTCCGCCGTGCCGTCGTCCACGGCCGTGACGGTGACCGTCTGCGCGACGTTCCAGTTCGTGCTGTCAAAGGTGAGCGTCGCCGTGTCGAGGGAAAGCTGCCCGGCATTGTATGCCAGGTCGACCGTGACCGTCTCGCCGGCGGCGACCGTGTGGGTCAGCCGCACGGTGAAGGTGTCGGTGGCTCCCTCCAGGGCCTGCGTGTCGTTCCCGCTCTCCACGATGATGAGACCCGCCTTGTCGTCATCCTGGACCTTCACCATCACGTCGTTGATCCTGGCCTTGTCCAGGTCGGCGCGGTTGCTCATGACGCTGTGGCTCACGGTGACGTTCCGCTCGCCCTCGGAGACGGCGTCGGAGCCCGCTTTCACCCAGATCGTCTGGCTGTCCGTCCAGTTCGCGCTGTCGAAGGTGAGGACGATTGCGTCGTAGAAGTTGACGCCGTCCGTGGAGAGGAGGACCGTGTCCGCTCCGAGGGCGCCCTCTTCCGACTCCGACTTGGCCGCGGAGACGGTGATGTAGGCCACGTCGCCCGGAGCGACGGCGGCCAGCGACGCTGTCGCCAGGGATACTGCGTAGGTGTCCACGGAGCCCGCCACATCCTCTTCCACCACGGTGCTGCCGCCGCTCTCCGTGATGACCACCGCGCCCGTTGCGGCGTCGGCCACGTTGAGGGCGATGCCGTCCACGAGGAGCCCGTCATAGGCCGGGTCGTCGCTCGCGACGCTGTGGTTGATGACGCCGCTTCTCCCTTCCAGCTCGGCGCTGATGACCGTTCCCGTCACGTCGCCGGCGACGTTGACCGTGTCGTTTCCAAGGCCGCCGATGATCGTCGTCACCATGCTGGCCGAGGTGCTGAGGACGAAGATCGTGTCGTCACCCTCCAGCCCGTCCACCTCGAGGGCCTCCTCCACGCCGTCCAGGGTGATGTTGATCCCGGCGCCGAAGATCCCGTAGGAGGTGACGACGAAGACGTCGTTTGCCTCGGTGCCCAGGGCCACGACGCGGTCGTAGCCGGCGCCGCCGTTGATGCTGATGGGGGACTTGATGCTGTACTGGATGTAGTCGTCTCCGATGCCGCCGTCAACCTCGGTGAGCTGCTGCTCCGGGTCGAAGGAATTCAGCATGATGAAGGCCCGGACCACGAACTCGTCGTTCCCGTCGCCGCCCTCGAGGCGGAGCTTGGCGATGTTGTTGTAGACCGAGAACGTGTCGTTGCCGCTGCCGCCGTAGACGGTCGTCGCGTAGCTGATCCCGCGGCTGAGGAAGCCCATGGTCGTCTCGATGGTCTCGAAGACGTCGCCGACGGCGATGTTGGCGGCCACGTCGCGCAGGGAGCCGAAGAGCTGGCCGATCTGGAAATAGTCGGCCCCGGCGCCGCCATCCAGGGTGGTGATGGAGGAGTTGTCGTCGGTGAAGAACGAATCCGCGCCGATGCCGCCGGTGACGATCAGCCGGCCGTTGATGCTCGTATCGTAGTTGATGCGCTCGACGTCGGCGGAATACCCGCCGGCATAGGATCCGTGAAGAACCGCCACGAAGCTCTTCCGGAGGAGGGCCAGATTCTCCCGGATCTTCTCCTCGTTCTGAAGGAAACGGAGGCGCTCCCGGAGGAATAAGTTTTCCTGCCGGGCAAAGAAGAGCTCCTTGAGGAGCTT
>CAYNEJ010000109.1:8132-11696 GCA_964396205.1 uncultured Syntrophaceae bacterium
TGTCGGTGACGTTGACGATGTAGTCGCCCGTCCCGGAGGCGTTGACGACGTACCGGTCGGTCCCGGCCTGGCCGTCGAGGTTCAGGGCGTCCCGGGCCGCGTACTTGCTGCTGGTCAGCGTCTTGAGGGTGTCGGCGGTGAGCAGGTCTTCCCCGTCGCCCCCGTAGACGTTGGTCTGCCCGTCGATGGAGCGGAGGGTGACCGTGTCATTCCCCGCAAAGGCATAGATGTTGGTCACATTGCCGTAGGTGGCAGTCACCGCCGCCTGGACGCCGGCATTCGGGTAGTCCACGGTGTCGTGGGTCCGCTCGAGGATGATCGTGTCGGCGTCGGCGTTCCCGTTCACCTCGACCTCGCTGCCTCCGACCACCCCCAGGAGGCGGATGGTCGAGCCGGCCGCGTCGGCGCTCCCGTAATCGCCGCTGATGGTGACCTTGCCCGCCGCCAGGACGAAGCTGCCCTCTTCCAGCGTCACATCGTCGCCGGCACGCAGCGTCACATAGCTCGTTTTCGACCAGACGGTGATGCCGTCCCGGACGATCAGGTCGTCGACGTCCGCCGCCCGCTCGGTCGCGGTCATAATAATGTAGTCCGCCTCCGAGATCACATCCTCCGTCACGTCGATGGTGCAGCTGGCGGTGATGTTGACAGCGCCGCCGCCCAGGAACCCCTGCTCGCTTCCGGGGACGACCCCGCCCACGGTGAGGTTTGAGGTGTTCGTGATCCAGGTGCTCCCCGAGGTGGCCAGGCCCTCGATGTTGTCCACAAGGGTCATGATCCGCTTGTCTTCCGCCCCGATGTTCAGGCCGGCGAAGAGGTAGGTCTTGCCGGAGATGACGTTCGAACCGCCGTCGGTCCGCCCGTTGTAGATGCTCCCGGTGGGCGCGGTGATGAAGGCCGTCCCGGCGTTGGTCGCGACGGAGTAGAGGCTCAGGTCTTCGTCGCCCGCGGCGGGCGTCGCCTTGGACGAGATCTCGATGAGGAAGGTATTGAACTCGCTGGCCGAGGTGAGCGTCCCGGCTCCGGAGAAGGCCGTGTCGATGTCCAGGTAGTCATTGGCGGCGCCGATTTCGAATCCCGCCGTCAGGGTGATGCTGTTGCCGATGACGTCGGGGGAGGGGTTTCCCTCCACTCCCTCGTCGTCGTCGTGGATGGACAGGGCGGCGCCCAGGCTGACGTTGGCGTTGGCCGACTTGATCACCCCGACGATCATGTGGCCCGCCGACTCGTACAGGTAGATGCTCTGGCCCGCATCGGCGTTGAGCACCCCGCCCTGGAGGTCCGTCTCCAGCGTGCTGCCGTCGGTGCCGATGGTGCCGCCCGCCCCCGCCATGAGGTACGCGTCGGGGCTGTAGATGTTCCAGGCCCTGGTCGTCGCGTCGTCATTGTCGGCGTCCAGCATGGACCCCGCGGAGCGCAGGTCGATGAACGTCTCCGCGTACACCGACGACACGTACAGGTCGCCGGAGGTCTCCCGCAGGTAGACGTTGGTCTTGGCGCGGGCGGTGAGCGCGCCGGTCCGGCCCGCCTCGATCATGTCGATCAGGAACGGCTTGGCCTGCGTCCCGATGCTGCCGTCCTCGGCCTCCAGGACCGCGCCGTCGCTCCGTATGTTGTAGCCGCCGTCGGTCCGGGCGTTGACGATGTTCCCCTGGACCTTGAGGCGCACCTCGCCGTCGCTGCTGGTGATCCGGTCGACCCGGACGTCGGCGGTCTGGTCGGAGCCGAGGTTCGCGCCGGTGCCCGCCGAGACGGTGAGCAGGCCCTCCGTCTTGAAATCGACATCGTTCTTCACGTTGATGTGGAGGCTGGCGAACGTTTTGCCCACGTCGTCCGGCTCCATGACGTTCCCCTCGGTGTCGTAGAACGTGACGTCCTGCTTCTCCGCGGCGGCGAGGGCGACTTTCTGCTCTTCGGTAAGCCCGGCGTTGATGTCGGCCAGGGTGATGTCCATGGTGACATCGGCGGAGCCGATCTCCCCGGACACCACCAGCGCGACCTCGGAGCCGGTGATGTTCGGATCCTCGGTGGTCGACGATGTTCCGGAGACCGTCTTCGGCCGGAGGATGCTGGCGCTGATGGAGTTCTTCAGCTGGGCCTCGCTCCACTTCGCCCGCTGGGAAAGGACGTCGCCGTCGGAGAGCCAGTGATTATCGCCGCTCACCCAGGTGAAGTCGAGCGTCGTGTTCGTACCGACATCGGCCAGGGTCGCGGCGAGGCGCACCACGCTCGCATTGGATGCATCCACGATGACGTAGTACGTGGTTCCGTCGACGAGCCCGTCGATGGTGCCGCCCCCGGCGTGGTACACCACCGCCTGGCCGGTCGTGAAGACGTGGCGGGTCAGCTCGATGGCGCTGCCGCTGATCTCGGCGGACCCGACACGATCATGGAGGGCGGCGGAATCCACATCGTAGGACCAGGTTGAATCGTAGGTCGCCGAGACGTCGCCGTAGGTCCGGTGGAGGACGTGGTACGAGGCGGTCCGGGCGTTCACAAGGGTCTGGAGGGCGATGGCGATCTCACCGGCCGTCTTTCCCTGGCCCGCGTAGTAGTCCGTGTACCAGTCGATCTCGGCATCCGACAGGGCGATCGTCTGCGATGCGTCATAGCTGCCGCCCACGGAGTTCCGGTATCGCCAGTAGGTCTGGTATTCCTGGGTCTTGAGGGCCTCGTAGGCGGCGATCGTCGCGGCGACGCTCTCGTCCGCCGCGTCGCCCGTGGCCATCATCCGCTCGTACAGGGCCAGGAGCTGCGCCCACGTGCGGTCGTCCCGGACCTCGTTGGAGTTGGCGTCCGTCAGCCCGCCGTCTTCCACGGTGATGCGGACACTCCCGTCCGTCACCACGCTGTTCAGGTGCAGCGTCCCGGTGGTCTCCGTGATGTTGACGTCGCCCACCGCCGTTGCCGTCAGGGAGTGGTCGTCCGCGTCGCCCGTGTCGATCCGGAGGGCCTGGGCGCCCGCGCCGGGGGTGGCGGCCGTCCCTCCCGCTCCCAGGGTGCCGATGTCGCCGTAGGTGGCCGTCAGCGTCACCTTCTGGCCTTTCACCAGATTCGAAGCATCCTTCCCCAGGATGTCGCCGTGAGCGGTCAGGGTGACGTTGCTGGTGGTGGTCGTGGTCGTCTTGGAGGTTGTGACCTGGTCGACGATCAGGTCGCCCGAGATCTCCTGGATGCTGATGTCGCCGGTCGTCGTCACCGCGCTCAGGGACCCGGTGTAGCCGTCGTTCAGGTTGGTTCGCAGGGTCCGGTCGGCCCCGATGCCGGTGGATGCGCTGAAAGAGATGTTCCGCCCCCCGACGACGGCCGTGTCGTTGATGAGCCGGATCTGTCCGCTGCTGCTGGTGAGGCTCGTCGTCCCTTCCGGGTTCTGGATCGAGTCGTTCACCAGGACGCTGCCCACGGAGGTGATTGTCACCCGGATGTTTGTGTCCCCCGCCTCGTAGCCGATGAAGGCGATGCCGATGTCGCGGTCGGCGCGGATGCTCTGGACGTGGATGTCCTTGTAGGGCGTCGTGAGGGTCTCCTTGCAGTAGTACGTGGTCTTCCCGTACCAGGAGGATT
>CAYNEJ010000110.1:0-7673 GCA_964396205.1 uncultured Syntrophaceae bacterium
TGGAGATCAATTCCCTGGCCTATCTCCCCACACTCCTGGGTGTCGATTCCTGAGAGGACATTTCCTCATGTGCTGATTTCAACACCATGACCTCTGTCGTCGGTCAATATCTCGAAGGCAGCCCGGTGCCTGGTGGAAAGGACTTCCACAGCAGCGCCCCCGCCTTCCCGTTTGCGCGTGAGGTTGAGTTCGCAGGAGGCGATCTTGGTGTTCAGGCAGTGTTTGCTGCCGCCCGGCGGGTTGTAGTAGTTCAGGCCGATGAAGGCCTCCCGGGGCGCTGAGATTGTACCCTCCAGGCGGATGGCGTCCGTCTCCGACCGGAAGTTCCAGGTAAAGTAATCGAACCTGCCCCGGGCGCGGAACATCTGCCGGAAGCCGTTGAGGGCGATTTCCTCTCCCTTGTGCCGGAGTACCAGCGGCGTCAGATACGGCGTCCAGATCGGGCCGATCCTGACGCGCGCGGTGGCGATCTCCAGGAAGCTGTCGGGATGGCTGTCGAAGCCCGCCACCTGGCCCCAGGCATATTGGTCCGTGTGCTTGCTTCCCCAGTTATGATTCTGGCTGCCTACCCAGTCGCTGACGGCGACTTCCCGGCCGTCCACGGTGAGCACGCCGTTGTAGACCGCCATGGGCAGCCCCACCAGGCTTTTCGCCTTGGGAAAACCGGCCTCGTAGGAGTTGATCGGCATCAGGAAGAGAGTATCCATCCGCCCTGAAAACCGGAGGTCCCAGGCGATCCGCCGGCCGTCGGAGGCCGCCTCGCCTCTCAGTCCGTTCTCATCCAGAAGGGCATCCTCGATTTTAACCGACAACGCCTCCCTGCCGAAGGCGCATCGTCGGAAAGGCACCTCTTTTTTTACCGCTGTATGATTGCCGGTCTCGCCATCGAAATAAACCGCCCAGAGCTCGCCGATGGCATCCGCGGGGCGGTCCTGGGGGCTGAAGATGGTGTAGCGGATCCAGAAGGCCAGGGGGCGCGTCGGGTGGTTTGCCCGCTGGAAGAAGCTCTCGTAGTGCCCTCTTGTTTGGCCGGGGCGGTAGCGGGTCCGGTTGGCGTGGTTACAGTCCGTCTCCATGATGGATGCCCCCTCTCAGGAAAAACAAGTCAGATTTATTTTCCCAGGCACAGACCCGACGGATCGCACGCTCCATGGCCTCCATGAAGTTTCACCAGCGCTCCCGGCAAGTCGCTCTGCTCGTCAGGTAAGGCGTGAGGATGCAGGATCGCAGTGCGAAGACGCTTCCCGGGCGGTCCCGCTCGGAGGCCCCGATCCCGGATTTCTGCACGAAGCCGTCCATCACTGGTCGAATTTCACCTCGTCCAGGAGCCGGATGACGGCGTCCCGGTTGCCGGCCACGGCGGAGATGGGAACGTTCTTCACGGCATAGGCGCCGCCGACGATACCCTTCTGGTCCCGCCCGAGGGCCTTCAACACCGCCGGCACCCTGGCGGCCCTGTTGAAGGGATATTCGAACGTGTTGGCGGCGAAGTGGTTCTGGGCGGGAACGGAGGTCAGGAATTCCAGGAACCGGGTCGCCTCCCGGGTGTCCCGGCGGGCCGTGGTCAAGGCCGCGCCGCAGGTCAGGACGAAACTGCCGCCCTGCTGCTGGTTCGGGAAGAAGACCCCGCAGGCGTTCGCCCAGGCCCGCTGCTCCTCCTTCGCCTGCATGATGCCCATGTAGTAAGAATTCATGAGGGCGACGTCGCACTTTCCCTGGTAGATGGCCTTGGCCTGCTCCCGGTCGTTGCCGACGGGCTTCCGGGCCAGGTTCTGTTTCAGCTCGGCCAGGAAGGCCCTCGTGCGCTCCGGTCCCCAGGTTGCGATCATCTGCCCGAAGAGATTCAGATTGTATTCATGGTAGCCCGAGCGGATGCAGATCCTGCCCCTCCAGCGCCGGTCCGCCAGATCCTCGTACGTGGAGAGCTGATCCGGCTTGACGCGGTCCTTTGAATAGAAAATGGCCCGGGCGCGGTAGGTCAATTCGGTGTAATAGCTGTCCCGGTCGCGGAACGCCGCGGGAATATTCCCGGCGATCGCGGTCGAACGAAAGCGCTGCAGCAGTCCCTGCCGCTTGGCGATCTCCAGGTTCTCCGAGGTCTTCGTGATCAGAACATCCGCCTCGTCGGGCTTCGTCTTCAGCCGTACGATCAAACCCTCGTCGACATAGGTGATGTTGACCTTTGCTCCATGCTGCGACTCGTAAAGCCTGGCGACGGGCTCCAGGTATCCCGGTGTTCGGTCCGTGATCACGTTCACGACGGCGGTCCGGGTTTCCGCCGCGCCCGCCACCGCCGTCCACAGGACAGCCAGTGCCAGTGCAAATCCCGCTGTTCTCCTCATGGTGCTTCCTCCGTTTCATGGTTTGATCGCAATGATTCGGGCGTGCCGCTCGCCATCCCCCCGCCTGGGCAGCGGATGAGGTCCTCCTCGGAAGGGGGATCGACCCGCACCCGTGCGCCGATCCGGATCTCCCGTTTCCGGCGGTCGTGGAGCCTGATCGTCTCGCCCGAGTCGAGACGGACGACCAGCAACAGGTAGCCCCCCAGGAAATGCTGCCGAAGCACCACGCCATTGCCGGGGTCTCCCCCCGCCGCGAGGCTCCAGGACAGGCGCTCCGGCCGGATGAGTCGCACCACGCCGTCCGGGTCGCCGCCGCAGGGCAGACCGAAGTCGGCGCTCAGTGCCCGGCAGGACAGGCTGTTGACGTCCCCCACGAAGGCGGCGATCCAGGCGTCGGCGGGCCGCTCGTATACCTCCGCCGGGGCGCCCTCCTGGAGGATCCGCCCGTCCCGGATGACGCAAACCTTGTCGCTGAAGTAGAAGGACTCCCGGTGATCGTGGGTCACCAGGACGGTGGTCGTTTGCCGCTCCCTCAGGATGGCCTTCAGCTCATCGTATAACTCGAAGCGGAACATGCGGTCCAGGTTGCTGAAGGGCTCGTCCAGGAGCACGAGGTCGGGGCTCGCCGCCAGAGTGCGGGCCAGCGCCACGCGCTGCTGCTCGCCCCCCGAAAGGGTGGACACCGAAGCATGGATCTTGTCTCCGATGCGGAACAGGTCCAGGAAGGTGTTCACGGCCTCTTTCTTCTCATTCCCGGACACCCCTGTGATCCCCAGAGCGATGTTGTCAAAGACGTTCAGGTGGGGCAGGAGGGCGTACTCCTGGAAGACGATGCCGAAGCGGCGCCGGTGCGGCGGCACAAGGACCCTCCGTCCGTCCGTCATCAGCCTCTCGCCGTAGGCGATGGTCCCCCGGTCGATGGGCTCGAACCCCATCAGCGCCCGAAGGAACGTCGTCTTTCCGCTTCCGCTCGGCCCCAGCAGGGCCGTGATGGCCCCGGCCTCGGCGCAGAAATCGACGTCCTCGAGAATCGTCCGGCCCGGCACCGTCCTGGTGAGTCCCTTCACGCGGAGCATCGTCATGCCCTCCCCGCCCCGTCGTCCAGAGCCGTCAGGCTTCGCGACACAACGATGACCGCCGGAAGCGCCAGGGCCACCAGGCACAGGCACCAGAGGGCGCTCTCCCGCACGGCGCCGTGGGTCGTGTAGAAGAAGACCCGTGTGGACAGGCTGACAAAATTGACCGGCGCCAGCGCCAGCGCAAGGTTCAGCTCCTTCAGGGCACAGACAAAGGTGAGAAGCGCCCCCGCCAGGACCCATCGCTTCAGGAGGGGGTAGTAGACGCGTCCCGCCTTGAAGGCGATCCCGCGGCGCAGGTGCAGGAGAAGGTCGTCGATCCGGGCGGGAATCTTCTTCCTTCCGATGGAGAGGCAAAGGAAGGAGAGGCAGAACAGGCGGACCGTCATGGCGTAGACGAGGGCCACAACGGTGCTTGACAGGAGCACGTGAACAAGGGCGCCCCGGGACCGGGAAAGGATGACCAGGACCCCGACCGACAGGGCGATGGCGGGGATGAAAAACCCGGCGTTCAGCCCCAGGAGGAGAAGCCTGCGCGGGTTTGAGGCGGGCTTTCCCAGGTCCCGGAAGACAAAGAAGAGGGCAAGGCCAAGGCAGAGAAGCGTGGCCGGAACGGCGGCCAGAAGCGAGTTCCCTGTGTACAGCATAGCCTGGGAAAGGCCGGCCCGGTCGAGCCTCGGAATCGCCCACACCACGAGTGTTCCGAGCGGCAGGAGGAAGCCGAGGAGCATCGGCAGGCTGCAGAGGGCGAGGGCGGCGGTGCCCGGTCGTCGCGGAAGGCGCGCGAGGGGCCGGGGCAGCTTCGGCGTGATCGGGTCGTAGTAGTTCCGGCGGATCACGAACCACGAGGCCAGCAAGAGCAGAACGAAGACGGCCAGGGCCAGGAGCGCGGCCAGCTGGGCGGCGATGACGGGACGGTCGAAGCCGTGCCAGAGGTTGTGGATCGCCACGGCAAGGCCGCGCTTCCCGAAGAGCAGGGTTGTCCCGTAGTCGTTGAGGGCCAGGAAGCCCGAGACCAGGCAGCTCACCAGGATGGCGGGCAGGGTGAGGGGAAGCGTGATCCGGAGGGCCGCCCGGAGGGGGGAAAGGCCCACGGCGGACCCCGTTTCACCCCAGGTGCGCGGCTGGGCTCTCCAGGCCGTGTGCAGGATCAGATATGCGAAGGGATAGAAGGCGAGGGACAACACGAAAATCAGGCCTCCCCAGGACTCGCATTCCAGGAACCACCACGGCAGCGGCACGCTCCATCCGGTGGCGGAGCGGACGGCGCTCCAGATGGGGCCCATGTAGGCCGTCAGGTCCCGGTACACCAGGCCGATCACATCGGCGGGAAACGCCAGGGGCAGGATCAGGGCCCATTGCAGGAACGGGCGCCCCGGGAAATCGTAGTGGGATGTAAGCCAGGCCGTTCCGCCGCCGATCAGCAGGCAGCCGAGGACGACGCCGGCGACGAGGATGAGCGTCGTCAGGAGGTAATCGCCTGCCACCGTCCGCAGGAAGTGGCTCCAGTAGCCCCCGTCGAAGGATTCCATCCCGGCGGCGAAGAGCGCCAGGACGGGCAGAAGGAGGAGCACGGAGAGGACATAGGCGGAGAATGGGAAGAGTGTTCGGATGGTCACAGGATAGCTCTCGCTTTGCCGGCGAACCGGCGAGAAGAAGGAATGCCCGACGCTTCGGCCCTTGTAACGGATTTCAGGCTGCCCTGCAACCGGGAATGCGGCGGGCACAGGGCCGGAGGCGGCCGAACAGGCCTGGTGCGTTATCGGCAAAATGATGATAATCATCCGGTCCGGTTCGGCTCAATCAGAATCGGCAGGGATGCGGATGACGGCGGATTCGGAATTCAGGGAAATTTCGGTGGAGTGCTACAGCGGCTTCAAGGCGAGCGAGCGCCCCGTTGCGTTCACATGTCAGGGGGAGCGCCGGGAGATCCTGGAGATCACGGATCGCTGGTACGAGGGCGGCGTGGACAGCGGCCGGGCGGTCGTCGACTACTTCAGGGTAAAAACCGCGGACGGCAAAACCTGGCTTCTGCGCTACGAGGCTGAGACGGATTCATGGTCGTTATGCCTGTGAGCGGCGTCTGTCCCGGTAGAGCGTAATGCCTGCCGGGCCTTCGCCGGGTTCGCTTTTCCGGGACCGGCGATCCTGTTGAAACATGGCAGGGAACGGGTTCGAGCATCCGGCCAAGAAGCATCGCGAACGGGATCAGGAGCGCCATGTGCGTGGGAGGATTCCCCCGGCACGATTTCCGGGCTAGGACTCGGAGCAGACCCGGTCCTTGCCGTGCCGCTTTGCCTGGTACATGAGCCGGTCGGCCCGACTCACGAAGGCCTTCATGTCTTCTCCCGGCCGGTATTGGGCGACCCCGATGCTGACCGTCATGTGCACGTCTTCGCCGGTCTCCGGCGATATTGTCTCCCGCTTGAATTCGACCCTGATTCTTTCCGCCGTAACGGTGCCGTCCCGTCCGGCGGTCAGGGGCAGCAGAATGATGAATTCCTCGCCGCCGTAGCGATAGGCCGAGTCCGTCTGGCGCAGGCGCCCCGTGATCACCTGGCCCAGCAGAAACAGGACCCGGTCGCCCTCGACATGTCCGTACGTGTCGTTGAAATGCTTGAAGTCATCGAGATCGAGAAACAGCATGGTCAGGGGCTGTCCATACCGGTCCGCGCGGTCGATCTCCATCTTGAGCTGGTTGTAGAAATGCCTGGAATTGTAGAGCTGCGTGAGGCCGTCGATGATGCTGAGCTCGCGGTATCTTCGCTCGCTCTCGACGAGGGCTTCCTCCATCCGTTTGCGGTCGGTGATGTTGGTGATGAGGTTGAGGGTGGCGGGCCGCCCTTCCCACTGGATCATGACGGAGCTGTTCTCGATCCACTGGGTATCGCCGTTCTTGTGGATCGTCCGGTAGGTAAAGCGGGTGGGCGTCGGGTCGCCGCCGATCTTCTGCAGGTAGCGCTCCGTGACCAGGCCCCGGTCCTCCGGGTGGATCAGATCCAGGATGGAAATGGACCGGAATTCCTCTTCCGAGTATCCGAACGAGGCGATCGCCCGGCTGTTGACAAATTTGACCGCCGCGTCCTGGATCACCAGGATGGCCTCGTTTGCGTTCTCGACCAGGAGGCGGTAGCGCTCCTCGCTTTCGCTCAGCTTCGCAATGGCCCGCCTGCCTTCAGCGGCCTCCTCCTCGAGCTCCCTGATCCTCTGCACCAGGTCTTCGCAGGTGGGTTTTTCGGTCACGGGAACAAACTCCTCAGGCTGCTTCTCGGGCGAATCCTGTTCTTCCGCCTGGTGCGCAACATTGCTCCTCCCCGTTCAAGGTCCCGTCCCCGGGCGTTTTTCCCCATGCCGGGCATTGGTATCGGGAAGCCCGCGTGAATCCCATATCGGTCCGTCATGGAGGGAAGGACGACCCATCTTACCGCCGCGCACACAAAAAGTGCCAACGAACATCGCAATTCCGGAATCGTTGAGCCGGGGAAAAACAATACCACGAGGAGGAGTGTCATGTGCCAACGAACATCACAATTCCGGAACCGTTGCGCCCAGTCAGGATCGATGCATCAGCGGGAAAGAATGGGTGCCAACGAACATCACAATTCCGGAACCGTTGCGCCCATTGTGGACGTTCTGGGAGCCAACCAGATGGCCAGTGCCAACGAACATCACAATTCCGGAACCGTTGCGCCCCCTTGGGCATTTATGCGGTCTCCTTCAACGAATTGTGCCAACGAACATCACAATTCCGGAACCGTTGCGCCCGAGGAGTCCTTCGACTTCAAGATCATGATGCTGTGCCAACGAACATCACAATTCCGGAACCGTTGCGCCTGCCCCCTCTGAAACGCCCTTTACCACTGACGTTTCCGGCTCGGGAGCGCGAACCTTGCCTCCCCGAGGGATCCGTCGTCGGCTTGTTAACGATCCCCAAGAGAAAATCTTTTGTTTTCAAAGATCTCTCCTACCGCGAACCTCCCGGGTAAACGGCGCCCGCTTCCGGTTCGCGCTGTTGGCGCATCACACGATTCTGGAATATTGATGTTTGTTTCGGACGTTGATGGCGGAGTGTTCCATGGCTGGCCCGCCACCGGGGCACATCGACCGATGAACCAGGTGCCTGTAGCACCGTGAATTTTCTATATCTCTTTTGGGGATCAAATTCAATTTACTTTATGGCAGCGGCGGTCCTGGACCTGACGATGCTCCAGAACGTCTTGGCCGGATACCAAAGCTGATCGGGTAGAACAATCCC
>CAYNEJ010000110.1:7773-11627 GCA_964396205.1 uncultured Syntrophaceae bacterium
CCATTGACCGTTACCCGGCGGCAGGGGATCCGGATCGTATCCCGGTGGCGGGTCCACAGCCGGCGCTGCAGGTTCTGGGCGGCATTGATGTCAGCGTGGATGCGCTGCAGGCCGTTGTCGGACAGGCAGACGAAGATTTCGCCGCCCGCGAGGGGTACGAGCCGCCCTGCTTTCAGATCTGCCCAGACGATACCGGGATTCTCCCGTTCCACCGCCTGGCGGAGAAAGACATTCGACAGGTCCGCAGCCGTCAGGGGGTGGCAGCGGATTCCCGGGGTATGGGTGGATGCGCTGTAGCGGCTGGAGAAAGCGGCGTTCGTCTCGATGACATTGACGCCGTAAAGTGCCCCCTGCATCTTGACCGCGTCGGTGATGCTCCGATGAGACCAGACCATAAGCTGGGAGTTCTCCCGCCTCGGCCTGTCCGTCTTCATGCGGTAGCGGGTGAGGTCCTCGAACAGGACGGCATGGCATGGCCGGTACGCTTCCTTCCATTTCCCGTCCTTGCCTCGCAGGTAGCCCCTGGCAGCCTGGACGATCAGGTCTGCGCCGGTCTTGATGCGATCATCCTTAACGTTGTTGATGTGCCGCCAGAGCCGGCCGGCAAACTGGCCTCGGGATTCCTGGTTGAACCGTCGGATCTTGCCGGAAGCGCCTCCCAGGTGGCTCCAACTCGACAGGAGGCGACGTACGCTGTCGAGATGCTCGATAGCCCACATCGACTTCCCGACCGCCTTCTCCCGGCTGCGCTTGCGGGCTTCGCGTCTCCATTGCCCGAGGTGGAGACCCAGATCTTTCCGGTACTCCTTCGTCAGCGCCTCGCATACGGCCTTCCAGGCATCCTCATCGCTCTCCAGATACGGACGGAGACTCTCCAGACGTTGAGCTTCGAACTCCCAGCCGCCGGCCTCGCTGCATATCGTGATCATTTCATCCAGGACCCTCGACCGATCCTCCGGCGCTGCAAGGAGAGGAAGCCTGTACAGCCGTCGATACCTTCCCAGGGCTTTCTGGTATTTCCTCAGGCCCTCCGTGGCATCGACACGCCAGGCCTTTCCTCTGGCATCTGGGACTTCATCCGGCAGGGTCAGGATAAACGATCGCTCGTGGACGGCCCACAGGTCTCCTTCCACGGGGATACAGAACTTCCCACTGCCGGGGTTTTCGTCTCGAAGCTCGAAGACCGAGCACGCGGCAAACATCCTGACCCCCAGGTCGACGGACAGAACCCGTAATCCTGGCTTGACGGAAGCAGCGTATTTCGTGTTCCCCATCGCCGTCCCGAAATGGGTGATCGCTGGGTTTCTCTTGCCGTCCCATCCCTCGGGCAGGATCGGTTGAACATCGACGACGAGCTTCAGGTACGCGGGGCCAATATTGCCGCCGTTGACAGCTTCCCGGGGACGGGTTCGGAGGTGGTCCCAGTCGAGAAGCAGATCCGCCGACTTCAGGATCCCGGTCAGCATCTCGTCGTTCTGGTTCTGGAATGCGATGGTCAGTCCCTTCTTGGCTTCCGAGAGGACCGGCTTTCGAAGTTGATCCGTCGGCGCAAGCAGGAAGGTGCTGTTGACTTCGCGGTAGGTCCCGCCCGCTTCCCTGGTGAGCAGGGGAAGGGTCACTTTCAGCGAGCGGTTGACCACCTCCAGGCGGTACTTTCGAAGGTTCGTCCCGCCCAGGGGTTCCCACTGGACGCTACGGGGGTGCTGGATCGGATCCGGCAGGGTCATGAAGGCCTGCATCCGGGAACGTTCGACAATGCGCTCCATGTGATTGCAGGAGGCCACCAGGCGTACAACATCGGCGGGGTGCAGCCAGATGTCATGATTCTCCTTCCTCGCCAGCCAGAGGAACAGATCCGGGTCTCCGTAGGCACCCTGCATCTTGGCCTGCAGGTCCTTCGCGATCTCCGCCAGCTTGTCCGGGCTGGTGTCTTTCGCGTTGAGCCATCGTTCCCGGATATCTCTCCAGCTTCGGATCATCCGGGGATTGATCCGGAAGGGGCTGGTCGGGGCAAGGGCGGTCTGGGACAGGTACTTTTCCCGCTCCTCTTCGTACTTCCGAAGGGCCGCAACCTGTTCCCTGACCTCTTCCTGGTCGAGGTAGGCTGCTCGGAAATCCTCCAGCTTCTTCACCCGGCTGGCATACTCGTCAGCTGTTTTACGGGACCAGTTCTCCCAAGAAAGGAGGTGACCGACGGCAAGCCGGAAAGCCAGCCGGTCCCAAGGTGAAAGAACGCCCCGGGCGCCCTGGATCCGTGGCGTCAGGAAAGGATCGAACAGAGGCAGGACCTTCTTGTCCCGCAGGCTCCGGAAGATTGCCGGCACACCCTCGGCCTTCCCGAGGTTCTTGTCGTAGTCGGCGACAAACGCATCCGGCCAGTCTTCGTCACCACGACGATACCGCCGGACCCAGGCCGGTGGCGCACCCGTAGCCCCGAGACGCTTCTTGCCATCGTCCGTCTTCAACCAGGCAACCGCTTCGGAATATGCTTCCGGATCGCCCTGACGGACACCCTCCAGCCATGGAGGCGGTGATTCGATCTTCTCGAAGATGTGGGAGAACCCTTTGCTGTCGGGATCCATGAGGGGGCTCAGGAAGGCGTTGGCTGCCTGGGCATCCCCGTCATCTCCTCCGATGGACGAGGGCACGATCGCCTCGTAGAGCCGGCGTAGGGCCGTCCGCAGAGCACCAAGTTCCGCGTCGTCCAGGGCCCCCTGCTTGTTCAGACGACGTGTCTTCTGGATTCGGGCAGCCAGACGTTTCTTGATCTCCTCCTCCGAGATGGGGTCCCCTTCGGCGGGCAGGTATGGCTCGCCCCGCATCTCCAGGAGGATGGTCTCGTAGTAGGCGACGGCTTGGTTAATGGCCTCGTGGGTCGTCCAGAGGTCGCGGGCTTGGTGGAGATTGTCGGGTTTCCTGGGGACGATCAGCTTGATGTTGATGGAGCGGAGCAGTGACATGGTAGTCCCTCATAGATAATGGCGTGTGCGATCAATGCCTCCCCGGATGAATGGAGCTACATCTTGGATTGATACGTCGGAAATGGGCTGACTGAAGCGGGGAGGAAATTCGTCGAATTGGTGGTAACTGGCCACGAAGGGTCTTTCGGCGTTTTGCGGTTCCCCCCTGCCAAGTCTGTCGACGAATAGAAAGCAAAACTGGGCAGTAAAGTAAAGTGTTATCTCCCTGATCGGGCGCGGGAATTGCGGGGCGGGAGTGGGGGAGCGGGCGATCAAGGTCATGCTGGAGAGAATGAAAGGTTTTGAAGGTCCAGAATCGCCGAACTGACCGGGAGATAAGGGGAAAGGGGGCATGTCCAGAAAGTTGCGCCTGGGACATTCTGTGCGGTTATAGAGGTTATGGGTGAGCGGCATGCAGGCAAATAGATCGTTGCGGCATCAAGGTCACGGTCGATATCTATGGGAGCCACGTCCCCCAGAGCAACAAATCGGTAGTAGACCGGCTGGATGACGATGCAACCATCCGCAACCGGAAAAGAAAAGGGCTCAACCGCAAACGATTGAGCCCTTGTTTGTCCCTGGAGCCGATGAGGAGATTCGAACTCCTGACCTGGCGATTACGAAACGGGGCCAGGCGATTTTGCAACTTCTGGATTTCGCTTAACTTCTTGATTGAATTAACGAAAGGTTGTATAAACAATATAAGTGAAAGAGGCAAGAAAAACAAAAACTGTCACTTTTTGGCACAAAATCCGGGGATAGGGGGCACCCGAACGGCGGTTATCCTGGACCGCCTTCCCCGGATCTTCCCAGGCCGCTACAGGAGGCGGACGTTGAAAAGTCGGAAAAGCATTTCCAAGATCGTCATGGTTGATCCTTCCACCGGTAAAATAA
>CAYNEJ010000111.1:0-11553 GCA_964396205.1 uncultured Syntrophaceae bacterium
GCTCAATCTTGTTTCGGCTGTTCCGAAATGTCGTGGTTTTTTACCCTTTTCCCGCGGAAAAATCCACTCAAAATTTCTCCGCACCGCGCCTGCAGGACTCCCCCGGTCACCTCGGGCCGGTGGTTGAAGCACCCGTCATCAAAAAGCCGCCACCGGGAAACGACAGCGCCTCCCTTCGGGTCGGCGGCGCCGAAGACAATCCGGCGGATCCGGGCCTGGACAACGGCCCCCACGCACATGACGCAGGGTTCCAGGGTAACGTAGAGGGTCGCCTCCGTCAGGCGATAGTTTCCCAGGGCTTCGGAGGCCCTGCGGATGGCCAGGATCTCCGCATGGGCGGTCGGATCCTTCAGACCCCGCGGCCGGTTGTGTGCCCGGCTGATCAGCTCTCCTCCGAGGGACACCACGGCGCCGACGGGAACCTCTCCTTCCGCCTCTCCCAGGAGGGCCTCCTCCAGTGCCAGGACCATGAAGACTTCGTCGTCCTGCAACGTCTCTTCCTCCGCCTCCCGGTCCGCCGTTCCTCACCGCCCGGGGATGGCGGCTTCCAGAGCCCGGTTCAGTTCCGCAAGACGGTCCCGCAGGTCCGCCTGTTCCCCCCAGTTCGCGGTCTCCAGAGCGGACCGCTGGTCCCGAAGCCGGGCCATCGTTGTTTCCAGCTCCGCCATCAACGACTCCCAATCCACCATCGGCACGGCCGCCTCCGGTGACACCCGGGCCGCAATCGCCTCGCCCGGAACGAGGGTCACTTCATCCAGGTAATCCGGAATGTGCACCCGGATGCCGAACCGCTCGCGGATCTTTTCCGCCAGGACCTGCTGGGCCCCGTACTCTCCATGGACGAGGAAAACCTCCATCCCTTGGGCCTCGAAATGGGAAAGCCAGTCCAGGAGCTGGGACTGTCCGGCATGGGCGGAAAAACCGTTGATCGTGAACACTTTCGCCCGGACGGCCACATCCTCCCCGAGCAGGCGGACCTTCGCCGCGCCGTCGACGATGCGGCGACCCGTCGTTCCCTGGGCCTGGAAACCCACGAAGACGATGCTCGCCCCCTCCCGCCAGAGATTGTGTCTCAGGTGATGCTTGATCCTCCCGGCGTCGGCCATGCCGCTGGCGGAGATGACGATGGCCGGTCCGTCCTTCGTATTGATGGCCATGGAGGCCTCCGTGGTTTCCGTCATGTGGAGGTTCGGCACGGCCAGGGGGTTTTCACCCCGCATCAGCATCTTTTGCGACTCCTCGTCGAAATAGGATGCGTTCCGGTTGAAGATCTCCGTTGCCCGGATCGCCAGAGGGCTGTCCACGTATACGGGGATACCCTTCGGGAGGCGCCCGCTCTTCGCCAGCAGGTGGATGCAATACAGGATCTCCTGGGTCCGCTCCACGGCAAAGGCCGGAACAATCACCTTTTCGCCGCGATCATAGCTGTAGGCGACGGCCTCCGCCAGCTCGTCGAGGCTTTCCTCCTCGTTCTTGTGGTCCCGGTTGCCGTAGGTCGACTCGACAAACAGGAAATCCGCCCGGGTGATCACGGAGGGATTGTGCATCATCAACTGGGAGGGACGCCCGATATCTCCTGAAAACAGGAGTTTTGACGGCTTTCCCCCCTCTTCGATCTCCAGTTCGATCATGGCCGCTCCCAGGATATGCCCCGCATCCCGGAACGTGACCCGGGATCCCGGGAAAGGCTTGAAGGGCTGGTCATAGGGAACAGCCTCAAAAAGGGAGAAGGTGTTCTCCGCATCCTGCCGGGTATACAGCGGCGCCACCCGCTTGTCACCGTGCCGCAGCCGCTTCTTGTTCTGCCAGAGGGCCTCCGTCTCCTGGATATGGGCGCTGTCCAGGAGCATGACCTCCAGCAGCTCCTTCGTCGGAGGAGTGACGTAGATCCGGCCCCGGAACCCCTCCTGAACCATGCGGGGAAGAAGGCCCGAGTGGTCCATATGCGCATGGGTAACCAGGAAAAATTCGATCTGCCGCGGATCGTATCCATCCACCCGTCGATTGCGCGACTCAATGTCGCGGTTTCCCTGGTGCAGTCCGCAATCAACGGCAAAACGGTGTCCCATCGCCTCGACAGGAAAGCAGGAGCCCGTTACGGTCCGGGCAGCTCCGAGAAACTTGATCTTCATCCGCCGATTCCTCCATCGATGTTCACAAAGACGTTCCCGCCGGAGAAGCTCTCCGGGTCCGCGGGACGAGTCAGATGCCAAGAGAGGGCCACAGGGCCAACAAAAGAACCGGAACGACCTCCGCGATTTCACAGGAGGCTCCCAGGGTATCCCCCGTGAAGCCTCCAATCTTCCGCCGACAGATCATTAGCCAGCCAGTCACGACGACCAGGACCGCCATCGCCGCCGCCGCACCCGGCCATCCCCCCACTCCCGCACCGCAAGCCAGGAGGAAAAGCAGGGCCCACACTGCATGCACCGACGATGCCTTCCGGTGGAATGCCGTGGCCAGCCCCCCTTCCGGACGGGCATAGGGCAGCCAGGCCATGGACCAGACCAGGGCCGCGCGGCCGGCAACAGGCATCAGCAGGACCGCATAACCCCTCAGGGACACGGGAACGGCATCCAGGAAGGCCACCTTCAGCAGGATCGCCGCCACGACCGCTACAACGCCCATGGTGCCGATCCGGCTGTCCCGCATGATCTCCAGGATTCTCTCCCGAGGCCGGGCGCTTCCGAATCCGTCCGCCGTATCCGCCAGGCCGTCCATGTGGAGGCCACCGGACAGGACGATCAGCAGGAGAACCGTGCATGCCGCCGCCGGCAGGGACGGAAGGAAAGCCATCGCCACGCTGTCCGCAACCAGGGCCACGATCCCGATGAAGAGTCCTACCAGGGGAAAGAAAAGAATGCTTCCGGCAAGGTCCTCGGGCTTTTCGGGACGCCGTCCCAGAGGCAGGATCGTCAGGAAGCGGAAAGCCGCCAGCAGGGCGTTCATGCCGGAGACTGCGAAACGGCCGCCTCCTCGAACGTGGCCATTTCAGTGAGGATGCGCACGGCCGCTTCCACCAGGTTCATGGCCAGAGCCGCCCCGGTTCCCTCGCCGAGCCTCAGGTCCAGATCCAGGAGAGGACGCTTCCCCAGGGCCTGCAGGGCCGTTCTGTGCCCCTGCTCCATGCTCCGGTGAGAGGCAATCATGTACTGCGTGGATACGGGAGCCAGCCGGGCCGCTACGAGAGCCCCCGCCGTGGAGATGAACCCGTCCACCAGGACCGGTTTCCTCCTCGACGCTGCTCCGAGGATCAGCCCGGCGATGCCGCCGATCTCGAAGCCGCCGACCGCCGCCAGAACCCCGACGGGGTCTGCGGGATCGGGCCGGTTCGCCTCGAGGGCCTGCCGGACGACCGCCACCTTGCGGGCAAGCTGTTCGTTGTCGATCCCCGTCCCCCGGCCGGTCGCCTCGGCAACGTCGGCGCCGCTGAAAACGGAAACCAGGGCGCTGCTGGGCGTCGTGTTGCCGATGCCCATGTCGCCGGTGGCGAAGACATCCGTCTCTTCCGCCAGGTCCAGGGACACCCGGATGCCCTCTTCCAAGGAGCGGAGCGCCTCATTCCTGCTCATGGCAGGCCCCCTGGAGATATCGCCGGTGCCGGAACCCACCCGTCGCGAGAGAATCCGGCCCTCCCGGGCCAGTTCCCCCAGATCGCCGTCGACACCCATGTCGACCACCACGACCCGGGCGTCCGCCAGACGGGCCAGGACATTGATGGCCGCCCCGCCGCGGACGAAGGTGTGGACCATCTGGACCGTTACTTCCCGGGGATAGAGGCTCACGCCGGAAGCGGTGACGCCGTGGTCCGCTGCCATGGTCACCACCGTTTTTCGTGCCACCGGAGGTGGCATCCGTCCCGTCATGCCCGCCAGATCCTCCGCCAGGTCCATCAAGCGGCCCAGGGCCCAGCGAGGCATCGCCAGCTGTTCCAGGCGCCGCCGCGCTGCGGCCCGGGCCTCCGGATCCACGGGGGCGATGCGGGAAAGCGTCTGTTCGAGAATTGTCATGGGCACCCTATAAAGTCATTGGGAAAAACCGTCAAGGGAAACCGGTTACAGGAGGCGGCCGGAATCAGGCCCTTCTTCCCGGGATTCGCCGCCCTTGATCCTTGCGGCGATCCCGCTGACCATGAAGATCACCCGGTCCGCTCCCCCGGCGATGACCTGGTTGCACCGCCCGGCCAGATCCCGGAAGCGGCGGGAGAGAGGGTTGTCGGGAACGATCCCCATGCCGACCTCGTTGGTCACGAAGATCACCGTCCCGGGGAGGGAGGCGCAGGCGAGGAGCACTTCCCGGCAGCGCGCCTCCATTTCATCTTCCGTCATCGATGCGGTTCCGGCCGGATCGGATGGCGCGGTCACGGCCTCCGTCCCATCCTCCCGGGCGGACCGGAGCGTCTCCTCGTACAGCAGGTTGTTCACCCAGAGGGTCAGGCAGTCCACCAGGACAACGTCGCTGTCCACAACCCGGCGAATGGCTCCGGGAAGATCCACCGTCTCCTCGACGGTGACCCAACCGGCCCCCCTCGCCTGCCGGTGGCGCCGGATCCGTTCGGCCATTTCCGCATCAACGGCGGGACAGGTGGCGACAAAGGTCCGCTTTCCCGTTATGGCTTCGGCCAGTCCCTGGGCGTAACGGCTCTTGCCGCTTCGGCTCCCCCCCGTGACCAGAACGATTTCCGCCATCAGAGTCTCTCCTCCAGCGCCAGGAGCGATGTCCGCAGGTCCTCCGCGGTAAAGACCTCCACGGAAAGGCCGCCCCGGTAATCCCCGAGAAAGGTCCGGAGCGTCATCCATGTTTCCTCCGGCAGAGCGGTGGCGCTGCGGTGATCCCGCCCGTCCATCAGGCCGTGCAGGTGGATCATTTTGACTCCTCCCTTCATGACGTCGAGCGCCCCCGCAACGTCCTCCCCGCCGGCCAGAAGGTGCCCCACGTCGAGGCACCAGGAGAGGCCGAACTCCTCCACCAGCGGGCGGATCCACTCGAGGGGATAGCCCAGGTTCTCCACGACCGTCCGGGACCGGTCCAGACCCCCGATCAACAGATCCCGGATCGACGTCCGCAGGCGCTCCCGCCATCCCTCCAGGGAACCGGGACCGTCCAGCCCCCCCTCTTCCAGGTGCAGGACCCACGCGGACGGCCCGAGCGGCCGGGTGCGGTCGCGAAAGCGCAGGATCGTCTCGCACGCGCGGCGCCGCTCCGGCTCATCATCAGATCCCAGGGACAGGCCCGTGGGCAGGTGAATGTTGTACGTCAGGCACAGATCTTCCCCCAGCGCACCCATCTCGTCTATTTCGGTGGGGGTGGGCAGATTGTCCTCCCGGCCGCTCTCGAAAAGGACGATCTCCACCTCGTCCACCAGGGGACCCAGGAAGCGGATGTTCGGCAGGATCGGGGCCGGCACGATGTAGGAGGTAGTGCCAAGGCGGAAGGGGTATCGGCCTTTCAGGGCGGGCCAGGGATGACGGGATGGATCCATTCGCGCACTCGTTTCCGTCCGGGTGAAGAAGCAGAACTGTCTTGCAGGATCTCACGGCGGATGCTAAACACGGTCCGTCGCCCCATGTCAAGAGCCAGCACCTTCATGAACGAAAATCCTTCCCCGCTGCATCCGGTCATGCGGAGCAACCCTTTCGTGTTCGCGCTGCTCGCATTTCTGGCGCTTTTCTGCCTTTTCACGTCCGCTGCCTGGGCAACCCCGCCGCAGCGGATCGTGTCGCTGGCCCCAAATCTGACGGAGATTCTCTTCGACCTGGGGCTGAGCGACCGGGTGGCCGGCGTGACCCGGTTCTGCGACTGGCCGGCCGCCGCGAAAAGAAAGCCCCAGGTGGGAGGCTACACAAACCCGTCCCTGGAGGCCATCGTGGCCCTCCGGCCCGACCTGGTGGTCATGACCGACGAGGGCACGCCACGGGAAATCCACGACCGCCTCGTCCGTCTCGGCATCACCGTTTATGTTTTCCGGGCCAAGCGCCTGGCGGAACTGCCAAAGGCCCTGCGGGACATCGGGCCCGCCGTCGGAGCGGAAAAGACTGCGGAGAAACGCGCCCTCGCCATCGAGGACGCGCTGCACCGTTTTTCGTCCCGGGCCAGGGAGAGCAAGGGGGACATCCGGACGGCGCTTTTCATCATCCAGCCGGAACCCCTGATGGTCGCCGGACCCGGCACCGTCATCGATGACGCCATGACCATTCTGGGTGTGCGGAACATCGCCACCGGGGCAGCATCTCCCTACCCGAAAATGAGCGTCGAGGAGGTCTTCCGCCGGTCCCCCGACGTGATCTTGATCGGACGCGGATCCATGACCGGCACCGGCGGGTCGAAACTGCTCCGCCAGTGGAGAACCCTGCCGGCCGTCCGCAAGGGACGGGTGTACGTGGTGGGGGAAACCCTGTACCGCCTCTCGCCGAGGCTCCTGGAAGGAATGGAAGAGATGGTCCGCCTCATCGAGCGCCCGGCGGACCGGCCGTGACAAGGAGATGAGGATGGACTGGCTGACCGCTCTGATACTGGGAATCGTGGAAGGCGTCTCCGAGTTCCTGCCCATCTCGTCCACGGGACACCTGATCCTCGCCTCCCAGCTGATGGGGCTCGGCCACACGGAGTTCCTCAAGAGCTTCGAGATCGCCATCCAGGTCGGCGCCATCCTCTCCGTGGTGGCCCTGTACTGGCGGCGCCTGCTCGTGGATTTCGAGACGATCAAAAAGCTGATCGTCGCCTTTCTGCCCACGGGAATCCTGGGCTTCACCCTCTACCGGCTGGTCAAACAGTTCCTCCTCGGCTCGCCGAGTGTCGTTTTATGGTCCCTGTTTCTGGGAGGAATCTTCATCATCGCCTTCGAATACCTGCACCGGGAGCGGGAAGACGCCGTGGAGGACATCTCCGGCATCACCTACCGGCAGGCCCTGCTGATCGGCCTCTTTCAGTCCATCGCCATGATCCCGGGGGTCTCCCGCTCCGCCGCCACGATCATCGGCGGGCTGGCCCTGGGCCTCCGCCGGAAGACCATCGTCGAGTTTTCCTTTCTCCTGGCGGTGCCCACCATGCTGGCCGCCACAGCCTATGATCTCCTCAAGAGCGGCTCCGCTTTCTCCATGGACCAGATGGGGTTCCTGGCCGTCGGCTTCGTCTCGTCGTTCGTCGTGGCCCTTCTCAGCATCAAGTTCCTCCTCTCCTTCATCCAGACCCACACCTTCATCCTCTTCGGCATCTACCGGATCGCCTTCGTCGCCCTCTGGGTGCTGATCCTGTGAGCCTGGCCCTGCAACCTTGCCCCGCCCCGCGGCTGTCCCGCCGGCGGAGACATTTCCCCTTTACCCGCCTCCCGATTTCGCCTGCATGTTTCAGGAGGCCGCCGGAGAGGACACCATGAGCCAGCCGGAAAACATCTTTGAAGTCCGCCTGATGAAGCCGGAAGACGTGGACGGCACGGTCGCCCTGTACCGGGCCACCTACGGGGATGCCTACCCGATCCGGGAGATCTATGATCCGCAGGCCCTCCTGCGCCAGCAGGAAACGGGGGCGATGTACCACGTGGTCTGCCGGGAGAAGCAGGGTCCCGTAGCGGGTCACTGGGGCCTCTTCCGGACGTCGGCGCCGTTCGCGGGCCTCTACGAGACCGGGCACGGGATGGTTCTGGCGGAATACCGGGGCCGGGGGCTGAACGACCGGATCGCCCGGTACACCCACGAGACGCTGATCCCCCGGCTCGGCATCGCCGCGGTCTGGGGGGAGGCGGTGGCCAACCACGTCTTCATGCAGAAGACCTGTGCCGCGTCCGGTTACAGCGAGACGGGGATCGAGCTGGACCTGATGCCCGCCGCCTCTTACGAGAAGGAGAAGAGCGCCTCCGGCCGGGTCGGAGCGGTCCTTACATTCAGGCTCTATCAAACCAGGGGGCAGGCAATCCTCCTGCCCGGCCCGTATGCGGGACTTCCCAGGGAGCTTCATTGGGAGGCCCACGACGCACCCCATGTGTACCGGAACGCCCCCGGGGACACGCCGCCGGAAGGTCCATCGGAAATGCAATCCATTGCCTTCGAGGGGGCGAACCTGGCCCGCCTGACGATCCAGGCCATCGGAGCGGACCTCCGGGAAATCGTGGAAGGGAAAGAGAAACTTTACGCCGGCGGCGGAGCTACGGTATTCCAGGTCTACCTCCGCCTGACGGACCCGGGGATCGGATTCGCCGTCCGGACCCTCCGCGGCTGCGGCTATTTCTTCGGGGGCGTTCTGCCCCGCTGGTTCGACGACGACGGCCTGATGATGCAGAAGACCCTCCACGAACCGAATGTTCCCGGTCTCCGGCTGCACAGCGACAAGGCAAAGATGATCCTGGATTTTATCCTTCGGGACCGGGCGGAGATAACGGCCCGCTGAGGCCGGCGCCTCGCTTATCGTTTGAGGATTTCATCCAGGGCCGTCACAAAGGCCTCCATGACCTCCCGGACGGACAGGGTGACCCGGATGAAGTTGGGAAAGCGGAAGCCCGTCATGGTGCGGACCATGACCCCGCGGGTCATCAGCTTCCGGTAGGCCAGGGTGTCGCTCATGGGGAGACGGATCATGATGAAGTTCCCCTCCCCGGAAACGAATGTCAGGCCCCGGGCGGCCAGTTCCTCCTCCAGATAAGCGCGGCTCTCCCGGACCAGCCGCCGGCTTTTCAGGATATGATCCCCGTCGTCCAGGGCCGCCACAGCCGCCTCCTGGGCCACCGCGTTGACGGAATAGACGACACAGGCACGGCGGATGGCATCCACCACCGGCAACGACCCGGCCAGATAGCCGATCCGCAGGCCCGCCAGCCCGTACATCTTGGAAAAGGTCCGGAATACGACGAGGTGGGGGTATTCATCCAGGAGGGACATGCCGTCGGGATAATCCTCCCCCTCGACATACTCGCAATACGCCTCGTCAACGACCACGATCGCCCGGCCGTCGACGGCCTCCAGGAAGCGCCGGAGCTGATCCCTTCCCCAGCAGGTTCCCGTCGGATTGTTGGGATTGCAGAGAAAGAGGATCTTGGTCCGGCCGTCCATCCGCTCCAGCATGCCCCGGTCGTCGAAGGCGTAATCGCGAAGCGGCACGAGATGCGCCTCCAGGCCCGAAAAGGTGGCCACCCACTCGTAGACGGCAAACGTGCGGTCCGCCGTGACGATGTTGTCGCCGGCCTCGCAGAAGGCTTTCATGACGAAGGCAATGACCTCGTTGGCGCCGTTCCCGACGAGAAACCGCTCCGGATCCTTGCCGAAGCGGTCCGCCAGCTTCCGCCGCAGATAGAAGGAATCGCCGCTGGGATACAGGGCGGCCCGGGGCGGGACAAAACGGCGGATCACCTCCTGCGCCGCCGGCGGGGGGCCCAGGGCGTTCTCGTTGTTGTTCAGGCGGAAAAGGCGGGAACAGCCGTAGAGCCGCATCAACTCCGCGTCGGGCCGGCTGGGCACATAGGCCTCGAAGCTCCGGATGTAGGGCGGCAGCAGGCTCTCCAGGGAGAGAGGGCTCATGGGTGCCCGCCTCCCGCCGCGTACTGAAAGAGGACCACATCTCCCCGGCCGCCCGCGGGAAGCATCACCCGGGGACGGAATCCGGCATCGAGAAGCAGGGGGGTAAAGGGCGTCTGCCAGGCACGGCCAAGATCGATCTCAAAGAAGAGTGCAATCCCCGGGATCTCCCCCAAAATTTTACGAACGTGCTCCTCCAGGTTGGAGGCGGCGTCCCGGCCCCACCAGACAGGCCGAAGCACGGCCCTTCCCCGGGACCGGTCGAAAGTGGCCGACAGGACGGAAAACGGATAGGATGCTTCGCCTTCTTCATCGGTCAGCCGGACCTCCCGTGCAAAAGCCAGCCGCTCGCAGGACTCCCTCAGAAACGCCTCCAGAAGGGGATGGACCCAGGAAACGCCTCCCTCATCCTCCCGAATCTGCCGGTAATAAACCGGGGTCTCCACCTCTCCATTCGCGGTGTTGTCGATCAGCGATCCCAGGATCTCGAAATACTCCGCCGGCAGAAACGGCGACGGGAGGCGGCAGTACATGCCTGAAACATCCGACTTCGCGATCGCGGCAATGCATGCCTCGACGAGGAGGCGACCCGCCTCCGCCCCCTGCGGCTGGCCGAACAGGCAGGGGCCGAAGAATTCCACCAGCCCCGAACCCTCCCGCCGCCAGGCGATCCCACCTCCCAGGGGTCCTCTCGCTTCCTCGGCCACGAGGACTCCATATTCTCCCGACGCCGCCATATCGGCCAGTTTTCCCGGGATCAGAAAGTCGCGGGGACAGATCCCTTCCGGTGCATGGCGCAGCAGGAGGCGGGAGAACAGCTTCAGCGTCTCCGCATCGGGTGTTTTCAAGGCCGGCGCAGTCAAAGGCCTGGGAAGGGGAATTTCGCCGGGATGGGTCTCCGGGTATACCTTGTCTTTCCGGAATGTGATCTCCAGGCGGTCTTCTCCGTAGCGCGCCCGGATTTTGTCCACCATCCTGGCGGCGATCAGAAGACCCGTTTCCGCGGGCAGTTCCTCCCCGTCGCAGGGAATCGACGAGGTCAGGTTGAAGGCTCGCATGTTGAAGAAGCGCGTCCGGAAGGAAAACTCCATCTCCGTGTAATAAATCCCGCCCCGGCAGGTGAGCCGGACGTCCTCTCCGGCAGCCCCCGGCCCGGTCAGGTGGGAAAAGATCTCCTCGGACGCCAAGGTCAGGGACAGGGCCTCCTCCCCGGCGAGGCCGAAGGAGAGGGCCGATTTCTCGGCAAAGGCCATGACGACGGGAAGAAAGGCCGGGCGGGGTGGAACCGTGAGCGAAACCTCATCCGGCCGGAGAGAATACACCATGTCCATGATCCACCATGTCCTTTCCGCATCCTGGAGGGGACGCCGCACAGGCGCCCTGTTCATGGCCGGAGCGTTTCCCCGACCGTCGCAAAGACCGCCGGAAATGGCGAGTCCGTCGATCGGCTACCGGAGGCGACGCCTCCGGCAGAAGAAGGCAGAATAGCGCAGGATGATTCATTTCTCAAGAGGAACGGCCATATAAGCAGGGGAACGGTTTACCGAAACCTGAATCTTCTTGCCGCTCAGGGCAGTATTCGGCGAATAAACACCGTGTGCGGACCCGACCATTACGATTGCAGAACCGACAGTCACTATCATTTTGTTTGCGACGACTGCGGAAAAATGTACGATATTCCCGTATCGTACGACGACGCCCTCGACGTCTATGCCGAGAAAATGGCAAACGCAGGTTTTAAGGTGAACGGGCACAGGCTTATATTTACGGGAGAATGTCCCGAATGCGCAATGTTAAATACGGTAAAATAAATTATACCGAAATAATATAAATTGAAAAACAAAGGAGAACATTATGGAACTGAAAGGCTCAAAGACGGAAAAGAATCTTATGGAGGCGTTTGCGGGAGAAAGTCAGGCTCGCAACAAATACAACTACTTCGCCTCACAGGCAAGAAAAGACGGCTATGAACAAATCGCCAATATCTTCGATGAAACGGCGGGCAATGAAAAAGAACGGAATGCCCATGAGGTGAGCGGAAAGACCGGCA
>CAYNEJ010000112.1:0-11103 GCA_964396205.1 uncultured Syntrophaceae bacterium
CTGGAGATCACCCCCCGGGAGGCCCGGGATGGAACGAAAAAGGTCGTGACGGTCCCGAGCGGCATCCGGGACCGGCTGATCCGGGTGGCCGTGCCGCCGGGCGTCCGGGACGGGACGGTCCTTCGCCTCCGGGGAGGAGGAGTGCCGGGGGAGGCGGGCGGGCGCGGCGATCTGCTCCTGACGGTCCGCGTGTCCTGAACCCGGCCTGCCGGCGGCACGGGCGTCAGGAGCCTGCCGCTTCTTCCCAGGTGGCGACGTATTCCAGTCCGGGACCTGCCGGGGGGGACGTCGCGACGACCCATCCCCCTTCCAGGCCGAGATCCCGGACCGCCGCCTCGAAGTGGCACATGGCGATGCCCAGGTCGACGTTCTGGAGGCGGATTCCACCGGGGAGATCCCCGTACAGGGGCGTCCGTTTGAGGAACAGGTGGTGCTCCGCTTCCCGGCGGAGGATGCGCCAGGGCTGCTTGTTCGATGCCGACGGCCCGAGCCGGACGCATTCGAGCACCGGCGCCCATGGACCCGCCGCGTCGCGGTCGAGGGGCCGGTCCCAGGTCTCGCTGAAGAAAAGGTCGCTCCAGGGCATCCGTTTCTCCGACGAGGCGACGTAGCGGAAGATCCGGTCCGTCAGGGTGCGTTTTTCCGCCGGGTAGCCTACCGGAGTGACGGCGGGAATGATTTCACCCTCCGTGAGGGCCATGGCGGAGGCGAACCCGCTCCGGCTGAAGGTGCCCCCGAGCCAGCAGGTTCCCAGGCCCCACCCGGTCGCGTGGAGGATCAATGTCTCCATGGCGTGGCCGAAGTCCTCCATGGCGCGCGTCCCGGCCGACACGGCACCGGCGAGGAAGGTCCGGGCGCCCCGGACGACGCCGTAGGTCCCCAGGCGGCGCGTTTCTTCGGGATTTCCGCCGTCGAGGTCGAGCAGGGCGAAGCGGACCCGGTTTCCGAAAGGCGTTCGGGGGCCCTCCGCCAGGGCGTGTTTGAGCGCACCGGCGTCCGCCGGATCGAGGTGCCTGCCGTCGAAGGAGCGGCAGGAGACGCGCCTGCCGATGATCTCGATCATGGATGCCATCACAACCTCCGGGATAACAGGCGCCGCCGGGGCGCCGGACCGGCCGGATCCGGCCGGGGAAAGCGATGAAGCAGCGTGCCGGAAAAAGCGGAAAGAAAAAAGTACTATCCCGTCATCCTCTGCATCGCCTTTGCCGTCTTCATGGTGCGCCTGGACGGCTACATCGTCAACATCTCGCTGCCGACCATCGCCCGGTATTTCCAGGTGGGTACCGGCGAGGTGTCGTGGATCATCCTGGTTTACCTCCTGGTGATGACCGGCTGCATGCTGATTTTCGGGAAACTGGGCGACCGGTTCGGCCTGAAGCGGATCTTTCTGTTGGGCTACCTTGTCTTTTCCGTCTCGTCGCTCTTCTGCGGCCTGGCCCCGACGATCCATGCCCTCGACCTGGCCCGGGCCGTCCAGGGGGTCGGCGGCGCCATGATGATCGTCAGCGCCTTCGCGGTCATCTCCCGGCTCCTTCCGGAGCATCTCACCGGCTGGGCCTTCGGCGTGTGCTCCTTTGCCAACTCGCTGGGCATCATGGTCGGTTCCCCGCTGGGGGGCTTCATCACGGGGTTTTTCTCCTGGAAGTGGATCTTCCTCATCAACGTCCCCATTGGGCTGTTGGCCCTGTTCCTGTCCTGGAAAATCCTGCCGGCCATCGAGCCCGACCGCCATGCCGGAGCAAAAGCCCCGTTTGACGTCACCGGCTCGGTGCTGAGCTTCCTCTTCTTCACCACGCTGGTCTATGGATTCAGCATGGGACAGGAGGAGGGCTGGGGCTCGCCGCTCATCCTCGGCTCCTTCGCGGTCGCGGTCGCGTCCCTGGGGGCCTTCTGGGTGCGGGAAAAGCGGGCCGCCGATCCGGTCCTCCGTTTCAGCCTGCTCGCCAAGCGGGATTTCGGCTTTGCCGTGGTGACCACCTTTCTGGCGATGATGCTCCTGGCCGGGGGAAACTTCCTGATGCCCTTCTACCTGGAACTGACGAAGGGGCTGGCCCCGGAGGCCGTGGGCGCCGTCATCATGATCTACTCGATCGTGTACATGCCCATCGGGCCCTACTCGGGACGTCTCTCGGACCGGGTCGATCCGGCCCGGATCTGCGTCGTCGCGACCTTTTGCTGCCTGGCGACCTGCCTCGTGTTCGCCTTCACCCTGTCCCTGCCCGGGCTGCTGCCGGCGGTTCTTTTCCTGGTGCTTCTGGCGGTATCCTACGGCCTCTTCTTCGCTTCGAACAATCACCTCGTCATGAGCCTCGCCCCGCGGGACTCCCAGGGTGTCGCCTCCGGTCTCTACACCACCCTCATGAACGTGGGCATGCTTCTGGGCATCTGCCTTTTCGAGACGGTCTTCTCCGGGTCTATGCCGGAGGGCGTCTCCGTCCGCCATTTGAATCCGGAACAGGCCCGCCTCGTCTCCGGCCCGCTCCTTGCGGCCTTCCGGAACGCCTTCCTGGCGGGCGGCGTGGTTTGTGCCCTGGCGTTTTTCTCTTCCCTGGTGACCCTCCGGACAAAACGGGGCCGATGAATGCGGGGTCTCAGGCCGACGGAATGCGAACCTGGCGGGTCAGGTTGTGCTCCTCGCCGAGGCGGCGGGCCAGGGCCATGAAGGCGTCCGGAAGCGGCAGGTCCCGCTCCAGGAGCAGAATGCCCAGGTCCCTCGCCTGCACGAGGAGCCGCGGGTCGTCAAATCCTTCCCGGCTGTCGCAGAGGAACTGGATCCGGAGCGCGTCCGTGAGGGGAATCTTCATCTCGGGAAAATCGGATGCGATCCGTTCCATCTCCGCCCGGATCGACGACCGGTTGTCCCGGGCGAAGGAGAGAAACGGCTCCTCCCGGTTCGGTGTTCCGAACATTTCATTGACGACGGCACCGGCGAGTTTGCTCGCCTGATCGTCGTCCAGGGAAGCATCCCTGTCGGCGAGCCCTTCCTTGAGGACCTGGTAAAGGACCATCTTGATGACGTGAATCCCCTCCCGGAGGATGGGGACGATTTTGCTTTCCGCGTGCATGATTCCATCCCGTAAAATTTCTTCGACCCTTATCATGGGAAGGCGTCCCGCACAATCCCGGCAGGCAGTTGAAAAAAGCCGTCTGCGGCGTTCTCCCCATCCGGCCCCGGCACTCGAAAATCACTCTTCCTTCCGTCCGTGCCCCGAAGAGATCGCCCGGACGCGCGGATTCAAGGAACCCGGGGGCATCGGGGAGCGGGAACGATTTGCCCTTGACACGAAGGGACGGTTTTTATATCTCGTATACAAGACATCGAAAGGGGCGGGAGTTTTGCATTACGAAGACGTCATCCTGTTTATCCTGGCGAAGGCCAACCAGCGGGTCCACAGCCGGTTCAAGCCCATGTTCCAGCGCTACGGCCTGACACCCATGCAGTCCCTCGTTCTCACCGCGCTTTTCCAGGACGAGGGGCTCCCCGCAGGGGAAATCGGACGGCGGCTCGTCCTGGACAGCGCCACCCTGTCGGGCGTCCTGGTCCGGATGGAGGAGGCCGGGTGGCTGATCCGGAGCACACCCGACGGGGACCGGCGCGTCACCAATCTCCACCTGACGGAGAAAGCCCTCGGGATCAGGGACGCAATGCTGGACGACGTCGAGGCGATGAACCGGGAGGTGCTGTCCGTTTTCAAGCCCGAGGAAAGGCTGCTTCTCGAACGGATGCTGAAGGACCTCTGGCGGTGACGCGTTTTTCCGATAAACATCGTATGCAAGATAATAGACACAACGGTGAAGCGGTGAGCAGAAAGGAGACGGCATGAAGACGGGAAACCAGGATTCGTCCGCTGTGAAAGCTCCGGATGCCGCCCGGGCCGCGGGGACCGACTACGAGCGGATCTTCCATCCGCGCAGGGTTGCCGTGGCCGGGGTATCGCCGGGGGGCGGCGTCGGTTTCGGGACGCGCTACCTGACGTCGCTGCAGGCCATCGGCTTCGAGGGGGAGATCCTCCCGGTGAATCCGAAGGGGGGTGAGATCGCGGGCCTCAAGATCTACCGGAGCGTTGAGGATATCCCGGGCGACCTGGACCTGATCGTCATCGCCGTCGCCGCGGAGGCGGTCATTCCGATTCTCGAGGCGGGCCGGCAAAAAGGCGCCGCCGGAGCCATCATCATCACTTCCGGATTCAAGGAACTCGGAACCCCCGAGGGGATCGCCCGGGAGGAGGAGGTCCGGCGGATCGCCGCCCGGGGAATCCGGGTGATCGGTCCCAACTGCTTCGGCATCTACTGTCCGAAGAGCGGCCTCACGTTCTTCCCGAATCCCGATCTCTCGCGGGAGAGCGGCCCCATTGCCTTTCTGTCGCAGAGCGGGGGCCTCGCCAGCGACTTCATGATGACGGGAATGTGGATGGGGCTCCGCTTCAGCAAGGTCGTCAGCTTCGGGAACGGGGCGGATCTGCGGGAAGCGGAGCTCCTGCGCTACCTGGGCGACGATCCGGAGACCGGCGTCATCGCCATGTACGTGGAGGGAATCCGGGACGGCGATGAATTTCTGGATGCTTTGAAGGATGCCTCCGGAAAGAAACCCGTCCTGATCCTGAAAGGAGGCCTGTCCTCGGCGGGCGGCCGGGCCGTCGTCAGCCACACGGCCTCCCTGGGCGGCAGCCGGGTCATCTGGGAGTCCGTCCTCCGGCAGGCCGGGGCGATCCAGGTCCGGGACATGCAGGAGATGGCCCAGGCCTGCCTGGCCTTTTCCCTGCTGCCCGGAAGGGTGTACCGGGGCCTCTCCGTCACCGGCGGGGGAGGAGCCATCGGCATCGCCGCCTGTGACGCCGCGGAGGCCTTCGGCCTGGAGGTGCCGCCCCTGGGAGTGGAGGCAAGGGCCGGGGTCGAAGCCCTGCTGCCGAAATCGGGTGCAAGCGGCGTGAATCCCATCGATGTGGCCAATCCCTATATGCTCCCCGCGGCCCTGGAGAAGATCCTCCGCGCCGCGGCCGTCGACGGCCGGATCGACCTCCAGATTCTGGTCGTGCTGGCCCACCATTTCAAGGGGCTGGCGCAGGACCAGGGCAGGACGGTCGAGGAGGTGTTTCCCTATCGGGATCTGGCCGACCGGATGAAGGCCGTCGCCGCGGACACGGGCAAACCCGTTGTCTTCGTCCTTCCGAACGCCAAGAGGGGATTCCCCGACATGGACGTCGTGGAGATTCATGCGAAGGTCCGCGAGGCCTTCCTGGAGCGGGGGCTGCCCGTTTTCGACGAGATCGGCGAGGCCATGCGGGCCATCGGACACGTCAACCACCGCTGCGGGAAGGGGGAAGCGCCATGAACCGGGAAGCGGCCGTGAACATCATCGAGGGCGCCCTTGCGGAAGGGCGCTCGATTCTTTCTGAATACGAATCGAAGAAGGTCCTCAAGGCTTTCGGGATCCCCGTGTCGCGCGAGGTCCTTGTCCACGACGAGGGAGAGGTCCCGACAGCAGCGGCGGAGATTGGCTACCCCCTGGTGATGAAGGGCTGCTCCGCCGAGATCGCCCACAAGACGGAAAAGGGGCTGATCCGCGTGGACATCCGGACGAAGGCGGAGGCCCTGGCGGCCTTCCGGGAGATCAAGCACGGCATGGCCGGCCACAAAGGGGGCGTCCTGGTCCAGGAGATGGTCAAGGGGCGTCGCGAACTCGTCATGGGGCTCACCCGGGACGGCCAGTTCGGGCCCTGCGTCATGTTCGGCCTCGGGGGGATCTTCACGGAAATTCTCCGGGATACCGCATTCCGGAAGGCACCCCTCGACAGGGCGGACGCCTTCTCAATGATGGCCGAGATCCGTGCCCGCGGCATTCTCGATGCGGTCCGGGGCATGGAGGCGGCCGACCGGGACCGGCTCGCTGAAATGCTGATCCTGCTGGGCCGGATCGGGATCGACCACCCTCCCGTTGCGGAAATCGACCTGAACCCGGTGATCCTTGCCGGGAAAGACCCCGTGGTCGTGGACGCGCTGATCGTCCTGTCGAGATAATCCCTCCCGGCAGCCGGATGCCGGAAATGCCCGGCATCTCCAGCATCCGGCTGCCCTGTTCAGGACATGCCTCCCCTCCGGCTGAAGCGGAAAGCCGGAAATGCCATCCCATCCCCCCCTCAAGCGACGATATTGTGCGCGGTCCCACCTTTTGGCACTCAACATATGGGCCGGCGTGCGCAATATATTGTGCATCGGCCGATCCAGCAGAGCGCAACGTTCACATTACCGCAAATATATCATATAGTTACAACTGACCGCCGTTTGGCACCCGTCTTGCAAAAAATCCCTTTGTTTGATGTGTGAAGCCCGACCCAACCCCTGTCCCCGCAGCCGGCACCACGTCCGCCCGCCCCGGGGAAGACGCCTTTCAGAAACGCCGCGATGGTCTACGAAGAACGACGACAACGGGACAAAGACAGCCGCAGAAACGCCATCCTCAAGGCGGCCCGGAAGCTCTTCCTGGAGAAGGGATTCAAAAACGTCACCGTGGAGAACATCGCCAGGAAAGCCGAATTCAGCAAGGGGTCCATCTACCTCTACTTCAAGGGGAAGGAAGAGATCTACACCCACATCCTGCTTGTGGAGATCGCGAAGTTCCGGACGAAAGTCGACGCTCTCTTCGAGGAAGGGGGGGACGCCTCGACGATTCTCCGGAAGACGGCGGATCTTTACGTGGACTTCTTTCTCGCCGAGCCGGAGCTGTTCCGGATCCTGATGACGTTCATGCTCCACAGCGACCAGCGGGAGCGGCCCTCGGACCTGAACGACCGGCTGATCCGGATGACCAATGCGGCCGCCGACCGGATCGAGCGCATCTTCCGTTACGGAATCGACGGCGGGGAATTCCACCCGGATCTCCCGCTCCGGGCGATCCGCAATGCCGCCTGGGGCCTTCTGAACGGGACCATCTCCCTGCATCTTTTTACGGGGCCGGAGTCCGAAAGAAGGGAACGAATCCTGTCGGGCGTCCACTCCATGCTGGATGTTTTCATCGAGGGACTGGAGAGGAAAGCGCCGTAGTTTTTAACGAAGGCAAGAGAGTTCCGCGGGCGCCGCAACCGGATGGGGCATCCGGACCGCCCCGTGGAGCAACCGGTTTGGAAAACCATTTTTACGAAAGAGGAGGTTCCTGAATCATGGGCAATTCACTGGTGAACATGCGGGATCAGCAGTTCGTGCTCTTCGAGCAGCTCGGCATCGACAAGCTGTTCGCAAGCGAGAAGTACAAGGACTTTTCCAGCGATGACATTCTCATGATGTTCAACGAGGCGGAGAAGATGGCCGTCACCAACATCCTTCCCACCTACGTGGATGGAGACAAGGAAGGCTGCCACCTGAAGGACGGCAAGGTCACGACGCCGGCCTCGTTCAAGGCGGCGTTCCGGAAGTTTGTGGAGAGCGGCTGGCTCTGTCCCACGAAATCCCCGGACGTCGGCGGTCAGGGCCTCCCGGTTGTCGTCGGGACCGCGCTGACGGAGATCTTCGCGTCCGCCAACATCGCCTTCCTCATGTACAGCGGCCTGACCTTCGGGGCGGCGGGCCTCATCGAGCGCTTCGGGACGGAAGAGCAGAAGAAGAAGTACATGTACAAGATGTTCGCCGGCGAGTGGTGCGGCACCATGTGCCTCACCGAGCCGGGAGCCGGGAGCGACGTCGGCGCCCTGAAGACGACGGCCCGCCGGAATCCCGACGGGACCTTCAGCATCACCGGGACCAAGTGCTTCATCTCCGCGGGGGACCACGACCTGGCCCCGAACATCGTGCATCCGGTGCTGGCCCGGATCGAGGGGGATCCCCCGGGAACGCGGGGCATCTCGATCTTCCTCGTGCCGAAAATCCGCGTCAACGCCGACGGCAGTCTCGGCGAGCGCAACGACGTCAACACGGGCAACGTCGAGCACAAGATGGGCCTCAAGGGGAACGCCACCTGCACGCTCAACTTCGGCGAGGATGGAAAGTGCATCGGCGAGCTTCTCGGCAAGGAGCGGGAGGGCATGCGGGTCATGTTCCACATGATGAACGAGGCCCGCCTCGAGGTGGGCATGCAGGGCCTGGGCCACGCCTCTGCCGCCCTGGAGCACGCCGTCCAGTATGCCAAGGACCGCATCCAGAGCACCCCCGTCTGGGAGATGAAGAATCCCGACGCCAAGGCCGTCGCCATCATCGAGCATCCGGACGTCCGGCGCGACCTTCTGTGGATGAAGGCCTACGTGGAGGGGCTGCGGATGCTGAACTACTTCGCCGCCTGCTGCATGGACCGGGTGGAGGTGGCCGGGACGGAGGCGGAGAAGGAGAAATGGCAGGGCTTCGTGGAGCTCCTGACGCCGATCTGCAAGGCCTATTCCTCCGACCGCGGCTTCGAGGTCTGCGGCAAGGCCATCGACGTGTACGGCGGATACGGCTACTGCCAGGAGTACCCGGTGGAGCAGTACCTGCGGGACTGCAAGATCGCCAGCATCTACGAGGGGACCAACGGGATCCAGTCCCTGGACCTGGTGGGCCGGAAGCTGGGCATGCGCAAGGGCGCCAACATGATGAACATGCTGGGAGAGATGGGCGCCACCGTCGCCCGGGCCAAGGCCAGCGACGACCTGAAGGCCTATGCCGGCAGGCTGGAGGAGGCCGTGGGTGCCCTGATGGAGCTGACCATGACCTTTGCCACCCTCGGCAAGAGCGGCAGCTTCCTGGTCCCCGTTCTGTATGCATCGCCCTTCCTGGACATCATGGGCGACGTCCTGATGGGCCACTTCCTCCTGCAGGCCGCCTCCATCGCCGAGGAGAAGCTCAAGGTCATCTACGCGGAAGCGGGAGCGGAGAAATCGAAGGGCCGGCAGCGGGCCCTCGTCCGGGAGAACCGGGACGTGGCCTTCTACACCGGGAAGATCGCCAGCGCGAAGTTCTTCGCCTCGGAGATCCTGCCCACCATCAAGGGGCGGTGCGAGGCCATCCGGATCGGCGACAAGATTGCCCTTGAGATCGCCGATGAGTCCTTCAGCGTCTAGCAGGCCGCCGGAAAAGGGTCGCACGGCCGTGTTCCCCCGTTCCTCACCGCTCGACGCACCGGCAAGTGCGGCCGGCGGCCCGGGACTTCGGGGGCCTTGCCTCCGACCCTTTTGAGCAGCCCTGTGAAAACAGGTCCGACCTGTCTTCCCAATCCCGAGCCGGGCGCCGCCGCGACCTGAAACGGCATACGGCGGCGCCGGCCGGACGACCAAAAAAGAGGAGAGAAAACATGTCCTACGAGATCAAAAAAGCCGCCGTTATCGGCGCCGGCGTGATGGGAGCCACCATCGCGGCCCACCTGACCAATGCGGGGATCGAGTGCGTCCTTTTGGACATCGTTCCCTTCGAGCTGACCGACGCGGACAAGGCGCAGGGCCTCACCGAAAAGAGCCCCGCCTGGCGGAACCGCTTCGCCGCGGGCGGACTGGCCGGCGTCACCAAGGCCAAGCCGGCGGCCTTCTTCGCGAAGAAAAACGCCTCCATGGTCCGGATCGGAAACCTGGAGGACGACCTGGGCCTGCTGAGCGACGTGGACTGGGTCTGCGAAGTGGTCGTGGAGAACCTGAAGATCAAACAGGAGCTCTTCGCCAAAATCGAAAAATACCTGAAGCCGGACTGCATCGTCTCGACGAACACCTCCGGGATCCCCATCCGGGACATCACGGCGAAGTTCAGCCCCAAAATGAAGGAGCGCTTCCTGGGGACCCACTTCTTCAACCCGCCCCGGTACATGAAACTCCTGGAGATCATCCCCGGCAAGGAGACGAAGAAGGACGTCGTCGATTTCATGACGCGCTTCTGCGAGGACGTCCTCGGAAAGGGCGTGGTCATCTGCAAGGACACGCCGAACTTCATCGGGAACCGCATCGGCCTGTTCGACATCTCCAACATCATCCACCTCATGATCGAAAAGGACATGAAGGTGGAGGCGATCGACGCCATCTTCGGCAAGGCCATGGGCCGCCCCGGCACGGCCATCTTCGGGACCATGGATCTGGTGGGCCTCGACACGGGACACCACGTCATGAAGAACCTCTACGAGGCCGTCCCGGACGACGAGATGCGCGACTGGTTCCTGCCCCCCGACTGGCTGACGGCCATGATGGAGAAGAAGTGGCTGGGCAACAAGACCAAACAGGGCATGTACAAGAAGACGAAGGACGAGCGGGGCAAGAAGCAGAAGCTGGTCATCGACTGGAAGACGCTGGAGTACGGCGCCCCCGCCAAGGTCTCCTTCGCGTCCGTCTCCGCGGCCAACAGGGCGGAGGGAGAGACGGCCGAGAAGATGAAGGTCCTCTTCAACGGCAAGGATGCCGCGGCGGAGTTCGTCCGCGAGTTCCTCTGCAACAACTTCATCTACGCGGCCAACCGGATTCCGGAGATCGCGGACCGGGTCCTGGAAATCGACAACGCCATGAAGTGGGGCTACAACCAGAAGCTGGGTCCCTTCGAGTCCTGGGACGCCGTCGGCGTGCGCGAGTCCGTCGAGGTGATGAAGAAGCTGAAGAAAAAGGTGCCAAAGAAGATCGAGGAGATGCTGAAGGCGGGCTGCGAGTCCTTCTACCTGAAGAAGGAGGACGGCCTGTACTATTACGACTTCGGCAGGAAGGGCTACGTCAAGTTCGAGGAGAATCCGAAGATCATCCTCCTGCCCGCCCTGAAGGAGCGGCAGAAGCTCATCCGGTCGAATGCCAGCGCGAGCCTCGTGGACATGGGCGACGGCGTCGTCTGCCTCGAGTTCCACAGCAAGATGAACGCCATCGACGACCTGATGATCCACATGCTCACCGAGGGCTGCGACATCGTCGAGAAGGACTTCCTCGGTATGGTCGTGGGCAACCACGATCCCCGGGCCTTCTCCGCCGGCGCCAACGTCTTCAAGGTCCTGATCGCCATCCAGCGCGGCGCCTGGGACTTCGTGGAGGACTCCATCACGGGCATCCAGAGCGCCCTGATGCGCATGAAGTACCTCTCGAAGCCCGTGGTCACCGCCCCGGCCGGCCTGGCCCTGGGCGGCGGCTGCGAGATCGCCATGCACGGCGCCCGCTGCCAGCCCTGCGGCGAGACCTACATGGGCCT
>CAYNEJ010000113.1:0-10691 GCA_964396205.1 uncultured Syntrophaceae bacterium
TCCGTCCTTTGCCGCCTCCAGCAGTCCCGGGTGGGAGTGGTCCGCTCCGGTGAAGGCGCCCCGCTCGTAGCCGAAGAGCTCCGATTCAAGGAGCGTGTCCGGGATGGCGCCGCAGTGAACCGGGATGAAAGGCAGGTCACGGCGGGCGCTGAACTGGTGAAGGGAACGGGCCGTCAGCTCCTTGCCCGTGCCGCTTTCCCCCTCGATGAGGATGCTTGCCGAGGCGTCGGCCACCCGGGCCAGCTGCTTGTAGAAATTCACCATCGTCGCCGAGGAGCCGATGAAGTGGGATTCCGTCTCAGCCTTGGGCTCCCCCTTCATCCTCAACTGGTGAAGGCTTCTGACCTCCAGCACCTTCATGACCATGGACCGGATGGCGTCGGGCGAGAAGGGCTTGCTGATGTAGTCCCAGGCACCGAGACGGAGCGCCTCCATGGTTGTTTCAAGGGACCCGAAGGCTGTCATCATGATGACCGGAAGCTGCGGACAGGATTCGTGAACGGAGCGGAGGAACCGCAGACCGTCCATGTCGGGCATCCGGATGTCCGACAGGAGCAGGTCGTATTGCGACAGGTCCTCCTCCAGGGCCTTCCGGGCGGAGGTCCGGGCCTGGATCTCGTATCCTTCCCGGGAGAGGGCCTCCTGAAGGAACTCACAGGCTACGGCGTCGTCGTCGATCACGAGGATGCGCACACTCATCGATCAGAGTCCCCGCCTGCCGATGTATTCCACCAGATCGGCCACCCGACAGGAATATCCCCATTCGTTGTCGTACCAGGTCACGACTTTCGCCCAGTTTTTCCGCAGGACCCGGGTGAACTCGATGTCGACGACGGAAGACCGGCTGTCTCCCCGGAAGTCGCTGGATACGAGAGGCATCTCTGCAAAACCGAGGATGCCCTTCAGGGACTTGCGCGCGGCATCCCTGAGCGCCTGCCGGAGCTCCTCCGTCGTCGTCTCCCTGCCGAGCTCCGCCGTGAAGTCCACGATGGAGACGGTGGGGGTGGGAACGCGGAGGGCATAGCCGTCGAAGCGTCCAGCCAGCTCCGGCAGGACCAGGGCAAGAGCGCGGGCGGCCCCCGTGGATGTCGGAATGATATTCTGGCCCGCGGCCCGGGCACGGCGAAGGTCCCGGTGAGGCAGGTCCAGGATCCGCTGGTCGTTCGTGTAGGAGTGGATGGTCGTCATCGTGCCCTGCTCGACACCGAAGCGGCGGTGCAGAACCATCACCGGCGGCGCCAGGCAGTTGGTCGTGCAGGAGGCATTGGAAAGGATGTGATGCGTCTCCGGGCGGTATCGACCCTGGTTGACGCCCATGACGACCGTCAGGTCTTCACCCTTGGCGGGTGCCGTGATGACGACCTTTTTCGCACCGGCCTCCAGGTGGGCCGACGCCTTCGGACCCTCTGTGAAGAGGCCCGTGCTCTCGATCACGACCTGGACACCGGCGTCGTCCCAGGGGATCTGGCCGGGATCGCGGAAGGCGAAGCTCCGGACGGGACGCCCGTTCACGGAGAATCCGTCTTTCCGGACCCGCACGGTTCCGGGGAAACGGCCGTAGTTCGTGTCGAAAGACAAAAGATGGGCATTCGTGGCGACGTCGAACAGGTCGTTGACGGCGACGACGCTCACCGTTCCGGGACAGCGCTCCTGGATCGCCCGAAAGACCTGGCGGCCGATCCGGCCGAATCCGTTGATGCCCACTCGGATCATGGATTTATCCTTAATTGTCGTCGATGCGGAGCTTGTGGGCCGCCATCAGCTCGCAGCGGGTTTCCAGCGCACGGTGCAGGCGGGCATTGTCGAGGGCGATGGCGCTCAGGTGGGCGACGGCCTCCAGGAAGCGGATCTCCCGTTTCGAAAAATCCCGGACCGTGCCGGTGTAGGCGCGAAGCACCCCCAGGATCTTCTTTTCCCGAATGAGGGGCACGACCAGGACGGAGGCGATGCCCTCCTCCCTGGCCTTGGGGCCGTACTGAAAGTCCGGATCCGTGCGGGCGTCCGGGACGATGCAGATTTTCCCCCGGAGGGCCTTCCGGTCCAGTCCGCTGGCCTCGACCAGGATGGGGCCCTTCTGGAGATAGTCTCCCGAGAGACCGCAGGAGGCACCCAGGAGCAGTTTTTTCTTTCGGGCGTCCAGGAGACGGAGACTCGCTGCCTTCAGTCCCATGGCGCTCACCACGGACCGGACGATTTCCTCCAGGACACGGCCCGGGTCCAGGGATCCGTTGATCAGCCGGGTCACCTCGTAGAGGGACTCGAAATAGTCCTTTTCCTCGGATTTCATGGTTCCGGACCTCGACAGGCGAGACGTTGCGGTTTCCGGGTACTCTACGGATTCCCGCCGCGGGCTGTCAATGAAAAAGAACCCCGCCGGCCGCCCGCGGGCCCGCTTCGATCCCGGGGGTAGAGGGCTTGTGCAAAAAACGGGGCGTGGTTGGAGGTGAAGAGAGGAGGGTCCCGTCGCAGGATGGCGGCAATGGCGGGATGCCGCCGGAATTCCGACTGGAGGAAGCGGCGGACGACGGCCCGGTCCCATCCGCGGGGATGACGGAAATCGCGGTAGAGGGACAGATCTCCTTCATAGAACGGCCGGATGTCCAGGTCCGGCATCCCTTCGCTTCGTACGGGAAGATTGAAGACGGCCAGGTTCAGGAAGCCGATCGCCTCGCGGTTCCGAACCGTGAACTCCAGGGTCTCCCGGGCCTCCGCCTCCGCCTCCGCGGGAGTCCCGAACAGCAGGTACACATATGCGGCGATGCCGGCGTTCCTCAGCCCCTGCAGGACCATTCGCCCCGTTTCCAGGCGGATTCCCTTGTTGAGCGAGTCGAGGACCCGCTGGCTCCCCGACTCGATTCCGATTTGGAGCATGACGCAGCCTGACCGCCTCAGGGCCAGGCAAAAGTCGGGGTCCGCCAGGTCCCGGGTTACCCGGGAAAAGCCGTACCAGGGAGCACCCGGGGGATTCGCGACGAGGTTCTTCAGCAGTGCCGGAGAGAGGGTGTTGTCCAGGAGGTGGATCAGGGCCGGATGGAACTCCGCGACCAGGTCCCGGATCTCTTCCATCGCGTGTTGCGGCCGGATCGGCCGGTAGGGGCTGCCTTCCGCGTGTTCCGGGCAGAAGGCGCATTTCCCATAGGAACAGCCGGACGAGGCGCTGTAGGGAAGGATCGGACCGGGGGCAAGGTAAGGAAGATCCATGCCCGTCACGTCCCGGGACAGGAGGCTGCGGTAGTCCGGCCGAGCCGGGAGGCGGCCGGGGCGTTTCCCCAGGATTTCCAGGAGACGGGTCTCTCCGGGCCCGTCGACAATTTCGTCGACCAGCCCCCGGAAGGGACGGCCGAACCCGGGCTGGCGGGACCACGACGTGGCCAGCCCGCCACCGACAATGATGCGCAGATCCGACTGGAGGCGGCGGAGACAGCCGATCATCGCGAAGGCGCACAGGGCCTGGCTCATGTAGTTGAGGGAAATGCCGACGTCCGTAAATCCGGGATCGTTGAGAAGGGAGGTGAAGCGTTCCTTGAAATACGGGTAAAACGGGTTCTCCTCGGGATGCTCGGCGGCCGCCAGCAGGTCTTGGCTCCGCAGAGGGGAGCGCCCGGGATCCTCAAAATTGGCCAGGGCCACCCGGGGACGACCCTCCTGACTGGATCGCTCCAGCACCCGGTTCACGTCGGAAACGGCCCGGCGATACCGGTCGGGATTCCGATAACCCCCGGTTGACGCCAGGAGGCGGAGATTCCTCTGCAGCCCGGAGCGGGCCCGGCGGGTCCATGTGTCGGCGGGATCCCAGGGGCGTGTCTGCTCCAGGAGATGCCACAGACCCTCCCGGTTAGCATCCAGAAGAAGGTATGGTGCGTCCTGTTCCCTGAGCGCTCCCGCCAGCCGGGCGATGCCCGGTGGCGGTTCACAGGGTTTGGATACGGGCGGATGGACGAGAAGAATCACCGGATGCGCTGACCGTAATCCAGGTGCAGGTCCCCCGGTTTGACCACCTCGTAGCGCTTCACCTTGTGGTACAGGTCGAAGACCTCCCGGATGGGACCGGCCACATTCCCTTTCCACTTCATTTCGTACTCGTGGAGCGGGGCGTAGGCCTCCACTCCCTTTCCCTCGGGATCGATCTTTTCCTCGGGAACGAAGGGTGGATCGACGGCCACTCCTTCCGGGGGTCTGCCGAAGAGATCGCGGAGGGCATCGCCGACTTCCCTCGAATACGTCTTCACGGAGAAGCCGAAGCCCGCGCCGGTGACTTCCCGGATGGAGACAACCTTCAGGGGCAGCGAATCCCTGCGCCGCTGGAGGGCCTCCCCCAGCTGGCTGCGGAGTTGCGCTTCCACGATGATCGTTGTGCTCTCCTCCCGGTGACCCATCATGCGGAAAAGAAGCTGCAGGGGATTCTCCTCGTCCAGTTCGTAGTCGTCGCCGAAAAAGGTCTCGCCGCTGATCTCCCGGCCTTCGAGATAGCCGATGACGAATCCCTTCAGGAGGTCATGGCTGCCCTCCACGGTCACTTCGTAGTAGGTCGGATTCATGAACGCCTCCTAAAAGAAGATGAATGACACCAGGATGAAAATGGGAATCAAAAACGGAATGGAATACTTGAACATGTATCCGAAGAAGCTCGGCATGTCGACACCGGCTTCCTCGGCAATGGACTTGACCATGAAATTCGGGGCGTTGCCGATGTAGGTGTTGGCCCCCATGAAAACGGCACCCGCGGAGATGGCCGTCAGGTAGCCGATGAAGGCCGGGTTCGCTGTGGCGGTTCCCGCAGCCAGCGCTCCCGGGACCTGGGCTTCGACCAGCCCCACTTTGCCCAGGGCCATGTTGAAGAAGGTGAGATAGGTCGGGGCGTTGTCCAGGAACGAGGAGAGGCCTCCTGCGGCCCAGAAGTAGTGAGCCGGCGTCTGGACGGCCGCGACGAGGGGCGCCATGGCCCCTTCGAGTCCCGCCCGGAGGATTGCCAGGGCCGGGATGATGGTGATGAAGATGCCCGCGAAGAGCTTGGCCACCTCGAGGATCGGCCCCCAGGAGAATTCGTTCGCCTCCCGCAGGGACTTCGGCGTGACCTTCAGGGAGATGAGCCCGAGGATGACGATGGAGGCGTCCCGCAAGAGATTCTGGTAGTGGACCTCGACTTCGTAAAGGGTGAAGTGTCCCGCTTTCCAGTAGCCGCTCATCAGGATCGCCGCGATCACGCCCGCCAGGAGGATGAAATTGTACGTCCCGGCGATCCGGACGGGGGCCCGCTTTTCCACGGCGGCTTCATGAAAGGTTTTCTCTTTCCGGAAATAGAAGATGTCAACGGCGATGAACAGGATCAGCAGCAGCACGGCTGTAACCAGCATTTCCGGAAGGATTCCCGTGGTGACCCAGAAGAAGGGCACGTTGTGGAGAAACCCCAGGAAGAGCGGCGGGTCTCCCAGGGGGGTCAGGGAGCCTCCGACGTTGGCCACCAGGAAGATGAAGAAGCAGATCACGTGGGCCTTGTGCACCCGGTCGCGATTGGCCCGGAGGACAGGCCGGATCATGATCATGGCGGCGCCGGTGGTCCCCACCCAGGAGGCGAGGAATGTCCCGATGAGGAGCAGGATCGCGTTCACGAGAGGAGTCCCCCGGAGAGATCCCTGCACGACGATTCCGCCGGAGATGGTGAACAGCCCCCAAAGGAGAATGATGAAGGGGATGTAGTCGATGAGGGCAATGTGGAGGATCGAGTAGATTGCGACCGGTCCGTCGAAGATCATGAAGGGAATGGCAAAGGCCAGGGCCCAGCAGGCGGAGACCTTGCCGAAGTGGTTGTGCCAGAAACGGGGGACGAGCAGCGGGCACAGGGCGATCGAGAGGAGAATGCCCGCGAAGGGAATGACCGTCCACACGGGCAGGATTCTCCCGACATGGTCGGCCGCCTCGTGCAGGCCGCCGGAGGCCAGGCAGGACGAAGGTTCCGCGAAGAGCAGGAACAGCGTGGCTGGCAATGTCATCAGGATCGGCAGGAAGCGTTGCTTCGGGTACATGGTTTCCTCGCCATGAATTTGGCCCATCGATAACAGAAACGGTCCCGCCAGGCAATAAAAAGCCCCCTCCCGCGGGAGGGGGCCCTGTTGCCGGATTGCCATGCCCGGGGATCAGCCCGGGGCGTCCTTCATGGAGATCCGCATCTCCCGCTTGAGGATCTTCCCGGTGGGGGTCTTCGGGAGGGCGTCCACGAAGACGACCTTCTTGGGGCACTTGAACGGCGCCAGGTTTTTCCGGCAGTGGTCCATGACTTCCTGGGCCGTCATGGCTTCACCGGGCTTCAGGACGATGATCGCCGTGACGATCTCGACCCACTTGGGATCGGGCAGGCCGATGACGGCCACTTCCTGGACCCGCTTGTCCAGGTAGACGGCGTCCTCCACCTCGCGGGTAGCCACGTTCTCACCGCCCGTCTTGATCATGTCCTTCTTCCGGTCCGCCACGGTGATGTAGCGGTCCTTATCCATGATGCCGATGTCGCCGGAGTGGAACCAGCCGCCCTTCATGGCCTCTTCGGTCTTGCCGGGTTCCTTGAAGTACATGATGAGCGCGTGGGGGCCCTTGCCGCAGATCTCGCCGGGGATGTCCGGAACAGCCACGACCTTCCCCTCGTCGTCCTCCAGGCGCGTTTCCATGTTGATGCCGCCCATGCCGGCGGAACCGATCTTCTCGAGGGCGTCCTTGGCCTTCAGGATCGTATGGTACGGCGCCAGCTCCGTCTGGCCGTAGTAGTTGTAGATCCGCACGCCCGGGAGCCGCTCCATCATCTCCTTGAGGATCTCCATCGGCATGATGGAGGCGCCGTAGTAGCACTTCTTCAGGCTCGACAGGTCCTGCTTGGCGAACTCCGGGTGGCGAAGCATGCCGATCCAGACGGTCGGGGGTGCGAAGAACAGCGTGGCCTTATACTCGGCGATGCTCTTCAGGATCAGGCCGATGTCCGGCAGGGTCAGGACGTTCGTCCCGCCGACCCAGAAGATCGGGTTCATGAAGACGTCCCGCTGGGCGCAGTGGTAGATGGGGAGGGCGTTGATGGAGATGTCGTCCTCATCGTACTGGCCGTCCACGATGGCCCCCATGTACTGAGCCATGAGGGCCTGGTTGCTGATGATGACCCCCTTGGGCAGCGCCTCGGTGCCGCTGGTGTAAGTCATCTGGCAGGGGTCCTCGATATGGAGGATCACGTCCGGCTCATCGGCGGGATACTTGGAATACCAAGCGTCGAAATCGAGGAACCGGTCGTCGGCGGGCGGCTTGCCGGCACCCTGGTTCGACCAGATCCAGGTTTTCACCGTCGGCATGTCGTCCAGGACATCCTTGACCAGGTCGAACAGGGTGTCTTCGACGATGAAGGCCACGCTCTCCGAGTGGTCGATGCAGTAGGAGATATCCTTGCCCCGCAGCAGATAGTTGATGGCCAGGTAGATGGCGCCGATCTTGGCGCAGCCCAGCCAGGTGATGACATGGTGAATGGTGTTGTGGGCCAGGATGGCCACCCGGTCGTACTTTTTCACGCCCAAGGCGGTCAGGGCGTTGGCCACCCGGTTGCACTCCGCTTCCAGCTGGCTGTAGGTGAGCGTCTTTCCCTGGAAGATGACCGCCGGCTTGTCCGGATAGTGATAGGCGCTCCGGCGGATCATGTCGGCGATGACCCAGCGGTTCACCCTGTTGTAGCGGTTCATCAGGAATTCAAGATTATCCTTGTTGATGACGTTGTAGCGCTTCTTTTCCTCTTCCGTCAGTGGTGCCCAGACCATGTGAGGCCTCCTTCAGCTCGCGTCAAAGGTTTATGAGGATGGAATGAACCATGCGTGTCATACCAGAGCTGACCGGTGTTCCTTCTTCACCTCCTTTCTCCCGCTTCCTGTTATTTTCCCTTCCAGATGGGGGTGCGCTTTTCCAGGCAGGCCTTGATGCCTTCTTCCGCGTCCTCGGAGAACAGGTTGGACACCATGACCTCTGTTCCCAGGGCATAAGCCTGCTCGTCGGCGAGGTGAACCTGGGTGTAGAAGGCCCGCTTGCCGACGGCCAGGGTCAATGGGCTGGCCTTGGCGATTTCCTCTGCCAGGGAGCGGGTCTCCCTGTCGAGGTCGGCGAGGGGAACCACGCGGTTCACGAGTCCCCATGCCAAGGCCTCGCGGGCGGGAATCATGCGTCCGGTGAAGAGCATCTCCAGGGCCCGTTTCCGGCCGACGGCCCGGACCAGGGGAATCGCCGGTGTGGTGCAGAACAGACCGAGTCGAACCCCCGGGGTCCCGAACGAGGCTCCCTCTTCGGCCACGGCGAGATCGCAGGCCGCCACGAGCTGGCAGCCCGCGGCGGTGGCCACTCCCTGGACCTGGGCAATGACGGGCTGCGGCAACACCTGTAGCTGCTGCATGAAAGACCCGCAGGTCTGAAATATTTCCTGGTATTGCCGGAGATTCCCGTCAACCAGCTCGGCAAGGTTGTGGCCTGCCGAGAAGGCTTTTCCGGCGGCACGGAGGATGAGGACCCGGAGGGTTTCGTCCCGGGCAATCTCCCGGGTCAGAAGGCTCAGCTCCCGGAGCATCTCCAGGGAGAGGGCGTTTCTCCTCTCCGGGTTGCTCAGGGTGATGATTCCGAGTGGGCCGAACGTCTCGAACCGGATGAACCGGAATTCCAAGATGCTCCTCCTTTCGGGATCCGGCGGTCCGGGGTGAGCGGCCCGCCACTGGCTTTTCGGAACGGATCAGCGGGAGAACTGGTCCCGGCCCCTGCTCTTCGCCCGGTACAGGGCCTGGTCGGCTGCTCCCAGGAGTTCTTGCATGGTCTGGCCCGTCTTTTTTGTGGCCAGGCCCACAGAGATGGTTGGATGGGGGAGTTCTCTTCCCTCCACGTTGATGGGAGGGGCTTCACGCATCGATTGGCAGAGGCGCTGGCCGATCCAGTCGGCCTCGGATTCATCTACATGGGGAACGACGATGAGAAATTCATCGCCTCCGTAACGGCCGAGCGGTTCGGAGGGACGAAGATGGCCGGAAAGAATCCGGGCCACCGAGTGGAGGATCCGGTCTCCGCATAAATGGCCGAAGTGATCGTTGAAGTTTTTGAAATGGTCGATATCGATCATGAATACCGTCAGCGGAATCCCGCCGATGTCACAGCGCTTGCAAAGGCGGTCCAGGGCGTCGTCGATCCAGTGGCGGTTGTGGATGCCCGTCAGGGCGTCCACGGTGCCGTAGAGCTGGTAGATCTCGTCGAGCTGGTTGTTCCTGGTCAGGATATGATCCGTGTTCCGGAGACGGCAGGTCAGGACAACGAGAAGGTTGCATGCCGCCGCGTGGGAAGAGTGAACCAGAGACCAGAGAATGTCCTCGTCCATGACCAGGAGCTGGCAGATTTCACCCGCCACGGCATAGGCCGACGTGAGCTTGCCGTCGAGAACGGACATCTCTCCGACGCTTTCCCCGACGCCGAGGATGGTCAGGGGATCCGAATCCATGGATTCAAGGTGAATCCTCACTTTGCCGCTCAGGATCAGGTAGACGCTCGTATTGGAGCGGCCGGGCTGCAGCAGGATCTCTCCCTCCTGCAGGGTGCGGATGCTGCAGGCCTCCAGGAGTCCCATGATGGAATCCAGGCTGACATAACGGAAGAGCCGGATGCGCTCCAGATCCTCCCGCGGTATTGTATCGAGGAAAAGTGCAGTCATGGGCCTTGATGTTGTTGGGGGAAAATTTTCTCCTTATAAATGGCCTGCAGCATTCTGTCAAGATTTCCGCTGCGGGCTTTGCCCACGGGACGCCATTCCGTCCCGCCTGGCCGGAGGAGTTGCTTTCCCTGAAAGGAAGAAGGAAATCATCCCGCCCGATCCGGGAGCGCATTGCATGGCGGCATGCCCATCACCGGGATTCCCAGGGGGGGCTGCACGGCTCGCTCCGCAGACGGAGAACCGCGGATCAGTGAAAATGCGGATCCGAAGCATCCCTGACGGGGATACGGCCGAACTGCTCCTCGTATCGCTCCATGTTCTTCGAGAGCAGTTCGATAATCCGCTTGGCATGCGTGGGACTCACGATAACGCGCGACACCAGGTGGACTCCCCCGGGGGAACTCAACAGCCAGTCCAGGATGAATTCCTCGGGGTTGAACGCCACGGCCATGTTGTTGCTGTAGCGTCCCCTTGCCATGTCGTCCCCGGTGATGATCTGGACGCCCTGCTGGGGTGTCTGTTCGTTCGGCATGCGGTTCTCCTTTCATTGCCGGTGAGTTGAAAACAGCGTTCAGACCGCTTCCCGAACCCGTTTCGCGAGGAGTTGGATCTCCCGGGCCGTCTCCGGTGAATCGCCGGGGGGAACCGTCCGGCACAGCTCTGCAAAATCCGGCGGCATCTCCCCGAGGAGGAGGGATTCGAGAAAGGCGAGGTCGTAGTATGCACGACGGGCCTCGTAGAGTGGATCACATCCGTGCACGAGGCGGTTCATGGCCCGGGCCATGTCGCAGAGACTGAAAAATCGTTCCGGCTCCAGCCCGCGGCGGGGCACGAAATGTGCCATGCCGTCCGTTTCCCGGAGCAGGCCGTCCCGCAATAGCTCTTCCCGAAGAGGCGTACCGGGATAGGGGATGACCGCCTCCGTATAGGCAATCTCGGCGCCGTTTTCAAAAAGCCTCTTCGCCAGCCGGATTGTTTCCAGCACCGTATCGGC
>CAYNEJ010000114.1:0-10689 GCA_964396205.1 uncultured Syntrophaceae bacterium
GATCTGTGTTCCTCGAGCAGCCCCGGCGGGTCCCAGCCCGCCGGGGCTTTCGCGTCCCCGGCTATTTCCCCTCGGCCACGACCCGGACCTTCGCCTGGAGGTTGATCAGATAGGGCCTTTCCTCCTGGAGGTTCGTTCCCGTTTCCAGATAATCCTCCCGGTGAATTTGCCGGACCACCGCCTCCCGATCCCCGCCGGAGGCATCCAGGCAACGCTCGATGCGCTCCCGGAAGGCCTTTGTCCGTTCCAGGGAGCGGGCCACGTATCCCCGGGCATCCTCACCGGTAATCGTGTAATAGTGACTCATCATGATGAGATCCAGATCGAGCGGGAGAAGCTTCTCAAGGGAGGCCGTGTAATCCCGGTAGCTTGCCAGAAACTCCGGCTGAATCGTGAAGCTCTGGTCGAAAACGCCGACGGCTTCGCCGGTGACAAGGGCCTTCCATCGGGGAATGTGATAGCAAACCGAATCCCTTGTATGGCCGGGGGTGGCGATCACCCGGAAGGTCAGGCCGCCCCCGAGGTCCACCTCGGCACCGTCTTCCAGCAGGAGGTCCACATCCAGGGAATCGAAGGAGATGTCTTCTTGACCGACGCGATCCCGGTACAGCTCCTCGCAGTCCCGGCTCAGGCTGCGAATCAGCTCGATGGCGCTCGTCTTCCGCAGGGTCTCCGCCGCCAGCCGGTGTGCCCCGATTTTCAGGCCCGGGATGTGACGCCGCAGGTAGGGACCGGCACCGCAGTGATCGAAATGGGCATGGGTCAGGTACAGGCGGCAAAGCCTTCCGGCATCTCCCAGACGCTCCTGAAGGTTTTTCCGATAAGCCGGCCCCATGAAGGTCATGCCCGCATCGAACAGTACGGGCGTCTCACCGGTCAGCAGATAGGCCGGCAAATGCGGCCCCCCGATGGCGTACAGATTATCGGCCAGTTTCCCCTCGCTTCTGATGATCATGGCTCCCCCCGTGAAAGGCATTCCTTCTGCCGGCAGCCCCGGCAGCCCGTCGATGAAGGACGAAAATGTCATCGCCGGACCATGGAAAAACGATGTTTTGCATAGCACGATCCATTTCCGTTTTCCACCGGCCGGCGGTCTTTTCCCGGAGCGCGACTCCGGCCGGTTGCGATGGCGGACGATATCGGTGAGGATGGTGATTTTTCAGCACGAGCCGACAATGCTGCTTGACCCGGCGGACCGGATGGGCAATACAGGACTCTCAAAAAACATGGAGGAGACCAGGCCCCGTCAACCCGGCCATGAAATCATCCCGCTTCCCATGCCGCCTGTCCGGCATTGCCATCCTTTTCCTCCTTCTGCTCGGATCGCCACAGGCGGCCCCTGCAGAGAACGAGAAAACCCTCTATGAAGGGGATTCGATTTACAACCACATCACGATCCGCCAGGCGGGCGTGAACCGCTGCATGATCTTTGGACGGCACCGGGATCAGCGCCAGACATGCATGAGCCTCTCGCAGCCCGATGAATCCGTCTTCGAGTACACGGCCATGATGTTCATCGGATTTCAGTTCCTTCCAAACACCCGGAACGTCTGCCTGATCGGGCTTGGTGGCGGTTACATCCCCGCGGTTTTCCGCATGCATCTGCCCCATGTCCGGCTGCAGTCGGTGGAGGTGGATCCGCTGGTGGTCCGGCTGGCAACGGACTTTTTTTCGTTCCGGATCACCGCCGGCCAGGCCCTGTCCGTGACCGACGGCCGGCAATACCTGCGGCGAAATTCCAGGACGTTCGACCAGATCTGGGTCGATGCCTTCAATTCCGATTACATACCGGCACACATGACGACCCGGGAGTTTCTCGAGTTGTGCCGCTCGCGCCTGACGCGCAATGGGATCGTCGTTCAGAATGTCCACAATTCGAACCAGCTCTTCGATGCCCAGGTCACGACCTTCCGGAGTGTCTTCCGCCACGTCTACATCTTCCAGGGAGCAAGCAGCAGCAATTCCATCATCATTGCAGCCCAGGAGCCCCTGTACACTCCGCCCCGGCTCTGCGGAGAGCGGTTCAACAACCGGATCGGCCCGATCGACCTGGTCCGGGAATCCCGTAAATACGATCCAAACCCAATCATCCGGCAGGGTAAAATCCTGACGGACGATTACAACCCGGCCAATCTTCTCCTGAACCGAAGATAACAAAAGACCGAAGATTGCCGGGAAACCTCCAGCATGAAGGACGCACCATGGGACTCGCATACTTTGCATTTGCATTGCTTCTGTTCACGTTCGGAGCGGTCATCATGAGCCTCGAGATTCTCTCGTCGAATCTGATGTCCCCTTACTTCGGAGGCTCCGTCTACATCTGGGGAAGCATCATCAGCTCCTTTATGGTCCACTTTTCCATCGGATACGTCCTCGGCGGTTACATGGCAAAACGGGCCTTCAAGTTGTCCTTTTTCGCCTTTCTCCTGGCCGTCAGCTCGGTCTGGGTGCTTTTTATCCCCCAGATGCACGGCCCCGCGTGCAATTTCATTGCCGACCGGATCGTCGATGTCCGGGCCGGATCGCTTGCAGCCATGAACATTCTCTTTTTCGTCCCCATCACGATCATGGCCACCGTATCGCCCTACATCATCGGGATCCTGACCCACCATCACCGGGATTCGAGCCTGACGGCAGGCCTCGTCCTGTTCCTTTCAACCCTCGGCTCCTTCGTGGGAACGAACCTGACGGCATTCTTCCTGATCGACTGGTTTCCCGTATCGAGGATCGTCAACGGGCTGGGCTGGCTATGTCTTGCCGTATCATTGCTGGTCATGTCACTCCGGCTGGACAGGAAACTCGGCCGCATTTCCAGGATCCGCCTGTAGTTTTTTTTCAGGAAATAAATCTTGACATCGGCAGAGGATCATATTACGGGTGCTGACAATTCATAGAACGTGTCCGCCAGGTACGGTTGTTCTGCCGGCACGGAAAAAGTTGGATAGAAACACTTGAAGTGCAGAGGTTGGCCACCGTGCTCTTCTTCAGAGTCCAGGTGGCTTTTTATTCTGCCCTCGTTCCATCCGACTTTGGGAAAATTTGAGAAAGGAGGGTGCAAACGATGGCAGAAGGTAAGGTGAAGTGGTTCAACGAGCAGAAAGGCTTCGGGTTCATCGAGAAGGATGAAGGCGGCGACGTGTTCGTCCATTTCAGTGCGATCCAGGGCTCCGGCTTCAAGACGCTGGTCGAGGGTCAGCGCGTGAGTTTCGATGTCACGCAGGGTAAGAAAGGCCCCGCCGCGGAAAACGTAAAGCCCCTGTAAGCATTCATCTGAAAGTCAAGAAGCACTCCCTCGTCCGGTTCGGCGTCGGGGTGCTTCTTCATTTTTACCTTCCCAAAACCAGGCAACAGACAGGGGGAAATTCATGGTCCGATCCAAATACACATTTCAGAAGCGGGAAAAGGAAAGAGCGCGCCAGAAGAAGCAGCAGGAAAAGGAGGCCCGCCGGGTCGAAGCAAAGGAGTCCAAGGCCCTCGCTCGCTCCATCAATCCAGAGGAAGATCCCGACATCGCCGGTATTGTTCCGGGACCGCAGCCGCTGCCTGAGCAGTGGGATGACACCGGCAATCAATAGACTCTAACCGCCTGTTCCCTATTCTCTTTCGAGGCCGCCCGGTCCCTCCTGACGCCTCTCGTCGATGGCTCTCCGGATCTCCCGGGCATAGGAAGCCGCCGTCTCGACCAGATCCATGCTGCCCGCCCGCTCCCCGACAAGCCGGACCAGAGCGCTGCCGATGACGATGCCGTCGGCAAAGGCGGCGATCCCGGCGGCCTGCCTGGCCGTGGCGATGCCGAACCCGGCAACGATCGGCAGATGCGTCTCAGCCCGTATTCTATCCATATCCTGCCGGACATCATTCGGTTGCGGCGTGCATGTCCCCGTCACTCCCGTCACAGAGATGGCATAGACGAACCCCGACGCCCGGCGAAGGATCTTAGCGGCCCGGGATGCGTCCGTGGTCGGCGCGACCAGGGATATGAACGCGAGTCCTTCGGGATCGCTGTACCGCCTCAACTCCCCGGCTTCCTCGAAGGGAAGGTCAACCACCAGGAGCCCGTCGGCCCCGGCTGCGGCGGCATCCCGGGCAAACCGTTCCGCTCCGTAGCTCAGGATGGGATTGTAGTATCCGAAGATCACAAGGGGAATTTCAGATCGTCGGCGGAGGGAGCGGATCCGATCGAGAATCCCCGACAGGGTCGTTCCCCCTTTCAGAGCCCGCTGCGCAGCCGCCTGGATGACCGGGCCATCGGCCGTGGGATCGGAAAAGGGAACGCCGATCTCCAGGATGTCGACACCGGCAGACTCCAGCGCCAGGGCCAGTTTTTCCGTTGTCTCCAGGTCGGGATCCCCCGCCGTCAGGTAGGCCACGAAGACCTTCCGCTCCTCCGCTTTTCTCCGGGCAAACACCCTTTCAATCCGTCCCATGACCGCCATCCTTTCCTTGTTTCCCCGCCATGACCTCCGCGTCCTTGTCTCCCCGGCCGGAGAGATTGACCACCATGATCCGGTCCTTCCCGAGCGCCGGTGCCAGCTTCATGGCATGGGCGACGGCGTGGGCGCTCTCCATGGCGGGAATGATGCCTTCCAGCCTGGACAGCCGTGAAAAAGCCGCCATGGCCTCCCGATCCTCGACGGCGACGTAACGGGCGCGGCCGCCGGCATGAAAGGCGCTGTGTTCGGGACCCACGCCGGGATAATCGAGCCCCGCGGCAATGGAGTGGGCATCCCGCACCTGGCCGTCTTCATCCTGCAGCAGGTAGGTCTTGTTGCCGTGCAGGACGCCCACCCGGCCGGCGGTGATGCTGGCCGCGTGCTTTCCCGTTTCAAGACCCAACCCCGCCGCCTCGACGCCGATCATCTCCACGGCGGGATCGTTGCGGAACGGATGGAACAGCCCCATGGCGTTGCTCCCGCCTCCGACGCAGGCCACCAGGACATCCGGAAGCCGCCCTTCCTTCTCCAGGATCTGCCGCCTCGTCTCCCGTCCGATGGCGCTCTGGAAGTCGCGCACCATCATCGGGTAGGGATGGGGGCCCGCCGTCGTGCCGATGACGTAGAAGGTGTCCCGGACGGAGGCAGTCCAGTACCGCATGGCCTCGTTCATGGCGTCCTTCAGCGTGGCCGTGCCGGAGGAAACGGGAATGACTTCGGCTCCGAGGATCTTCATGCGGAAGACGTTGGGCGCCTGCCGGCGGATGTCCTCCTCTCCCATGAAGACGCGGCACTCCATCCCGAAGAGGGCCGCCACGGTCGCCGTGGCCACGCCGTGCTGGCCCGCCCCGGTCTCGGCGATGACCTTCCGCTTGCCCATGCGCCGGGCCAGCAGGGCCTGTCCCAGGGTGTTGTTGATCTTGTGGGAACCCGTGTGGTTCAGGTCTTCCCGCTTCAGGTAGATCCGGGCCCCGCCCAGGGATTCCGTCAATCGGGAGGCAAAATAGAGGGGCGTCTCCCGACCGCCGTAGTCTCTCTGCAGCAAACGGAACTCCTGCCGGAACCGCTTGTCCCGTCGGGCCTCCCGATAGGCCGCCTCCAGCTCATAGAGGGCCGGCATGAGGGTCTCCGCGGCGTAGCGCCCACCGAAAGGGCCGAAATGGCCGCGCCGGTCCGGCTGTCTGTTCGTCTTCATGGCTTATCCTTTCTTGTTCCGGGAACATCGACGCTCCCGCGGTCTGTCCCGGGAAGCAAACGACGGAAAATCGCGGGTCCATCTCCCTCGCCCGGCTCCCCGGCCTCCCGGACACTGGCGATGATCCGCCGCATCCGTTCATGGTCCTTGATTCCCGGGGCGGTCTCGATGCCGCTGTTGATGTCCACCGCCCGGGGCCGGACGGCAGCCAGGGCCTCCCGGATGTTGTCGTCCCGGAGCCCTCCGGCCAGGACAAGGGGAAAAGCTCGGCCCAACTCCGCCGAACGGTTCCAGTCGGCGGTGCGGCCTGTCCCGCCGCGGTGGCCCGCATCGCGGCCGTCGGCCAGGAAGGCCGTCACGGGATAATCCTTCAGCGCCGCAAAATCGCCCGTCCCGGAAGGCCACACGGCCTTGATCAGCCTCTCCCGGGGAAACCGGCGGCAGTATTCCGGCGCTTCATCGCCGTGGAGCTGAATCACATCCAGGCCGCAGGACCCGGCGACATCTTCCACGAATGACGCGTCCTGATTCACAAAGACGCCCACGGTCACGATTTCCTCCGCCACCTCACGCATGATCCGCCGGACACGCTCCGGAGAAACAAAACGGGGGCTCGGCGGATAAAAAATAAACCCCAGGGCGTCGGCGCCCGACCGGGCGGCGCACAGGGCGTCTTCCAGGCACGTGATCCCGCAGATCTTGATCTCCGTCATGGTCCCAGGAACTCCTTCAGCTTCGCCGCCGGATCCACGGCTCTCATCAGGGCCTCGCCGACCAGGAAGGCATGAACGCCCGCCTCGAGGAGGTGCTCCACGTCGCTCCGGGAATGGATGCCGCTCTCGGCGACGACGGGAATCCCCGCCGGCACGAGGGGCGCCAGTTCCCGCGTTGTCGCCAGGTCCGTCCGGAACGTGGCGAGATCGCGGTTGTTGATCCCGATGAGGACCGCCCCGGCGCGGAGTGCCTTATCCAGCTCCCCGCCGCTGTGGACCTCCACAAGGGCGGTCATGCCCAGCGAGGCGGTCCGGGCGACGTAGTCCCGGAGCCGGTCCTCCCCGAGGATGCCGGCGATCAGGAGCACCGCATCGGCTCCGAGCAGCCGCGCCTCGACGATCTGGTACTCGTCGATGACAAAGTCTTTGCGCAGAACGGGGAGGCCCGCCTCCCGCCGCACCTCCGCCAGGTGGGCATCGGCCCCTTCGAAAAACGTTTCATCCGTCAAGACCGAGATGGCGGCGGCCCCACCGGCCTCATAGGCGGCAGCGATGTCCCGGGGCCGGAAGTCCTCGCAGAAACGGCCTTTGGACGGGGAGGCCCGTTTGATCTCGGCAATGACGGCGCAAGGAACGGCATTCAGGGCTGCCGCGAAATCCCTCCCGGGCGGCGCACCGCCGAGGGCCCGCTCCAGGGCGTCCAGCGGCATCCGCGCCTTCGCGAGGGCCACTTCCCGTTTCTTCACCTCCACGATCCGGTCGAGTATCACGGGACACCTCAGGCGTGGCTCATCTCGATCAGGGCCTGGAGCTTTTTCACGGCCGCGCCGCCGTCTATGCATTCCCGGGCGACGGCGGCTCCCTCCTGAACCGTTCCGGCCTTCCCGCCGGCGACGATGGCGAAGGCGGCGTTCAATACCACCACGTCCCGGCAGGGGCCGGGCTCTCCCGCCAGGACGGCCCGGACAATTCGGGCGTTGGCCTCGGCGTCCCCTCCGACAAGGGATTCGGGGGGATGCACCTCCCCGACGATCTCCAGCGGGTTGAAGTTGTAGGTCCGAACGAGGCCGTCCTTCAATTCCGAGACCCGCGTCTCTCCCGTCACCGTGACTTCGTCGAGCCCATCCAGGCCGTGAACGACGAAGGCCCGCTTCGTCCCCAGGTTTTTCAGCACCCCCACAAAGGTCTCCGTGAGGCGGGGATCGTAGACACCGATGAGCTGGGCCGTCGCGCCCGCCGGGTTTGTCAGGGGGCCCAGCATGTTGAAGATGGTCCGGATTCCCGTCTCCCGGCGGGGACCGGCTGCATATTTCATGGCCCCGTGCAGGCGGGGGGCAAAAAGAAACCCGATGCCGATCTCTTGGATGCATTCCTCGACGACGTCCGGCTCGGCCTCGATGTTGACGCCCAGGGCCTCCAGGACATCGGCGCTGCCGCAGCCGCTGGAGACGGCCCGGTTGCCGTGTTTGGCCACCGTCAGACCCGCGGCGGCCGCGACAAACGCCGCTGTCGTGGAGATGTTGAAGGTGTTGCTCCCGTCGCCACCGGTGCCGCAGGTATCGACGATGACGCCGGACCGGGCGTCGATGCGGGTTGCCTTCTGCCGCATGACCCGCGCCGCCCCCGTCACCTCCTCGACCGTCTCCCCCTTCATGCGAAGGGCCGTGATGAAGGCGCCGATCTGGGCGGGCGTCGCCTTGCCCTCCATGATGGAATCCATCGCAGACATCATCTCCCCTTCCCGCAGGTCCTCCCGCTGGACGACCCTGTTCAGCAGTTGTTTCAGCATGACATTCCCTCCTTCCGCACATAGGTCTCGAGAAAATTCCGGAGCATCCGCTTCCCGTTGGGCGTCAGGATCGACTCGGGGTGAAACTGGAGCCCCTCGACGGGAAAGGTCTGGTGCCGGATTCCCATGATCTCGCCCTCCTCCGTCTCGGCGCTGACAGCCAGACAGTCCGGGAGGCTTCTCCGCTCGACGATCAGCGAGTGATATCGCCCAGCCGTCACGGGATTGGGCATCCCCCGGAAGGTCGTCTTCCCGTCGTTCACGACGGGGGATGTCTTGCCGTGCATGACGCGCCCCGCCCGGACGACCCGGCCCCCGAAGGCCTGTCCGATGGCCTGGTGGCCGAGGCAGATGCCCAGGATGGGGATCCGCTCGTGAAACCGCCGGACGACGTCGACGGTAATGCCCGCCTCCTCGGGGGAACAGGGACCGGGAGACAGCACGATGGCCTCCGGCGCCAGGTCCTCGATCTCCTCCAGGGTTGTCTCGTCATTCCGCCGGACGACCACGTCCTCGCCGAGCTGGCCCAGGTATTGGACCAGGTTGTAGGTAAACGAATCGTAATTATCGATCATCAGGATCATTTTGCACCTCCATTCAGTTGAAAGCCGTTCTCCGCCAGCGCGACGGCCCGGAACATCCCTCCCGCCTTGTGCAGCGTCTCTTCGTATTCGCTCCGGGGGTCCGAATCGGCGACGATACCCGCGCCCGCCTGGACCGACAGCATCCCGTTCTCCAGCATCATCGTCCGGATGGTGATCCCCAGGTCCATGTTGCCGGTGTAACTGATGTACCCGACGGCGCCGCCGTAAGACCCCCGCGGATATTTCTCCAGCTCGTCGATGATCTCCATGGCCCGGACCTTCGGCGCCCCCGTCAGCGTTCCCGCCGGGAAGGACGCCCGGAGGACGTCGAAGGCGTCCCTGCCCTCGGCCAGTTGCGCCTGGATGTGGGACACCAGGTGCATCACGTGGGAATAGCGCTCCACGGCCATCAGCTGGCTCACCTGGACGCTCCCTGTCCGGGCGATCCGCCCCAGGTCGTTCCGCCCCAGGTCGACGAGCATCACGTGCTCCGCCTTCTCCTTCGGATCCTGGAGCAGCTCGTCCGCCAGACTCCGGTCCTCCTGCTCCGTGGCGCCCCTTCTCCGCGTCCCCGCGATGGGCTTCAGCTCCGCGATTCCCTCCTCCAGGCGGACCATGACCTCCGGGGAGGAGCCGATCAGGTGGCAGCCGTCGATCTTCAGGAAAAACAGGTACGGAGACGGGTTGACGTACCGCAGGGCCCGGTAGAGGTTGACGGGATCGACGGAGCAGGGCCGCTCGAAGCGCTGGGAGAGGACGACCTGGATGATGTCGCCGGCGACGATGTATTCTTTCGCCCGGACGACCATCTCCCGGAATTCCTCCTCCGTGACGGTCCCCGCGAACGATCCGCCTTCACCCGCCCCCTCCCGCGGAGAAGCGATGGCAGCGGGCGCAGCCTTCAGGCGGGCAATCGTCTCCTCGATTTTCCCCGCCGCCTCATCGTAGGCCCGCCGGAGATCACCGGCATCATCCGTCCGGGCGCAGGAAACGATTTTCAGCGTATGGCGCACGTTGTCGAAGATGAGCAGGGTGTCCGTCAGCAGGAAGACCGCGTCGTCCGTCTCGCCGACCCGACCGGAACGGCGGTCCAGTTTCTTCTCGAAGAAGCGGATCATCCCGTAGCCCAGGAATCCGACGGCCCCGCCGAAAAAGCGGGGGAGCTCCGGGAGACTGACCGGCCGGTACCGCCCCAGGATCTCTTTCAAGACACGCAGGGGATCCCCGTCATGCTCCAGAACGCGGCTGACTCCATTCTCCTCGATGTGAACCTCCCGCCCCCGGACCCGGAATACCAGGCGGGGCGACGAGCCCAGGAAGGTGTACCGTCCCCACTTCTCCGATCCCTCGACGCTCTCCAGGAGAAACACGTTCCGCTCCGCCCGCAGCTTCAGCAGGGCCGTGACGGGGGTCTCCGTATCCGCCAGCAGTTCCCGGTATACCGGGATCAGGTTGCCTTCGCGGGCCAAGGCTTGAAAAGTGTCAAAATCGGGAAAAATCATGATGCCGTATCCTCTCTCGGAAAATAAAAAAAGGCCGCACTCGATGGCGGCCTTTTCGTTCATTGCACCATAAAACAAAAAAGCCGCGGAATCCCGAGGGGACCCCGCGGCTTGTGCATGCTATGTCACTCAATCAGCGGCGGACGGACCCCTCTCCTGTGGTCCACCACCACCAGCGATTCAAAGTTGTCATGGTACGCGAACGGTTCATGCTCGTTTCCTCTTTCCCGGTCCCTCTAACAGGCCTCCCCGGCGCCGTCAACCTTTTTTTGCCCTCTTCCCTGTCCAGAGACGGAGACGGATTTCAAATCCGGACCTCTCCCTCTTACTTTTCCTTTCCTGGCAGGCCTCCGCTTACCCCTTGAATTGAGCGTATCGGCGTGGGGGCTGCCACGGGGGCTTCCGCCGTCGCGGCCGTTTTTCCGCACGGGCTGTTGAAAAACACCCGTCTGCGGCGTTTCCCTCATCCTTCG
>CAYNEJ010000115.1:0-10306 GCA_964396205.1 uncultured Syntrophaceae bacterium
GCGCGGACCTTCAGCGGCCGGAAGTACACGTTCCAGGGGCTGTCGCCGGACTGGTCGGGCAGCGCGACCAGGACGTTCTCGAGCACCGTCATGTTGGTGAAGAGCTTGAGGTCCTGGAACGAGCGCGCCACCCCCGTGCGCACGATCTGGTGCGGCTTGAGGCCCCGCAGCGAGCGGCCCCGGTAGGTGACCTCGCCTTCGTTGGGCTGCAGGAAACCGGTGAGCTGACCCCGACCCTGAAGGTGAAACGGCGCGTGATCATGGAGAAGTATTCAGATATGATAGAGCGGATGTACTGAAAAAGGTCAGGAGGCTTGTTTCCATATCAAGAACCATCAACCAAGGGGAAAAAAGGAGGGAACATGGCGAGTCGGAATCTGTATCGCGTGGATGAATCGAAACCCTGGCTGCAGGCCGCGGCGGGATGGCCCGAAAAGGTTCCGAAGGCCATCGATTTTCCCCGCATCACCCTCTATGAGATGATGACGGCGTCGGCGGCGAAATATGCCGACCGTCCCGCGGCCTGGTTCCTGAACTCCTTCATCACCTACGGGGAAATCCTGGGCCACGTGGACGCTTTCGCCCAGAGCCTCCGCAAACTGGGCCTGAAAAAGGGCGACGTGGTAGCCCTGGTCCTGCCAAGCTGCTTCCAGTACATCGTCGCCTACTACGCCTGCGCTAAACTGGGTGTGATCGTGACAGGTATCAATCCGACGTACAAACCGGGAGAGATTCTTCACCAGCTGAAGCTCACGGGAGCGCGGACGCTGATATTCCTGGATGCTCTCTACGAGCCGCTGCTCAAACCCATCGAGAAGGACCTTCACATCGACCATTGGATCGCGACGAACGTGGCGGACATGCTCAAGGTGGCGGGCTGGAAAAAATGGCTTGGCAAAGCGCTGAAGAAGATCCCCACCGGGCCGGTTCCCGCGGGGTCCCTCTCCTTTCCCGATCTCCTGAAGGCGAGGCCGGAGCCGGTCAAGGCGGATGTCACGCCCGACGACGTGGCCACCTACATCATGACCGGCGGGACGACAGGGGTTCCGAAGGCGGCGGTGCTCAGCCACTACAACTGTGTCTGCAACTCCATCCAGGTGGGCGCCTGGATGTGGACCATGGTGCCCGGGGCCTGCATGATCGGAATTCTACCCCTGTTCCACTCCTTTGGGATGACGGCCATCATGAATACGGTGCTCTATTGCGGGATGTGGATGATGCTTTTCCCGAGGCCGCCCGAGACGGAGGATCTCCTGAAGACGGTCTGCGAGATCGCCCCGGACGGGCAGACCTATTTCCCGGGCGCGGAGGTGATGTTCAAGAGGATTGCCGACTTCCCGGAGATCGCCAGGTATCCGATCGCGAAGAAGCTCAAGGGTTGCATTTCCGGGGCCGGGCCCCTGCACAGGAACGTCAAGGAGAGCTTCGAGAAGCTTACGGGTGCGAGCCTCATCGAGGGCTACGGCCTGTCGGAGGCCTCGCCGGTCGTGTCCGGAGGTCCCATCAGTGACGTGGATACGACGGGAACCATCGGACTGGCCCTTCCGGGCCTCGAGTGGAAAATCGTCGACATGTTCACGGGCGAAAAGGAAATGCCCGCGGGCGAGAGCGGGGAGCTCATCGTGGCGGGCCCCACGGTCATGCAGGGGTACCTGAACAACCCGGATGAAACCGCCGATACGATTCGCATCCGGGAGGACGGCAAACGCTGGCTGTATACCGGTGATATCGGCTTCATGGACGCCCACGGTCGGGTGACGCTCAACGACCGGAAGAAGCAGCTCATCAAGGTGAAGGGCTACTCGGTCTTCCCGACGGAAGTGGAGCAGCTCATGGGCGTTCACGAGGGAATCAGCGAGGTGGCCGTGGCGGGCCTTCCGGATCCGGAGACGGGTGAGGCCATCAAGGCCTGGGTCGTTCTCAAGGATTCATGGGTGGGCAAGGTCACCGAGGAAGGGCTCAAGGAGTGGTGCAAGGCGAACATGACGCACTACAAGGCGCCCAGGCATGTCGAGTTCATCAAGGAGATTCCCAAGACCCTGGTGGGGAAGGTAATGCGTCGGGAACTGCAGGAAAGCGACCCGATTTATCAGGCCAAGTACGGCAAGGCCTGAGCCGGGGAAGGCCTTCCGTTTGACGGGGAACGGCCGGCGGATTGGAGAGCGGTCCGTTCCCCGCGTCATCGATTCCTTTCCGCCGGCAGGCCGCGGTCCGTGTTCCATTCCCCCTCCAAACCGGAGCGGTCGCGGTCTGCCACCATTTCTCCGGATTTCCGTCAGGATGAGGTCTCGGGTCTCCGGATTCCCAGTTTCTTCATCCGGAAGGCAAGGGTTGAAGGGGGCAGCTCCAGGAGCTCCGCCGCCCCGCCCTTTCCCCGGACCTTCCAGTTCGTCTTCTGCAGGGCCCAGAGGATGTGCCGGCGTTCATTGTCCATCAGGCTCACCCCGTCTCCCGGGGGCTGCGTCTCGGAAAGGCGCGACCCCAGTTCGGGCACCCGGAAAACCGGACCGGAGTTGAGGATCGTCCCCCGCTCGATGATGTTCTCCATCTCCCGCACGTTTCCGGGCCATTCGTAGTCCAGCAGTTTCTCCATCTCCGTTTCGGGGATCTTGTTGAAGTCCTTGCCCCGCTTCTGGGCATAGATCTTGAGAAAGTGGAAGGCCAGGAGAGGGATGTCCTCCCGTCGCTCCCGCAAGGGCGGCACGTAGATGGGGAAGACGGCGAGGCGGTAATACAGGTCCGGGCGGAACTTCTGGGTCTTCACGTCCATCTCCAGGTTCCGGTTTGTCGCCACCAGGAGCCGGAAATCGGAGTGGAGGGTCTCGCTGCCGCCCACCCGCTCGAACTCCCGGGTCTGGAGGACCCGGAGCAGGCGCACCTGCAGGTCCAGGCTGATCTCGCCGATCTCGTCGAGAAAGAGCGTTCCACCATCGGCCAGCTCGAAGCGGCCGAGGCGCCGGCGGATCGCCCCGGTGAAGGCACCCTTCTCGTGGCCGAAGAGCTCGCTGGGGATCAGGCTTTCCGGAAGGGCGCTGCAGTTCACCTTGATGAAGGGCTTGTCCCGGCGGGCACTGTGGCGGTGGATGGCCCGCGCCACAAGCTCCTTGCCCACCCCCGTCTCACCGATGATCATCACCGTCGCGTCCGTCCCGGTTACCTGGTCGATCTGGGCCAGGACGCGGCGGATCCCCGGGCTCTCCCCGATGATGTCGTCGAAGTGCAGGTTCTGGAGGTGCTCTTCCTTGTAGTAGAGGTTTTCCTCGCACAGCTTGCGGTTGAGCCGCCGGATTTCCTCGTAGGCGCTGGCGTTGTCCAGGGCGAAGGCTGCCAGGGCCGCGAAATAGGACAGCAAATCCAGGTCCGATTCCTTGAAGGCGCTGGAGAGAAGCCGGTTGTCGTGGTAGAGGACCCCGACGGTCTTGTCCCGGAGAATCATGGGAACGCAGATGCGGGACCGGATCACGTCGGATTCGGCGCCGCCCTCTTCCCTGGGTGTGACGTCTGCGAAAATTCGGCCCTTTCCCGCCCGGGCCACCTCCTCGATCATGTGCAGGGACGAGGCGAACAGGCGGTGATCCACCTGTTCCGAGGTCAGGTTCTTCGATGCCCGCAGGACCGGGCGCGGTGCATTTTCACCTTCCTCAAGGAGGAAAATGGCGCTTCGCTCGGCGCCGGTGATCCGATTCAGGGTGGAAAGGATGTGCTGGACCAGGTCCCGGTTGTCCCGGATCGTGACCACCTTCTGGCCCAGATTCAGGATCTCTTTCAGGAGCAGCTCCCCGGCGGGCCGCTCCCCGACAAGCATCCGGAGCTCGTCGGGAATAAGCTTGTCGTTGAATGCATCCAGGGTTTCCGTGGCCGTGGCGGCGAGTTCCCTGGCCGCTTCCTTGTCCCCGCCGGCCAGGTATTGCCGGGCCAGCTCCAGGCGTGATTTCGCCAGCTCGATCTGCTGACCCGATTCATCGAGGCCGGCGATGGAGTCCATGAGGGACCGGATCACCTCTTCCCGGGGACGGCCCTCCCGCTCCCACTGGTGTGCCTGGAAGCGGTAGGCGACGCCCTTGAGGAAAATGTTGTGGCCGCTGATCATGCTCTGGATTTCCCTCTCCAGGGAGAGGCCCTCCACGGCGGGGAACTCTCCCTTTGCCATCGCGGACCCAAGCTCCAGGAGGTAAGGATAGAGGTACACCGTCGTGTGGACCTTGCGGGTGTGGTGGAGGAACTCCCGGAGGTTCTGAAGGGACTGCTCCGTGTCCCCCTTGAGATAGTAGGCGTAGGCCAGGGACATCTTGCCGGTGATCCAGACCCAGTCGTTGTGGGCCCGCTTGGCCATTTTCGCGGAGTCTTCCAGGTACTGGATGGCCTCGTCCACCCGGCCGATCTCCAGCATGACGTTGCCGATGTTGCCATCCGTGTAGGCGGCCAGGTACAGGTCTCCCTTGCCCAGCCCGTGGCTCCGAAGGGCGTCGAGCATGCCCAGTCCCTGGGTCACTTGGCCGATTTGGGCATAGCAGTAGCCCACCGTCATGACCGCCAGCAGGGGGAAGCCTCCCTGGGGGTACCGCTCGATGTCCGGGACGGCTTTTTCATACATCCGGACGGCTTCCCGGAAGCGCCCCTGCCAGAAAAGGAAGAAGGCGCTGAAGGTCGTCGCCGATTGCAGCAGCCGGGGATCGTTCACCTCCCGGGCCAGGGCCCATCCCTCCTCGAAATACTGAAGAGCGCTGTCATACCGGGACCGAAGCCACTCATTCTTGGCCATGTGCATCTTCAGGAGAGCCCGGGCCCGGTCCACCTTCCACCTCGTTGCCTTTTCCAGGGCCGACTCCAGGATGGACAGGACCTTCATCGTGTCGTGCCGCGCCGTGGAGATCTTGGAGTACTTGATGGCCGTCTCGCTGAAGAGACCGTCCGCCTCGCGTCCCGACAGGGCGGCGAGATCCTCCAGGGCCTTGCTGTAACACTGGAGAGCCTCCTCGGGACGGAACGCCTCGAGATGCAGGTCTCCGGCCTTGATCAGGTAGCGGCACCGGTTGGCGTCGTTGAGGATGTGGATCAGGTGGTGGGCAACGGCATGGGCCTTCTCCTCGTTGTCCGGCAACTGCCGCATGAGGATGTCGGCGATGTAGCCGTGGAGCTGTTTCTCCTCCCGGGGATCGAGGCTCGCCCTCAGGCGCTTGCGTTTCTTGTCGCTGGCGAACCCATAGTATCCGGGCTCTTTCCTCACGAGGGTTCCGTCTGTGACGCCCTGCTCGAGTTGGGACAGGATCTGGGACGGCTTCAGATCCGTCAGGAGGTCCACCAGCCAGTCGATGCAGAAGTCGTCCCGAAAAAGAGAGGCGATGACCAGGGTCTTCTGCTCGTCGTATCCGTTGTTCCCGTTGGAATGGTAATACACGTTAGGGACCTCCCTTGTGTGACGCGGAACCATACACCGGAAGCGCATTTTTTTCAATCGCGCAAAGGGGTTGCGAATTGCCTGCGGGCTTTGTCCGGTATGGTGAAACGCTGTCTCCGAACGCGGCCCGGGGATGCCGGAAACGGGGGCGCGGCTTTGACTTTGCGAGCCTTGTCGATTATAGACATTTTTTACACCCTTCACGGGGTTTCCGACAGGCCCCGCGGCTGGACGGTTCTTTCGCGGCGCGAGGGCTGTCACGGGGGATTCCGCCGTCGCGGAATCTTTTCCCCGGTACGTCCTTTGTGAAGTGTGACGCCCGCGAGATGGAAAAGCTTCCTGAATGCTCCTCTGGAACCCCCCGGCCGCGCCCCCGCGGCTGGACGGTTCTTTCGCGGCGCGGGGGCTGTCACGGGCGGCGCAAGGGGCGGATCTCCGTCCGCCCCTTCATTCTCAAGACACAAGGATCGGGTTTGTGGGAAACGGGAAGCCCTATGATGTGATCGTCGCCGGTGCAGGTCCCGCGGGGACCGCGGCGGGCCGGATGCTGGCCGCTTCGGGAGCGCGCGTCCTGATCCTGGACAAGGCCCGGTTTCCCCGTCTGAAGCCCTGCGGCGGAGGTCTGCCTCCCCATGTGGTTCCCCTCCTGGGTCCTCTTCCGGAGGATGTCCTGGAGGCGACCGTCGGCCGCATTCGTTTTTCCTATGCCGGAGGCCGCCCGTTCGAGGTGGCGATGGAGGCGCCCGGCATCATCATGGTGATGCGGGCTCTCTTCGACGATCACCTCCTGCGGTGTGCGAGACAGGCGGGCTGCGAGATCCGGGAGGGGCGGGAGTTGACGGGGGTTTCGGAGAGGCAAGACTCCGTGGAGGTCGTGACGGACGGCGGCGAGACATGGCGATCCCGGTGGCTCATCGGTGCGGACGGGCCCATGAGCCGAGTCGCCCGGGCCGTCGGACTCTTTTCCCTCCGGTCGATGGGCATCGGGCTGTCCGCCGAGACGGAGGTTTCTCCGGAGGACCTGGAGAAGTCGGCCGGGATGGCCTGCATTGATTTCGGAGTTGTGCCCTCCGGGTACGGGTGGATCTTCCCCAAGCGGAAACACCTCTCCTGCGGAATGGCGACCACGCTGCCGCGGCTGCCGGACATCCGTGCCCGGCTTGACAGCTTCCTGGACCGGATCCCCGCGACCAGGGACAGAATCCGCGCGCGGTTCCAGGGCCATCCTCTGCCGTATTGCGACGGCACCCCGGCACTCACCTCCCGCCGTACCCTGCTCGTTGGAGACGCGGCCAGCCTTGTGGACCCGCTCACGGGGGAGGGAATCCACTTCGCCGTCCTCAGCGGCCGGTTGGCCGCCCGGGTCATCGCGGAGGGACGTCCGCTCCGGGAATACGAGGAGCAGGTGAACGACGAGATCCGCCTGGATCTGCAGTATGCCGCCCGCCTGGCAAGCCTGTTCTACCGGTTTCCCGGCGTTTCCTACCGCATCGGCGTGCGGAGCCGGCGGGCCGTCCGGTTCTTCGAGGACCTCCTGGCGGGGAGGCGAACCTACCGGTCCGTTCATGCGGAGCTGAAGTCCCTCTTTTCCGCCCGGTTCTACAGGAGCATTGCCGGCCGGCGCACCTGAGAACGGATCCGTCCGTCTTCTTTCCCCTTCACGGCGGACTGCGGGTTGGCGGCGATCTCCGCCGCCAGGTTCAGGGATCGCTCCAGGAGGCTCTCCGGGGTGTCGCAGACTTCGCAGAGCAGGCCCAGGCCCATCCGGAGGCACTCGTCGGCGGTGAAATCACGAGCCGTAAAGGTCATGAGCCTTGCATTGCCCTGGCCGATGATCCGGGGAAGGCGGTTCAGGCTTCCCATGTCCGCCACCATGGCGATCCGCGCCTCCCGGAGGGAGATGACGGCATCCTTCGATCTATTTCCAAACCCCCCAGAGGATCGCCAGGACCAGCGCCGGGATCAGGTTGCCGATCCGGATTTTCGTGAGCTCCAGCAGATTGATCCCGATGGCCACGATGAGGAGACCCCCCGTGGCGGTCACCGCGTCGAGGACCGCCGGGGCCTGGAGGAAGACGAGCCGCGATGCCAGGAGCGTCAGGCTTCCCTGGACGACGAGAACCGAGAGGGCGGAGAAGAGAACTCCGCCGCCCAGCGCGGAAGCAAGCGCGATGGACGCGACGCCGTCAAGGAGGGACTTGATGTAGAGTGTCCGGGGATCTCCCGCCACGCCGTCCTGGATGGAGCCGACGATGACCATGGCTCCCGTCACGTAGAGAAGGGAGGCGGTGACGAACCCCTCCACGAATGTCGAGGAGCCGGAGCGGGCCCGGGCTTTGAGCCATTCACCGAGCCGCTCGATCCACCTCTCGAGATTCGCCGCCTCGCCGATGACGGCGCCGAGGAGAAGGCAGGCGATGTTGGCCATCATCTCCTTGCCGGAGAGGGCCATTTGGAGACCGATGAGCAGGGTCGACAGGCCCAGGCACTGGAGAAGGAGCGTTTTCATGCGCTCCGGAAGGCGTTTCCCCGCGGCCAGGCCGAGGAGGCTTCCGGCGACGACGGCGCCGGTGTTGACAATGGTTCCGGTCAAGAGAGGCTCCGGGATTGGATTGCGACAGCAGTCCCACGCTTGTACCGGAGGCCGGAAAAGGTTGTCAATTGGTTTTATAACTATCCGATTAGCAAGCCGAAAATGTTGATTTGGGTGTCAAGAACCGCTTTTCCTGCCACATCGATTGTGTTATGCATTCCCCCGATGTTCCGGAATGAGGCGCCGACCCGCGACCCTGCCGGCCGGAGGAAAGAAGCGTCTCTTCGCGGGCCTGAACCTCTCTTGGGAAGGAGGCAGTCGGATCATGGGAAGCCTGATTGTTGATGAACGGGATCAGAAATTTCTGCTCTACGAACTGCTGCAGGCAGATAAGCTGTGTGAGGCGGATCGCTATCAGGATCTCTCAGCCGATCTGTTTGACATGATTCTCAACGAGGCCGGGAAGCTGTCAACCGAGGAGATCCTGCCCACCCTGGCCGCGGCGGATCGTCAGGAGTGCTCCCTTAAGGACGGCCATGTCGCCGTGCCGGAGGTCTTTCACCGCCCTTACAGGCTGTACTGCGAGGGCGGATGGATGGGCATGAGCCGGCCCGCCGAGCACGGCGGACAGGGGCTGCCCATCGTGATCAGTTCGGCCGCGAAGGAGTGGTTCATGCACAACTTCGCCTTTCATGCCTATCCGGGACTCACCGAAGGAGCGGCACACCTCGTCGAGACCTTCGGAACGGAAGGGCAGAAGCGGAAATACATGGACAAGATGTATTCCGGCGCCTGGGGAGGAACCATGGCCCTCACGGAGCCGGGAGCCGGGTCCGACGTGGGCAACCTCAAGACAAAAGCCGTCCGCATGCCCGACGGAACCTTCCGGATCTCGGGAACGAAGATCTTCATCACCGGGGGGGACAGCGATCTGACGGAAAACATCGTTCACCCGGTCCTGGCGCGCATCGAGGGGGATCCCCCGGGTACGGCGGGCATCTCCATCTTCCTGGTCCCGAAATTCCTGGTGAGCGACGACGGGACACTGGGGAGGCGAAACGACTACACCATCGGCAACATCGAGCACAAAATGGGGCTCAAGGGATCGGCGACCTGCCTGATCAACTTCGGCGACAACGGGGACTGTTATGCCGAGCTCCTCGGCCAGGAGCGGCAGGGAATGCGCGTCATGTTCCAGCTGATGAACGAGGCCCGCATCGGCGTGGGCCTCCAGGGTCTGGCCAGCGGCTCCATCGCGTATCTTCATGCACTTCGGTACGCCAGGGAACGGTTTCAGGGCTCGTCGCTCATGAACATGAAGAACCCCGAGGCGCCGCGGGTTCCCATCATCCAGCATCCCGACGTCCGCCGGATGCTCCTGTGGATGAAGGCCCAGGTGGAGGGGATGCGGGCCCTGATGTACTACACGGCGTGGTGCGTCGATAAGGCCCGCACGGTTGCGGAGGAGGGTGAGCGGGAAAAATGGACCGGCCTCCTGGAAATCCTCACCCCCATCTGCAAAGCCTACTGCTCCGACATGGGGTTCCGGGTGACCGAGCAGGCCATCCAGGTCTACGGGGGATACGGCTTCTGCCAGGAATATCCCGTGGAGCAGTTCATGCGGGACGAGAAAATCGCGTCCCTTTACGAGGGGACGAACGGCATCCAGGCGCTGGATCTGGTGGGGCGCAAACTGGGCATGAAGAAGGGCCTCTACTTCATCAGCCTCCTCGGCGAGATCGGAGCCGTCACGGCCCGGTACAAGGACCGGCCGCTCCTGGAGGGGATGGCCGACAGCGTTCAGGCCTCCGCGAACCTGCTCGGAGAGATGGCCATGTTCTTTGCCGCCAGCGGCAAGGCGGGAAAATTCATGATTCCCGTCGCCAACGCCTACCCGTTTCTCATGATGATGGGCAAGGTCGTCCTGGGGTGGCTCCTTCTCTGGGAGGCCGGCGTTGCGGAGGAAAAGCTCCAGGCCCTGTGCCGGGAAAACGGCGTCGATCCGGCGGACCTGTTCAAGATGTTCGAGGGGCACGATCTCCTGAAGAACAACGGCGACGCGGCGTTCTACCAGGGAAAGATCGCGGCGGCGAAATACTTCATCCGGCACGTCCTGCCGGAGGTGGACGCGGCGGCGCAGTCCATCCGCAGCGAAGACCTCTCCATGCTGGAGATCGCCGACGAGAGCTTCGGCTGAACGAGAGGCAGATTCCCGCAACAAAGGGATGGTCCGGTCAGGGCGCGGGGGGCTGCCACGGGGGCTTCCGCTGTCGCCGAAGCATTTCCGGATGGGCTGCCCCAAAACACCCGTCTGCTGCGTCTCCTTCATCCTTTGCCATTCGACGTTCCGAAAAGGATACGACTCATGGCTCTGG
>CAYNEJ010000116.1:0-10169 GCA_964396205.1 uncultured Syntrophaceae bacterium
ATCACCCCAGGTGAGGCGTTCGTCTCCGAAGACCAGGGCCTCGGCTCCGGGCTTCCCCGCGGCCCATTTTTCCACGTAATGCCAAGTCAGGTTCTGTTTCTGCCAGCTCATGGTTCCCTCCTTTGGAAGTGTTGGGTGGGGGGAGTGAAGAGACAGCCCGGCCGCCTGAACAGCCGGGCCTTCCGCGTCAGCCGCCCCGGAGCATCAGGCCGGGCCGAGAATGACGGCTCCGTCACGAACGGCATGCTTCCCTTCGGCATTCAGAACCTCGAAGAAGCAGTGCGTATCCGGGCCTTCCGACGCTTTCCCGATCAGGCGGATCCGGATATCCGAGCCGGGAATCACCATGCCGGTGAAACGGCAGGAAACGGCCTTCACCCGCCGGGGATCCCCCTCGGCCTCGCGGTTTGTCAACTCCCGGACGGCCAGGGCCAGCGTGGCCGTCCCCTGGTAAATGATATCCGGAAGGCCCACGGCGCGGGCGAAGGCCACGGAGGTGTGGATCGGGAAATAAATATTGGTGCAGCCGTCGTAGATGAAGGGCGCCGCCCGGTCCACGAATACCGATGCCTCCCAGATGGGCGCCCCGGAGGCTTCGAAGGACGGCACAACGGGGAGCGTCTCCCCGCCGCGGCCCTCGTCAACGCACCGGACCCCCCGCATCATGCCGCCGATGTGCTCCGTGAAGACGGGGCTCCCGGCCGCGTCGGTGACGTCGTAGCGGATGACGAAGAGCGTCCCTGCCTTGCGGGGAAGGATCGCCGCAATGCGGCCCCGGACCGCAAGCCTGTCCTCCGGCCGGACAAGGCGGTGGATGGCCAGGTGCTCCGTGTAATGGACCTGGGTGTTGACGATTTCCTTCGGGAACTTCGCCGATTCGATGAATTCGGCGATCCGCTCGGTGATGGGCCAGGTGACGGCCACGGAAAACATGGGCGGGGCGACGATCCCTCCGGGCCGGGAATCGTCGAGATACCAGGGGTTGGCATCGCCCAGCGCAGCGGCGTAGTTCGTCGTCTGCCGCCAGGTCACGGCCGTTTCATAGGCCTTCAGCGGGATTCCGACATGACGGGAAGAGAGCTCCATGGGGTCATCCACTCAGCGGCGCGGCACGCGCGGCATGCCGGGCATGGCCATCTTCTTGAAGCCCTTCGGCTCTTCGAAGAGGCTGTCGGGCTGGCCTTCCATCCGGATGTTCCGGTATTCCATGCTCCAGCTCCCATCCACGGCGGCCTGCTTGATCGGGAAATTGTTCAGGTCTGTCGCCAGCCACTGGTACGATTTCGTCTGCCGTTTTCCGCTTTGTACCGTGACTTCATACTTTTTCGCCGGGTGCCCGTCGATCGTTTCCGTGCCGAGCAGTTTCCGGCTGACCTCGCCCTTCACCTTTTCCTGGGGTGACTGATCCTTGGAGGGATCAAACTTCATCTCCATGTAATTTCTCTGCTTTGGCATGACGATCCAGGTTTTCATCAGGTCCTGCCGGGAGATGGTATAGGTTTCCTGCTGCTTCGATTCCCAGCGGAACTTGTTGTTTTTCATGTAGACCTTCGCGGTCATTCCCTGGGCTCCCTTGCCTTTGCTCACCATGTCCGCCGAGAACTCCAGTGCCAGCGCCGTGCCGCAGAAGAGAAGCGCAATCAGCGCCGCTGCCAGGATGAAAAGCCGTCTTCTCATGATTCTCCTCCATTCTTTTTTTTGGGATTCCGTTTTTTCATAACACGGGAGGCCGCGGCGGTCCACTTCCAACAGAACCGACTGCGCCTGCCTGCATTCTCAGCCGCGCAGCCGGGATCGCCCCGGCGATGCCCTCATGTCCCCGTTCGCCGGGCAGCCAGGCGTCCCGCCGGGCCGGATCAGCCTGGTCCGGGGTGCGGTCGGCGAGCCGCCCCTTCGCGGATCCTCCGGCGGTCGATGCTCAGAGCGTCCATTTCTCAGGGATCGTCCCGTCCGGGACGTGTAATATACCATAATATTGATAGGTTGACGGTCAAAGAACTTGACATGCCCGATCCCGGCACGGTAGTCTATGTGCAATTCCGGAAGCGCAGGAGAAACAAGGTTTCCAGATTGATCCGACCTCTTTCCCGAGCAGACGGTGATATCGATGACTCGACCGCCGAGACCCCGATTCTTTCGACAGGAGAACGGGGTTTTCTTTTGTCTCGTGGAAGGGGGGGAGACCGTATCCGTATCCGCACACAGCCGATGGATGAAGGGTGCTCCATGACCGGTCCGGACCAGGGGAAAAAAGGGAAGTCGGAAGAGATCGCCGCGCTGAAGCGGAGAATCCGCAAGCTGGAGGAGGCGGATGCGGAGCGAAAAAGGGCCCAGGAGGCCCTGCGGGAGAGCGAAAGGAAGTACCACCTCCTGGCGGACAATTCGACGGACGTGATCTGGACCATGACGCTGGACGGACGGTTCACCTACGTGAGTCCCTCCGTCAGGACGCTGAGCGGCTATACCCCCGAAGAGACCATGAAGATCCCATTCCACAAATACGTCGTGGAGTCGTATGTGGAGCCGGCCATGACCGAGCTGGCCGCGCAGCTGGAAAAGCCCCCGGCGGAGCGCGCCCGGTCCATGACGCTGGAGATCCAGCAGTACTGCAAGGACGGGTCGGTCAAGGACATCGAGATCACCGCCTGCTGGCTGTTCGACGAAGACGGAAACCCCGTCGGGGTGCAGGGAAGCACGCGGGACATCACGGACCGGAAAAAGATCGAGGAGCAGTACCGCCTGCTGATCGAGAACAGCCACGACATCATCTACACGCTGACCCTGGACGGCATCTTCACGTATGTTTCCCCGAGCTGGACCGAGCTCCTGGGCCATCATCCGGACCTCGTGATCGGAAAATCCTTTCAGCCGCTCATCCATCCGGACGACCTCGACGTGTGCCTTCAGGCCCTGCAGGGGGCGGTCGAAAAGGGAGAACGGCAGACGGGGGTTGAATACCGCATCCGGCACGCCGACGGATCCTGGCGATGGCACACCTCCAACGGCGTTCCCCTGAGGGACGCCGCGGGCAGGATCATCGCTTTCGAGGGAAGCTGCAGCGACATAACCGATCGCAGGAGGATGGAAGAGGCGCTCAGGGAAAGCGAGGAGCAGTATCGCGTCGTCGTGGAAAACGCGGACGAGGCCATCTCAATCGCCCAGGAGGGCCGGCACAGATTCCTGAACCGTCGGGCCCTGGAAATCATCGGCCGTCCCAGGGAAGAAGTGCTGGAAACGCCTTTCCTGGATTATGTTCACCCCGACGACCGGGAGATGATCACGGAGCGATACAGGAAAAGAATGAATCAGGAAAGCGTTCCCGGTGCTTACACCTTCAGGCTCCTTGCCGGGGAGGGACCGGTCAAATGGATCGAGATTCACGTGACGCCGATTACCTGGCAGGGGAAGCCGGCGACGTTGAATTTCTTCAACGATATCACCGAGCGCAAAGCGGCGGAGGAAGCCCTTCGCGCCTCCGAAACCCGGTATCAGGCGATTTTCGAAACCACGGGAACCACCATGCTGATCGTCGAGGAGGACACGACGATCTCCCTGACAAATGAGGGATTCGAGAGTCTGACGGGTTATGCGCGGGAGGAGGTGGAGGGAAAGAGAAAGTGGACGGAGTTCATCGAGCCGGACGATTTGACGCGGATGGTCGAACAGCATCTTCTGCGTCGGACGGATCCGGATGCGGCAAAGAGCAGGTACGAGTTTCGAATGCGGCACAGGGACGGCTCCCTGAAGAACATCCTCCTGACCGTCGGCCTGATCCCGGGAACGAAGCGAAGCGCCGCTTCGCTCATCGACATCACCGAGCGCAAGCAGGCCGAGGAGGAGGCGAGGGAAAACCACCTGTGCCTCCTTTCGGTCCTGGGCGCCATGACGGATCCCGTCTACGTGGCCGATCCCGAGACCTACGAGCTCCTCTTCATCAATCGGGCCCTCGAGGAGGCCATCGGCATACCCGACCATCCGAAGTGCTACGAGTACCTGCAGCACCGGAGCGAGCCCTGCCCGTTCTGCACGAACGACCGGATCTTCGGGGAGAACTTCGGCAAGACCTATGTCTGGGAATTCCGGAACGAATCCAACAATCGCCTGTACCGGTGCGTCGATCGGGCGATCCGGTGGCCCGACGGCCGCGCCGTCCGGTTCGAAGCGGCCTTCGACATCACCGAACAGAGGCAGGCCGAGGAGGAACGGCGAAGGCTGGAAGAGCGGCTGCAGCACGCCGACAAGATGGAGGCCATCGGCACCCTGGCCGGCGGAATCGCCCACGACTTCAACAACCTGCTCATGGGAATCCAGGGATACGCCTCCCTGACGCTCCTGGACCTGGATCCGTCGCACCCCCATTACGAGAGGCTTAAGCGGATCGAGGAGCAGGTGCAGAGCGGGACGGACCTGACCCGTCAGCTCCTGGGCTTCGCCCGCGGGGGAAGATACGAAGTGAAGCCCACCGACATGAACGACATCGTGAAGAAGACATCCTCCATGTTCGGGCGGACCAAGAAGGAAATCGCCATCCACAGGAAATACGGGAAGAACCTGTGGAGCGTGGAGGCGGACCGGGGCCAGATGCAGCAGGTTTTCATGAACCTGTACGTGAACGCCTGGCAGGCCATGCCGGGAGGAGGCGAGATCTACCTGGAAACGGAGAATGTTTCCCTGGACGGGGCGGAGGCACTGCCCCTGGCCGTCATTCCCGGCAAATACGTGAAAATCTCGATCACAGACACCGGCACGGGGATGGACGACAAGACGAAAGAGCGGATCTTCGATCCCTTTTTCACGACCAAGGCGATGGGCAGGGGCACGGGCCTGGGCCTGGCCATGGTCTACGGCATCGTCAAGGGGCACGGCGGCATGATTCATGTGGACAGCGAACCGGGCCAGGGCTCGACCTTCACCATCTTCCTGCCCGCCTCGGAGAAGGAGGTGGTGCAGGAGAAGCGGGAAGCCGGGACCGTTGCAAAGGGAAGAGAGACGATCCTCCTGGTCGACGACGAGCCGACCGTGGCGGAAGTGACGGGGGAGCTCCTGACCTCGCTGGGCTACCGGGTCTATTCGGCCGGGAACGGGCAGGAGGCCATCGCCGTCTACATGGTGAAACGAAAGGAGATCGACCTGGTCATCCTGGACATGATCATGCCGGGGCTGTCGGGAGGGGAGACCTTCGACCGCCTCAAGGAGATCGATCCGGAGGTCAAGGTACTTCTGTCCAGCGGCTACAGCATCGACGGCGAAGCCAAAACAATCATGGAGCGGGGCTGCCGGGGCTTCCTCCAGAAGCCCTTTCACATCGAACAGCTTTCGGGCAAGCTGAGGGCCGTTCTGGACTAGCGGACGGTCCCGGCATGGCTGGAAACGGCCGGTCAACGTCCGCGCGGCGGGACGATCATCAACCGGGATTCCGATTCACATCGAAAACAGGAACGGAGGGGGTGGCATGAACGGAGCGACGGTGCAGCAGGACGCATCCATCAAGTTGCTGAAGGACACGTTGAAAGAGTTCTCCGCTCTTTCCTCCAGGCTGAATGCCGTCACCCGGATCGACAGGAAGAGCCTCAAATTCAGAAAAAAGGACGTCCCAAAGAAGGGAAGGGAAGAAACGCGCCTCTTTTTCAGGGACGTGATCGACAAGGCCTGCGGCATGGTCATCTCCGAGGAGGTCCGCAAGCTGGTCCGCCTTACCCATGAATCCTACGAGCGATTCAAGAGGGTTCTCGAATTGCGGGACAGCACGCACTGCTATATCACCGACAGGGCCCTCGGCCTGCTGAACATCCCTCCCGCCGCCGCCGGCCTGCTTCTGGAATACTGCAAATTCCCGGATGATCCGCAGAGCGACATGCAGGACCTGATCTTCGAGGGTCATTTCTTCGGAGAAACCAAGGCGGGGGGCAAGGGCAACTTCCTGGAGAACGCCGCCCCGACGACGGTGCTCATCCTGAAATGCATGAAAAGGGCGACGAACGGCCTCGGCGAAGACATTCACGAACATGCATTGATGAATTTCGTCAACCATTGCAACCTGGCCGTGGGCGTCAGCGGAAACGTCACGTCTCTCGGCGTCGCGGCCCACTACCTGCAGGACCTGACGGCGCCGCATCATGTCGGAAACTACCCCGCCGTGCCGTACGTGGATCATTTCTTTTTCGAGAAATATGCGAACAAGTATGTCTACGACTCGCCGGACTTCGTCCTGACGCCGGGCGGGTACAGCGAATTCAAAAGCTCGCTCCGGGCCGCCCCGACGGACCCGCAGGCATTCGCCCTTGAAATCTACGAACGGGCCAGGGCCTTCATTCCCTGCATTGAGACGGACCTTCACGCCGAAGTGCCGGGAACGGAGGAATATGCCCTCAAGGTGGACAGCGCCGTTGACGAATACAACCAGAGTCTTGTCGCCGGAAACCGGAAGTGGAAAGAGGCGGTGGACAATGCGATCCCCCTGGCCGTGTATGCCTCGGCCTTCCTGTTCGAGACCGTGCTCGAGGCGAAATAAGCCGTCGAAGCAAAAAGCAGAAAAGGGGATGGGTTTTTCAGGCCCATCCCCTTTTTTTGTGCGCCCCGCTTTCCATCGGACGCATGCCGACGGTGTGGCACCGGCATGTCCGATGGGAAAGACGGACTCCGGCCGAGGCGAGAGCCGTCATCGTCTGCGGGGAAAATCGGACAAAACTGAATGGCGAAAATCCATGCCCGGCTTCAATCTGGCGCAAAGGAGGGAAGAAGGCTCCCGGACTGCATCGGCCGAGGCCGGCGTGATCGGCGCATCCCGGTCGCCGGGTCGAATCCACTCCCCGGCAGTCCCGGAGGATTTCGCAATCCTTTGAATGGATAGAGGAAGTCCGATGGCAAACAGCTTGGTCAAAAAAGAGAGCATTCACAGGCGCGAGGCAGTTGGGAAGGGAAATCGAGGAGTATCCGTCCACAATCTGCGTCCCCCCGCGAAAGAATCGCCCCCCCGCGGGGGTTTTTTTTCGCATCGCGGAGCGGAGACCATCTCCAGGTCCCTCATCGAGGGGTATCTCGACCGGGCCGGCATCGCGATAAACGGTCCCAATCCCTGGGACATCCAGGTTTACAACGGCCTGCTGTACGACCGGGTCCTGAAGGAAAAGAACCTGGGGCTCGGCGAGGCCTACATGGACGGCTGGTGGGACTGCGAGCAGATCGACGAATTCATCTGCCGCATCCTCCGGGCGGATCTCGACGAGACCGTGAAGGGGAGCATGGCACTGTCGCTGCGCCGTATTCCGGGGCTCCTGTTCAACCTCCAGTCGCTGTCCCGGTCGCACATGATCGCCGAGCGGCACTACGACCTGGACGGCGATCTCTTCATGTCGTTTCTCGACCCTTACAACCAGTACAGCTGTGCCTATTTCCAGGGAACGGACGACCTCGTGGAGGCCCAGCAGAAAAAGCTCGACCTGATCTGCCGGAAGCTCGGCCTGGACTCCCGGGACCGCGTGCTGGACATCGGGGCCGGCTGGGGAGGGCTGAGCCGGTACATGGCCGAGCATCACGGATGCGAGGTCACGGCCGTCAACATCTCCGAGCCGCAGATCGACTATGCCCGCCGGTTCTGCAAGGGCCTGCCGGTGGAGGTGATCCGGGAAGACTACCGGCGGATCGCGGGGACCTACGACAAGGTGGTGTCCGTCGGGATGTTCGAGCACGTGGGGAGGAAAAACTATCGGACGTTCTTCGAGGTCGTCCACCGCTGCCTGGAAGAAAACGGCGCCTTCCTGCTCCACACCATCGGCGGGAACGCCTCGCAGGCGAACTGCGATCCCTGGATCGTGCGCTACATCTTCCCGAACGGCATGCTGCCCAGCATCGCCCAGATCGGCCGGGCCGCCGAGGGACTGTTCGTCATGGAGGACCTGCAGAACCTGGGTCCGCACTACGACAAAACGATCATGGCCTGGAACCGCCGTTTCCAGGAATCCTGGACGCGCCTGAAAGGCAAGTACGACGGGCGCTTCATGCGCATGTGGGAGTATTACCTCCTGTCCTGCGCGGGGGCCTTCCGGTCGAGAAGCATCCAGCTCTGGCAGATCGTCATGACGAAAACGGGAGCCGCCCAGCCGACATGCCGCGAGGTCTGAACGGGAAATCGATCCCGTGACCCCGGATGGGGAAACGCCCTCCTCCCCGTGCCCAAACGGGAGCGCGCCCTTGCCCTGATCGCCATCGCCCGTCCTGAAGCCGAGAGGCAGACGCGCAGGAGCTTCTCCATGGCTTGACAACGCCGTTCCAGGCGATATAGTGGCTCCGCATCAGCCATAGCGACCGAGCAGGAAACAGGCGACACCCGTTCCGGATTCAGCAAACCGTTTCAGCCCAGACCGGTGATGACCGATGGCCAAACCACTGGAAACCCCGTTTCTCCCGAGCAGAGGACGGGGTTTTTTCGTGGAGCCGGGAACGACGGGCCGGGCACAGGACGTGACATGACGGTAAAAGGCACAGCGCGGGAGAGAACGGACCGCTACATCCTCGATGCGGCGAGGAAGGAGAGGCTGCTGTCCTCGATCCACAAGATCAGCAGCCTCCTGACCAAACCGATCACCCTCGACCGCATCCTCACGGAGATCGTGAAGGAGACGTCGAGGGTCTTCGGCTTCACGCGGGTCGCCATCTTCCTCAGGGACGAGGACGGCAGCCTCCTGGAGTGCAAGTACCTGATCGGCTTCAAGCCGGCCGAGCGGGAGCGGGCGCTCACCCGCCCCTTCCGGCTGGACCGGCACGAGTGCATCGAGACGGCCGTCATGAAGACGGGGAAGACCATCTTCATCAAGGACCACGCGAAGGACGACCGGATCACGGACATCGACCTGAAGATCAGCGCGATCCACAAGCGGGTCTCCACGCTGGCCGTGCCCCTGATGATCAAGAAGGACGTCATCGGGCTCCTCGAGGCGGACCGGAACGACGTGAAGATGGACCTGACGAAGAGCGAGATCAAGTCCTTCTCCATTTTCGCGAACCAGGCCAGCATCGTCATCGAAAACGCGAAGCTCCAGGAGCGGAACAAGAAGCGGATCGAGCAGCTCCTGTCCTGGCAGGAAGTCGAGACGGACATGGTCTGCGAGAGCGAGGAGATGAAGAGGGTGCTGGCGCAGACGCTCAAGATCGCCCGGAGCTACGACACGACGGTTCTGATCGAGGGCGAGACCGGGACGGGAAAGGAGATCATCGCCCGGATCCTGCACTACCACAGCAGCCGGGTCGGGAAGCCCTACATCCGCATCAACTGCGGCGCCATCAGCAAGGACCTCGTCGAGTCCGAACTGTTCGGCTACGACAAGGGCACGTTTACCGGCGGCCTCCAGGAGGGCAAGAAGGGGATCTTCGAGCTGGCCGACGGCGGAACACTGCTCCTGGACGAGATCAGCGAGCTGCTGCCATCCACGCAGGTCAAGCTTCTGCGGTTCCTCGAAGAGCGGGAGTTCTATCCCGTCGGCGGGTCGGAAACGAAGAAGGTGGACGTCCGTGTCGTCGCCGCGACGAACCGGAAGCTGGAACAGCTGACCGCCGGGGGGAAATTCCGGAAAGACCTCTATTATCGGCTGAACATCGCCAAGATCGCACTTCCGCCCCTGCGTGAGCGCAAGATGGAAGTGCTTCCCATCGCCCTGTTCTTCATGGACAAGTTCAACAAGACCTATGGAAAGCGGTTCCAGGAGATCTCGAAGGAGGCCAGGGAAATCCTGGTCAATGCCCCCTGGACGGGCAACGTCCGGGAGCTGAAGAACGCCATCGACCGCGTCGTCCTGATGGAGGAGGGGAGCGTCATCGAGCCGCGCCACCTGGCGTTCGTGGTGCACAGCGACAGCGGATACGACCGGGGCGGCGAGGCTCCGGCGGGGGAATCGCGGGACGGCAGCCGGGAGTTCCTGGATCCCGCCTCGCGGGACCAGCTGCTCATGGAGGCCCTGCGGTATTTCGCCCGGATGAACAGCGATTATGAACGGATGCGGGACCGGACGGGGCAAGCCGACGGCACCGCAAGCCTGGAGAGGGCGAAAGCCGTCTCGGAGAGCGCCTTCGACTCGACCGGGAGCCTGGACGAGCGGAATCGGGACCTCCTCTCCCAGGCCCTCGACGTCTGCGAGGGAAACAAGTCCCGGGCCGCCCGGATGCTGGGCATCTCC
>CAYNEJ010000117.1:0-10036 GCA_964396205.1 uncultured Syntrophaceae bacterium
CGCACATCCTGGCGGCCTTGGATTCGGCCGGGGGGAAAATCGGAGGGGCTGACGGCGCCGCTGTGCGTCTCGGCCTGAACCGGACCACCCTCATGTATCGCATGAAAAAACTGGGAATCAAGGTGGCACGCCAACGGATGGTTCTGGATGAGGCCGCGCATGCCCGGACCATCCCGACGGAAGGGTCGTCTCAGGTCTCTCCCTGACCGGCTGTGGAGCAAAGGACCCTGCTGACGATGCCGGCCAGCTCTTTCATGCTGTACGGTTTCTGGATGAACCCGCGGCATCCGGCCTCCATGACCTTCTGCACCTCCCCCTGCAGGCCGTAGCCGCTGGAGAGGATCACCCGGACCCCCGGATCGATGTCCCGGAGCATCGCGAGCACCTGGGAACCGCTCATCCCGGGGAGGATCATGTCCAGGATCACCAGGTCGATCCGGTCCCGCTTCTCCATGTAAATGGACACGGCGTCCTGTCCGCTCGCCGCCTGGTATATGGTATAGCCGAGCCCCCCCAGCATCCGGGCCGTCGGCTCCAGGATCATCGGCTCGTCGTCCACCAGCAGGATCCCCCCGCTCCCGGCGAGAAGCCCTCCGGTCGTTCCTTCCCGCTCCTCCCCGGCCTTTTCCTCCGAGGACGGAAGATAAATGTTGAACGTCGAGCCCCGCCCCGGCTCGCTGTAGGCCTTGATCAGGCCGCCGTGGTTCCGGATGATCCCGTAGGCCGAGGCCAGGCCGAGGCCCGTTCCCCCCTCCTGCGCCCGTGTCGTGAAAAACGGCTCGAAGATCCGCTTCAGCGTCTCCCGGTCCATCCCCACGCCGGTGTCCGAGACCGAGATCCGGACATAGCTCCCGGCCTTCGTCTCGAAGGCCCGGGCATCCTCATCCCGCAAATCCACGTTGCTCGTCCGGATGTGCAGGTTCCCGCCCCGGGGCATGGCATGACCCGCGTTGATGTACAGATTCAAAAGCACCTGCTCGAGCTGCCCCGGATCCGCCTCCACCGGGCACAGGTCCTTCTCGAGCTCCAGGTCCGCCTCGATCTCCTTCCTCGTCTCGATGAAAAACTGCACGCTCTTCCGGACCAGCTCGTTCACCGACAGCGTCCGGACCTCGTACTTCCCCTCCCGGGCAAACCCCAGCAGCTGTCTCGTCAGGTTCGCCCCCCGCTTCACGTGCTCCTCGATCCGGCCCAGACGCTTCACATGCGGATGAGCGGGATCGTGCTCCATCTGCAGCAGCGACACGTTCCCCTGGATCCCCATGAGGATGTTGTTGAAGTCGTGCGCCACCCCGCCCGCCAACTGGCCGATCGCGTCCATCTTCTGCGACTGGAACAGCTGCCGCTCCAGCTTCCGCCGATCCTCCTCCGCCTGCTTCCGCTCGCTGATGTCCTCGATCGTTCCCTCGTAATAAAGGAGATTGCCCTTCTCGTCCTTCACGACCCGTGAGTTGATCGAGACCCAGACAATGCTTCCATCGTTCCGTTTCATCGCGATCTCGAAGTCCTCAACGAATCCCCTGTTGTCGATGATCTCGCGATACCGCTGGGCATCCCCGGGATTCACCAGCAGCCTGCTGTTGATGCTGGAAATGCCGTCGATCATCTCCCGGGGAGAATCGTATCCGGCAATGCGGGCAAACGCAGGGTTCACATTGATGAAACGGCCATCGGTCGTAACCTGGTATATTCCCTCCACCGCATTCTCGAAGATGGATCGGTATTTCTCCTCGCTCTCTTTCAGTTCCCTCTCGACCTGCCCGCGGCTCGCGATTTCCTCGCGGAGCAGACGGTTCCGGTTGAGAACGGCGATCATGGAGGCGGAGATGGGAATCAGAATCACGATGAACAGCAGGATGGATCCGTACTGGACGTTTCGCAGGTTCTTCTGCTGCTCCCGGATGGCCCGCTGCATGTACATGCCGGTGCCGATGTAGCATTGAAGCTCCGGTATGCCCACGACGTAGGCCAATTTCTCCTGCGGTTCGTGGACACCCGGCAGGTGATAGTAGTATTTCACAAACGATCCTGATGGTTTGGCCTTTGCCGCCCCGACAAGTTCCCGGATGATGAACAGGCCCTGTGTGTCCATGAGATCCCATTGATTCGTCAGCTCCTTGGCCGGCTCGAAGGGTTGCACCAGCATGATGCCGTCATAGGAGCTCATGAACACATAGTTGTTCCCGTACTGGTCCTCATAGGTCATGGTGCGGACCAGTACCCGGATCCGCTTCAGGGCCTCCGCAGGATGGATTGTTCCCGCGCGGACCCGGGACAGCACCGGTTCCACGGCATTGCGGGCGATGGAAACGATCTGGATGAGATTCTGGCGATGCTGAACTTCCACAAGGTCGAACAGGGAATTCATCCAGTGCTGGTACACCATGAAGAAGGCGCTGATGGAGAGTCCGGCGAGGAGGACGATGGCAAGGAGGGGTTTCAGCAGGAGGTATGCATCCTTTTTTTTCCATGTATCCGTCTTCACCCGGTGCCTCCCCCGTCCTTCCGGAAACAGAATGCCGCAAGCATCCGGTCCTGCAAAGAAAAGGCAGGATTCCAGCATCCAATCGCTTTCTTCATGGAGAATTGCCCTTGCCGCCCTGCCGTTCCTGCCGCTCCGCGGACGGAGCGAGGACCTGATGAACGGCAATGGACAATTCTCTCAAACTGTACGGCTTCTGGATGAACCCGCGGCATCCGGCCTCCATGACCTTCTGCACCTCCCCCTGGAGGCCGTAGCCGCTGGAGAGGATCACCCGCACCCCCGGATCGATCTCCCGGAGCATCGTGAGCACCTGGGAACCGCTCATCCCGGGGAGGATCATGTCCAGGATCACCAGGTCGATCCGGTCCCGCTTCTCCATGTAAATGGACACGGCGTCCTGTCCGCTCGCCGCCTGGTATATGGTATAGCCGAGCCCCCCCAGCATCCGGGCCGTCGGCTCCAGGATCATCGGCTCGTCGTCCACCAGCAGGATCCCCCCGCTCCCGGCGAGAAGCCCTCCGGTCGTTCCTTCCCGCTCCTCCCCGGCCTTTTCCTCCGAGGACGGAAGATAAATGTTGAACGTCGAGCCCCGCCCCGGCTCGCTGTAGGCCTTGATCAGGCCGCCGTGGTTCCGGATGATCCCGTAGGCCGAGGCCAGGCCGAGGCCCGTTCCCCCCTCCTGCGCCCGTGTCGTGAAAAACGGCTCGAAGATCCGCTTCAGCGTCTCCCGGTCCATCCCCACGCCGGTGTCCGAGACCGAGATCCGGACATAGCTCCCGGCCTTCGTCTCGAAGGCCCGGGCATCCTCATCCCGCAAATCCACGTTGCTCGTCCGGATGTGCAGGTTCCCGCCCCGGGGCATGGCATGACCCGCGTTGATGTACAGATTCAAAAGCACCTGCTCGAGCTGCCCCGGATCCGCCTCCACCGGGCACAGGTCCTTCTCGAGCTCCAGGTCCGCCTCGATCTCCTTCCTCGTCTCGATGAAAAACTGCACGCTCTTCCGGACCAGCTCGTTCACCGACAGCGTCCGGACCTCGTACTTCCCCTCCCGGGCAAACCCCAGCAGCTGTCTCGTCAGGTTCGCCCCCCGCTTCACGTGCTCCTCGATCCGGCCCAGACGCTTCACATGCGGATGAGCGGGATCGTGCTCCATCTGCAGCAGCGACACGTTCCCCTGGATCCCCATGAGGATGTTGTTGAAATCGTGCGCCACCCCGCCCGCCAGCTGGCCGATGGCGTCCATTTTCTGTGACTGGAACAGCTGCCGCTCCAGCTTCCGCCGGTCCTCCTCCAGGGTTTTCCAATCCGTGATGTCCTGCAGAACGAAGATCAGGCAGGGTTCGCCGGCCAGGGTGATGGAACGGGCGGAATAAATGCCGTTCCGCACGGAACCGTCCTTGAGCCGGAACTTGAATTCCCGGTGCAGGACGTCCCGGCCCGCCTTCAGTTCCTCCACCATGTAATCCCGCTCCGCAAGATCGTCCCAGAAATGGATTTCCGCGGATGTTCTTCCGACCGCTTCCTTCCGCTTCCACCCTGTAATTTCCTCGAACCCCAGGTTGACCTCGATGATCCGTCCGTTCTGCCGCCTGGTAATGGCAATGCAGTCCGGTGCCGTCATGAAGACGGTCGTAAATTTTTCCTCGGACTGGCGAGACATCTCCTCCGCATGTTTGCGTTCCGAGATGTTCAGCAGGAGCCCGTCGAACACATAGCGGTCCTCATGGCGCGTCGGGGTGGCAAGCCCCTGGAACCAGGTGGTTTCGTCCGGCGAAGCCCCGAAGAACCGGCCTTCAAAGCTCCAGGAGCCGACCGTCTCCACCGCTTTCCGGACAGAGGCCAGGAATCTTTCCCGATCCTCCTCGTGGATATGGGACAGGAAGACGGGAAAACGCTTTTCGGCATCTTCCGGCAGGCTGAAGAGTTCCGACAGGCGCTCGCCGGCATAGCTGATTCCCCATTCCCCGCCGTCGGTGGCATAGAACTGAAAGACCACTCCCGGCATGTTCATGGTGATGCCGTGCAGGCGCTTCTCCTTTTCCAGCAGCGCCCGTTCCGTCTGTTTCCGCTGGGTGATGTCGCTGAAAATGCCCTCCACTCCCATGACGTTCCCGTCCCCGTCGTGGAAAAGATGGCTGTTGGTCGACACAAGAACCGGGCTGCCGTCCCTTCTCTTCAGCGTCACTTCATAGTTCATCACCCTTCCGTTTTCATGCAGCTCCCGCAGCAGCACCTCTCTGTCAGCCGGATTCATGTAAATGTCCGTCGCGATGTTCCTGCCGATCAGCTCCTCCACGGAGTCATAATGGAGAAGGCCGGCTCCGGAAGGACTGGCAAAGACCAGGTTCCCTTCCAGGTCGCACCGGTAGAGCGTATCCTGCATGTTTTCCACGAGGCTGCGGTACTTTTGTTCACTCTCGCGGGTGGCTTTCTCCGCCCTCCTCCTCTCCGTCATGTCCAGCATGGAGGCCAGGCTGTACGATGTTCCCGGGATCATCGTCACGCGAATCATGACGTCCCTCCGCTCACCGTCCCGGGTCCTGATCTTCGTATCGTACACACCCGGCGCCAGCTCCGGATCGATCCTGCGGAGACGGTGGAACATCCTCATGCGCTCCAGGTCCGCGTCCCGGGCGATCAGGTCGGTCCAGCTCAGCTTCCCTTCCACCAGGTCCTTCGGCTGCCCCGTCAGTTTTTCGAACTCCTTGTTGACAAGGGAGATGGTGGTGTCCTCGCGGATGAACATCATGGCGATGCCCGTGTTTTCGAAGAGGACCCGGTAGCGTTCCTCCGCCGCCTCCAGATCCGATTTCACCTGTTCAGGGTTTCCTGACGCCGTCCCGACGGCGACAACCATCTTCGGTCGGGTTTCGTCATCTTCCCGGATCAGCATGGTTTTCCAGTGGAGGTTCTTCCGGAGGCCTTCGACAGAGGATACGGGGATTTCGACTTCCTCCGGCCGATCTCCAAGCAATGCCTGGTGGATCGTGAGCAGGAACTGCTCTTCCCGATCGAAGGATAGAAATGGAATGCGGTCCCTTCCCCGAAGGTCGTCCAGACGGTATCCGAGGCGTTTTTCGAATGCGCCGTTCATCCAGACAATGTTCAGGGCATCGTCAAAAATCAGGACAAAGGCGTCGGTCGCCTCCGCGACCTTCTCCAGAGTATCCAGCATGACACGGTTCGGGATCATCCCCGCTTCTCCTTGCCTAATCGACGTCCTCCCTCCGGGGGAGGAATGCGGCGCAACCGGGTAAGGATGCTTTATCCGGCCTGAAAAAGAATGGGTCGAGGACGTTTTTGCAAAGTTTGTGCCTCATCACTCCCGGACCCGGGGAAGGGCTCCCGCACTGCGTCCGGGCGGAAGGGCCGGTTCCGGATTCCTTGTTTCTCGAAGGTTTCCATGAGCTGAGGGATGGAATGACCCGATGCTGCCGAGTTTGTCCAGGCCGTCAAGAAATTGCCCGGGGGCCTGATTTCATGAAATAATCGTCAATCGATTGACGACCGGACAACGTTTTCATCCCGCCGGCGGAGCGGCCGAATCCAAGGAAAGCAGCCTTTCCCTTCGGGCAGGATCTCCCGGAACCGCGGAATCGGCCGACAAACCGACCCGGGTTGTTGCAATGGAAGGCAAAATCGATTATCAATATTTCGCTTTTCCGGCTTGCTGAAAGGAAGGAACGAACCCATGTCCCGAAGGCCCGAGTGGACGCTGACGCTGCTGAAGTATCTGTGGCCCCTTACCTACCTGTCCCCGAAGCTGACACGCCTGCCCATCGTCGGGCGGTTTTTCGCCCTGACATTTGTCCCCATGTTTTCGGGCCGTAATTTCAACATCAGCTATCTCCCCGTGAATGAGGGGATCCGGGGGGCCGAGAGCGTCGTGATCCCCAGGGTCGTCATCGAGGAGTTCATCCGGCGCTCCCCCCACCGGGTCATGATCAAGCGCTGCACCTGCCGGGAGTTGAAGCAGTGCCGTAACTTCCCCTACACGGAGGCCTGCCTGCAGATGGGCGACGACACGCGGCACCTGGACCCCCGCATCGCCGATCACCTGACGGTGGAGGAGGCCATCGCCCTGGTGGACCGCCAGCTTGCCCGGGGGCTCATCCCCATGCTGGGACGGGTCCTGGTGGACCACTACTTCTACGGATCGCCGAATACCGGGAGGCTCCTGACCGTCTGCTTCTGCTGCACCTGCTGCTGCACCGTGCTGAACTCGGCCCGCTTTTTCCCGCAGGCGGCGGCGGATTCCATCGTCCGGCTCAAGGGGCTCTCCCTGCACGTGGATCCGGACCTCTGCACCCGGTGCGGAGCGTGTGTCGAGGCCTGCTTCATGAAGGCGCTTCGCCTGGAAGGGGATGCGGTTCTCCGCGACGAGGACCTGTGCAAGGGTTGCGGCAAATGTCAGACGGTCTGCCCGAACGGCGCCGTGACGATGTCCCTGGAAAGCGTCGAGGCCGCCGTCGAGGAGCTGCGGGGCCGGGTCCGGGAACGGTTCGATTTCGGGGAGGCGGGTTCCTGAAGAGGGAGAGAGACGAAATGCAGTTCATCCATCACGGCCCGGGCAAGGCCTGGGTCAGGGCGGCGACGGATCTCCTGTGGCCGGTCATCATCGCGGGGAAGCGCTGGAGCAATGTCCCCGTTCTCAAGTGGCTGATCCGGCCGTTTTTCATGCGGCCTTATAACGAGATCACCACCATCCCCATCCAGACGGCCGTGGAGACCCCGGGCAGCGTCGTCCTGCCGCGCCGCATCGTGGAGCGGCTCCTGGAGGACGTGGAGGACATCTTCATCCTGGACGAATGCATCTGCCGCGCCCATTACCGGGCCGACTCGCCCCCGCGGAGCATCGGGTGCATCGCCCTGGGGCCGGCGATCCGCCGGATCCATCCCAGCCATGGCAGGACGGCCACAGCGAGCGAAGCGAAGCGGCACGTCGAGCGCGCCGCCGGGGCGGGGCTGATCGCCAACATCGCCCACGTCTGGATCGACCCGGCCGCCTTCGGCACGCGCTTTCGCGACCTCCTCTTCATCTGCCTGTGCGATGACACGCACTGCCTGTACCGGACCCACATGAAAGACAGGGGCCCCACCCTGGCCGGCGCGTTCCAGCGCCTGCCGGGGCTTTCCGTCTCCATCGACCGGGACCGGTGCACCGGCTGCGGGGAGTGCGTCGAGAAATGCTTCCTGGGGGATATCCGAATCCGGGAGGGAAAGGCGGAGATCGGGAGCGCCTGCGCCGGCTGCGGCCGCTGCGTCGAGGCCTGTCCGGGCGGGGCCGTCACGCTCGCCCTGGCGGACGAGGAGGCGGTCTACGGGAATCTGGTCCGCTGGATCCGCGGGGTCTCCGAGCTGCCGCTCCGGCCGGCCGGGAACACGGCAGCCTGAAGAAAGGGCCTTTCCGGGGCAGGCTCCCGCCTGTCAGGCCGGTTCGCCTTCGGGGTCCCGGTCCTCGATGACGGTCCGGACCGTGACGGCCATGTCCTTCCGGAGGGTGTTGTACACGGAGCAGTAGGTGGAGTGCGACAGGGCAACGGCCCGGTCGACCTTGCGGGGATCGATGTCCCTGCCCTCAAGGCGGAGCACCATCTCCACGGACCGGAAATACTGCGGCGGAGTGGGGTTCCTCTCCGCCGTCAGCTCCATCCGGAACCCCGCAAGGCGGACCCGCATCTTCTTCAGGATCATGACGATGTCGATGGCCATGCAGCCGCCGAGGCTCAGGAGCAGCGCCTCCGTCGGCATGCAGCCCCATTGGACGTTGGCGTCGAAGTCGATGTCGTACCCCTTGGGCGTCGAGCCGGTGAAATGGAGGTCCCGGTTCCAGACCAGGGTCGATTTTACGGGCGGCGGGACGAAATTCTTGTATCCCTCCAGGGGCGCCTTCACATCGTGATTCTGCTGTTCTTCCATGGATCAAACCCTTTCCGAGGCCGGTGCCGGTATCCCGGACGGGAGGCCCCGCGCCTGCGGGGCGCGAGGTCTCCCTGTTCGATTGCGGACCGTTCCGGATCTCAATCCCAGTTCCGGTAGTCCAGGTGATCGTACTTCTTGAGGAACCGCGTCGGCAGGGCCAGGGCGTCCTTCCGGAACGGCGGCGCCAGCTGCGTGCCGTCCACGACAAACTCCAGGACGGTGGGCTTCCGGCTTTTGATGCACGTCTCGAAGGCATCCCGGATGTCCTCGACCCGGTCCACGCGAATCCCCTCGGCACCCATTGCCTTCGCCACGGGGACGAAGCTCTCCGGGTTGGGGATATCCACGCCGCAGAAGCGGTTGTTGTAGAAGTCGATCTGGTTCTTCGCCTCGGCGCCCCACCACATGTTCCGGAACACGCAGGCCACGACGGGGAGGTTGTGCTCGACGGCCGTGCTGACCTCGTGGAGGCTCATCCCCCAGGCGCCGTCGCCGACAATGGCGATGACCGGCGACTTCGGGCGGGCGAGCTGCGCCCCCAGGGCGGCGGGATAGGCAAACCCCGTGTTCCCGAAGGTGAGGGCCGCGATGTGCCGGCGGCCGCCGTTGAACTTCAGGTAGCTGTTCGCCGTGGAGGAGACGTTTCCGATGTCCGTGGCGACGATGGCGTCGTCCGGCAGGGCCCGCGAGATCTCCAGGAGGACGCGGCGCGGGTTGACGGGCTTCCCCTTGACCATGGCCGCGCTGACGATCTCCTTCTCCCAGGCGTCCCTCTCCTTCTTCACGGCGGCGAGGCGGCGCGGGTCGGCCTTGCGGCTCTTTTCGGCCGCCTTCAGGCGCTTCAGGATCTCGACGGTCGCCTCCCGGGCGTCTCCGATGATGCCCACCTCGATGGGATGGGTGCGGGCGATGTGCTTGGGATTGATGTCGATCTGGATGATCTTCGCCTTGTCGGGGAAATAGTTGATGTCGTACTGGGGCAGCGTGCCGAACACGGAGAGCCGGGTCCCCACGGCGAGGACCACGTCCGCCTTCGAGAGGATCTTCATGGCTGCCTTCGAGCCCATGTAGCCGATGGGGCCGACGGAGAGCGGATGGTTGCCGTAGAATGCGTCGTTGTGGAGGTAGGTGACCGCCACGGGCGCCGTCAGGTGCTCGGCGATGTCCTTGATGACGTCCAGGGCATCGGCGTCGACGACGCCCCGGCCGGAGACGATGACGGGATTCTTCGCCTTCGCCAGGAGTGCCGCCGCCTGGTCGAGGCTTGCCATGGAGCCGCAGCCCCGGGCATCCACACGGTACTGGGAGGGCTTGAGGATGGTCTCCTCGATCTCGCCGTAGAAGTAGTCCCGGGGGATATCGTACAACACGGCGCCCCGCTCGGCGTAGGCGATCCGGAAGGCCGTCCGCAGGCAGTCCGCCGCCCGCTTCGGGTGGGGCACCCGGACCGTCGCCTTGGTGATGGCCTTGAAGACCGACACCTGGTCGCACTCCTGGAAGCCGTCCCAGCCGATCGTCGGCGTTCCCGCCGAGGGGGAGATGATGATCAGGGGCGTGTGTCCCATGTTGGCCGCGGCCACGGACGTCACCATGTTGGTGATGCCGGGCCCGTTCTGCCCGGTGATG
>CAYNEJ010000118.1:0-9940 GCA_964396205.1 uncultured Syntrophaceae bacterium
ATGAAGGAGGCCTCGATGTCGAGCTGGGTGAATTCCGGCTGGCGGTTCGGCCGCAGGTCTTCGTCGCGGAAGCAGCGGGCAAGCTGGAAGTAGCGCTCCATGCCGCCGATCATGAGCAGTTGCTTGAAAAGCTGGGGCGACTGGGGGAGGGCATAGAAATCCCCCGGGTGGACGCGGCTGGGCACCAGGTAGTCCCGGGCGCCCTCGGGGGTGCTCATGGTGAGGACCGGCGTCTCGACCTCCACGAATCCCCGCGAATCGAGGAATTCCCGGACGCACTGGAAGATGCGGTGCCGCTGCATCAGGTTGTCCCGCATGGACTGCCGGCGGATGTCCAGGTAACGGTATTGCATCCGCAGGTCTTCCGCCACGCTGTCGGTCCCCGCGGAGGCCGCGCCGGCGACCATGGCCTTGTCGGAGACGGCGAAGGGCAGCGGGTCCGCTTCGCTCAGGACCGTCAGCTCGCGGACCATCAGTTCAATCCGGCCCGTTTCGATATTCGGGTTCTCCGTTCCCGGGAGGCGCCCGCTGACGTCGCCCGTCACGGCGATGCAGTGCTCGGCCCGGAGCGACGCGGCCCGCCGGCAGATCTCCGCCGGGGTAACGGCCGGGTTGAAGACGACCTGCATGATGCCGCTGCGGTCGCGAAGATGGACGAACAGGAGGCCGCCATGGTCGCGGTAGGCATCGACCCAGCCCGCCAGGAACACCGAGCGGCCGACGTGGTCGGGCGTTACGTGTCCGCAAAAGACGCGTTCGGAGAAGCGCATGGGGAAAGTCCTTTCTGGTAGAATCGGAACGGTCGGCACAAATATGGTGCAACAAATTTGTGCCGACCGTATCAATCCTGTCCCGATATTTCAAGGCTTAAAGCGGGGAGGGGAAAATGGAGGGATAACAATGGAAAACGGTCTGCAGGGCCATGACACGGGACATCCTGTTGCCTAGTTGCTCTGCACTCCGATCGCATTTGGAATCGGCCATTGATGCATATTCGTGTTGTCCGGCCGGAAACCGGTTTCGTAGCTGCCCGCCAGGTTGACGGCGAGACCCCCTGTCCGGATCGACAGGCTGGCCAGCGGACCTCCTTCCATGTGCATCATCCGTACAACGCCCAGGCCAAGCGATTTGACCCCTTCGTTAAAATCCCTCATGGTCAGCGGCGACCGGCAGAACAGGAACAGAACGCGCCCTTCCCTGTCCATGCCCACGGCGGATTCGCTCCATTTTTTCTCTTCCCTGCTCCAGACGCTCACCCCGTTCCCCTTGATCAGGCGAAGATTCTGAATCACGGCGTCATAATCCTCCAGGCGTTTCATCGAGTCGGGAGAATCGAGATCAACCATGATCGCCCTGGGAACCCCATTCCTCCTCGGTGCGAAGGCAAGTGCCGATTTGTACTTCCTGTTCCAGCGCCTGTTCTGGATGTGGGATTTGTTTCGGAGGTAGCCTGTGTTGGTCAGGTAGTCCTTGTAAAACATCCCCGCGTTGATGGCGGCAACCATGTTGAAATCTATGCACCACCGGGCGGCGGAGCGGTTTGACTTGCCGTGTTCCGAGGCAAGGACCAGCTTCAGCCTGGCCTGTGCGGGGTCGATGCGGACAATGTGGATGCTCCCGTTTCCGCCCTCGGGCAGGCCGCGCATGGAGAAGATGCCGTATTCAATTCCTTTCCCCAGTGCTTTCCAGGGCTCACGGGGCCGGTCGTCCGCCGGTGCGGGGAAGGAGACCGATAACCCCAGCAGAAGCAACGTGATATGGATCAGACGCCTGTTCATGGGAACGCTCAACCCGGTAAAAGATGTCCGCTTTCGGTCCGCTGACGGTCCGCCATCACCCGGAAACGAAACGGGGACCGGAAATCACTTGTTTCCGGTGGTCCTGGTGCCCTATGATTCGCAAAAAATGACAGGAGAGACAAGACATGTTTGCCTGGATGACCGGCGTCGAGGGGTGGATTGCCCTGGGCACTCTGGCGGCCCTGGAGATTGTCCTGGGGATCGACAATATCATTTTCATCTCCATCCTCGTGGGGCGCCTGCCCGAGAAAAAGCGCGACCTGGCCAGAAACCTGGGGATTTCCCTGGCGATGCTGACGCGCCTGGCCCTTCTGTTTTCAATCGTCTGGGTCGTCGGTTTGACGGAGCCCTGGTTCTCGGTGCTCGGCATCGAGATCTCGGGACGCGATGTCATCCTGGTCGGCGGAGGCCTGTTCCTGGTGGCAAAGGCGACCCATGAAATCCACAACAGCCTGGAGGGCGTTCAGGAGGCCGTCCCCGTGCACGGGAAGGTAAGCATGACGGCCGTCCTGGCCCAGATCGCCGTCCTGGACATCGTCTTCTCCCTGGATTCGGTCATCACGGCCGTCGGCCTGGCCCAGCACATTTCCATCATGGCCATCGCCATCGTCGTCGCCGTCGGGGTGATGCTGTTTGCCGCCAAGCCGATCAGCGGTTTCGTGGACACCCACCCGACCATCAAGATGCTGGCCCTGTCGTTTCTCATCCTCGTCGGCGTGACCCTGATCGTGGAAGGCTTCGACGTCCACGTCCCGAAGGGATACATCTACTTCGCCATGGCGTTTTCCGTGGCTGTGGAGATGCTCAACCTGCGCCTGCGCGGGAAAGAGCGGCGCAAGCCCGTCAAGCTGTACAAACAGAGCCTGAACTGAAGGCTCCCGGGGGAGTCCCGCCTGCGGGCGGTTGCAGGCAGGCCGGGGCGGCGGCCTCAGGGCGCTCCCTTGCCCCGGGTGCGAACGATCGTCAGCCCGATCAGGCGGGAGACCACCACGGCGATGTAGGCGACCCCGGCGAACTGTTCGAGCATCACCAGCACCCGCGCCGTCGGAGCGGCCGGCAGGATGTCGCTGAGGCCCGTCGCCGAGAGATTGGCAAAACTGAAGTACAGGAGTTCGAGAAAGGTCCAGGGTGCTCCCGGGTGGGTCGATCCCGTGAAGGAGCCCGGGCACCATGCCTGGCAGACGAGATACAGAAAGGCGAATCCCCAGGCGATCAGGGTGAAGGTGGCACCGGCGGCGAACAGCTCGTCGGCGGTCACGGAGTCATCCCGCATCATGTACGCGATCAGGCCGCCCGCCCCGTAGAAATACAGCGCCGCCTCCGGCAGGGCCGCCCATGCCAGCAGGGCCGGGTTGCCGGTCAGCCATGACAGAACCGACAGTCCGACCGCCGGCGCCGCGAGGATCCATGCGACCCAGGAGACGGCGGGACCGCGGACGACGACCCAGACCACCAGGACAAGGATCAGCATTCCGAAAGCGGCCAGGAGAATCCGCCCGCCGGGAACCCCTTCCAGGGCCGCGTAGAGCGCCAGGCTCACCAGCTGCGCCGCAAGCAGGAGCGCGGATGGCTGCCGGCGGGCGAGCGTGCGCCAGTTCGTGGACGAGCCGTTGCGACGGGTCATGCCTGCTCCTGTGTGGTTCGGCCCCGGCCGGAATCGCTCAACGCACCGGGCGCCTTGTCCCGGCAGGCGGAGGGGGGGCTCACGGGCGGCTCCCCGCTTGACGCGGGATTGAAAGCCGCGACTCCGGTCCCTGCAATCCGAAAACCCTGATCATCATGTCTGTCGGATCCATCAGGTTCTGCGGTTTCCCGCCGTGCCAGGACAGCCAGTTTTCCGTTCCCGGTGAGTACAGCTCGAAATGAAGCTGTTTCGTCCCGCTCACGACACCGATTGCCTGGTTCTGCTTCACGACAGCACCCGCCGCCAGGGCCGGTTTTTTCAATTCAGCGTAATTCACCACAAACGCTCCATGATCGACGAGAATCGCATAGGTTATCTCCCCGCTGCGCCTCGTATAGAAAGGAGCGACCCTGATGACGCGTCCGTCCCGCACGGCCTTGACCGGCACGCCTTCTCCCCGGACGGGATACAGATCGATTCCCGCGTGCCTCCTCCTGTTTCCGTCCCTGGGAGCGCCAAAATACGGATAGTCCTGGGATCCGCGTCTCCAATGTCCGCATGTCTCGGCCTCGCGTTTCGTGAACGGGTATTGCACGGTCCCATCGAAGGGGGGCGCCGTTCCCGCAACCTGTTCAACGGCCCCTCCTTGCGGGGCCGAACCGGAAGCGTTCGCATCCTGAAGGAAGGCAGCGACGGAAAAGACCATTGCCAGCAGAATGAGGAGATGTGCCGCATGCTTCCTGCTGCGGAACGGGCAGCGGTGCCGGTCCCGGATTGCCGTTCGAAAATCCGATCCGGATCCGGGAGGGACGGCTGCGTCCACGCCGAGAACACCGTGCCTGATGAAGTATCTTCGATCGATGTTCATGGATTTCCACCGTCATGCTGAAAACGGTCGCTGATTTGAATTTGTCCGCGGGGGGCAGGGGTCGTTTCCGTTGATAAAAGACCTTTGTCCTTCGCGGCTCGAGGATATGGAAAGGGGCCTTGGGTGTCAATGACCTTTTGTCCCGGCCGCCCGTGCAGCCCGGATTTTCCTCCGGTCCGACTGCCGAACGGCCGGCAGCCCGTGATCGCCTATAGCAAGAGAAGAATATCGACCATGACCATCCCGATCAGGCAGGGCATCCTTCCGAAGCGGCAGCCCGTCCGGAGGATGCCCGACGGCCTACGGTCCGTTCAACCCTTGAAACCAGTCCTCGAAATCCGCCAGGGCTCCCCTCGCGGGAGAATCGGGCGCATGCGCTGAATCGGGCGCCGCATGGACCCAGAATACCCGCAGGCGGGCTTTCATCGCCGGCTCGATGTCGTTGCCCCAGTCGTCGCCGACCATGACGCATTCCTCCGGGCGTCGGCCGATGAGCTCCAGAATCTCGCTGTAATACAGGGGGTTCGGCTTGGCCGAGTGCATGACCTCGTAGGATGTCACCAGTTTGAAGGGGAAATCGGAGATGCCGGCCCAGTCCATCCGCTGCCGGATGGCCGTCTCGGGAAAGATGGGATTCGTGGCGATGACCACGTCACACCCCGCGTCGAGTGCGGTCCGGACGGCTGTGCGGGCGGCGGGGGCGGGGCGGGTGAGCGACTGCAGGTTCCCGTACGGCCCGGCATAGAAATCGTCGAAGAGGTGCATCATTTCCTGCGGCGACCGCTCGACCATCGGGAAGAAATGATCGATGAACGCCTGCCGGTTTGTCACGGCGGGGTTGCCGTTCTCCATCATCGCGCGGGTGGCATGGAAAAGCGCGGAGGTGAACCGCTCCGGCGTGACCAGGTGGGCCATCATGGGAGTCAGCAGTCCAAAGTATTCCCGCACGAAGCGGTTCATGTCGTTTACGAGGAGGGTGTCGTCCAGGTCGAACAGGACCGCGCGAATCGTCTTGCCCACGTCAAAAACCTTTCTCTCCGGTTTCAGAGGGCATCCGTTGCGGAAAACGCCATGCCCAGCCTGGATCATCATGTACCACATCAGACTCCGGAATGCCGCATTCCAAAGGATGCAGCCGTCCGGACCCGTAGAGGATGTGAAATGGGGCTCTCCCGTTTGATCAAAAGACCCGCCGGGCTGTTTTTCCAAGGCCCGTCGCTTCCTGCCGGCACAGGATGAATATCATCCATGCTTTGGTCCGTTTTCATCCGGTGCGTCATCGTTACGGAATGATGGCCGTTCATTCTTGTCATGACAGGATCGCAATCGATGACAACCATCATCATGATTGGAAATCATCCAATGCCGGTTTTCAGGCACCCGTCCTCGAAGGGAGGGAGGCCGAGTGGAAAATCTATCGTATTCACTCGGAATGGATAGACAATCACATGTGTCTGACGGATTTCATGGCTGGAAGCATAAAAGCGGCATGAATCTGGCATTCACATGAACTCATTTTGTTATTGTGCATCGCTCAAAGCGGTTGATTCTGCGCCCGCCTGAAAGCGGCCGGGCCTCAACCATCCCCGGTTGATCGAGATCGCGGTCTTCCTCCTGTCGATGCATATCGGCATGGATCGCCTCGCTCTCCATCCGCCAGGTTCCATCGTCGAATGAAATCCCAGCGATCGTCTTGGCGGGGACATCTGAATGTCGGGCCCGGCATCGAAACCCTTGCGCGGGAGGGATGGTCGATTTGAAGGCACGCAAGGTGTCAGAATGACCCCGTCCATCCGGTGACTTCCCGAATCATGCCGGAAAGAGGCTGTTTGTCTTCCGGGAGAGGTGAGATCATGTGGGAGACCAGGATCACAAAGCTGCTGAATATTCGTTATCCCATCCTGATGGGAGGCATGCATCGCCTGTCCAATGCCGAGATGGTCGGTGCATTGGCTGAAGCAGGCGGCCTGGGATTCCTTCCGGCCGCGTCTTTTCCGTCGCCCGAGGAGCTGCGCAGGGAGATCCGGAAGGCCCGATCGTTGACTGACAAACCGATCGGGCTGAACGTCTCGCTCATTCCGTCCGTCTATCCCGGAGAGGGAATGATGCAGGAGATGGTCGACGTGGGGATCGAGGAGCGGGTCGCGGCATTCGAGACGGCCGGCGGCTCTCCCGCCCCGTTCGTCGACCGGATGAAGAAGGCGAAGATTCCCGTCCTGCACAAGGTCACACAGGTCAAATTTGCGCAGAAAGCGGCTGCCCTGGGTGTGGACGCCGTCATTGTCATCGGTTTCGAGGGCGGCGGCTACATCGGTTCAGCGGAGATTGCATCGCTGATTCTCACCGGAAACGCGTCGCGAGCCGTTTCCATTCCCATCGTGGCCGCGGGAGGCTTTGTGGACGGCCGGGGTTTGATGGCCGCGCTGTCCCTGGGTGCGGAGGGAGTCCTCATGGGGACCCGTTTCATCGCGTCGACGGAAGCGGGACTGCGCCCCGGTTTTTCCGAGTGGATGATCCGGGCCGGCGAAGGAGACACCACGCTCCTGATGAAGTCGGTCAACAATCCCGTCCGATTCCTTCGCAACAAGGTAACGCAGGCGGTTGAAACGATGGAACGGGAGGGGCAATCCATCGGCGAGATCCTGAGCATCATCGGTCCCGCACAGTCGGAGGACATCCGTCGTGAAGACGACACGGAGAACAGGCTCTTCCCCGTCGGACAGGGGGTCAGCCTGATCGGGGACGTGAAGCCGATCCGGGCGATCGTCGAGGACATCATCCGGGAGGCGGAGCAGTCCCTGTCGAGATTGAACGCCATGAGGAAATGAAGCGAATGGACGGGTCATTCATCATCAACATTCATCTGTCGCCAAAGAGATTGAGAAAGGGTGTCTGATATGCTGATCGGCGATCTTCCGACAAGAGCAGCAAAATGGTATCCGGAAAAGGAAGCGATTGTATTCGAAGAGAAACGTTTTACGTATCAGGAATTGAATGCCCGGGTGAACGCTCTTGCCCATGCCCTCATGGATATGGGCGTCAGGAAGGGTGATCGCATTGCCGTGATCTGCCATAATTCGCATTATTATTCAGAGGTTGTCTTTGCCGCGGCCAAGATCGGTGCCGTTTCGACCAACCTCAACTGGCGTCTGGCTCCTCGTGAAATTGCATTTCTGATCGACGATTCGGAAGCCCGGGTCATCCTGTTCTCCCGGCGGTTTGCGCACCTTTTCGAGCCGCTGCTGGCCCAGATGAATAAGGAATTCACCTTGATCGGCATTGAAGGGAAGCTCCGGGAGGACATGCTTGACTATGACGAACTCATTTCCCGTTACCCGAACCATGAGCCCGAAGCGGACGTGCACGAGGATGACATCTTCATGCAGCTGTATACAAGCGGTACGACGGGCCGTCCCAAAGGGGTCATGCTGACCCATGGAAACCTGATCGCCAACTCCAGGAACACGATCGTGGAGCTGCAGTTGGACCGCAACTGCAATCTCCTGGGAATTCTTCCCATGTTTCATATCGCCATCTCCGTGGTTTTTACGGTGGTGATGATCGGAGCAAAAGTCACGTTCCTGCATGGATTCGACCTGACCGCCATTCTGGAGACGATCGAAAAGGAAAGAATCACGGCACTCGGCTTCACGCCGATCATGTTCCTTTTCCTCCTGGAGCACCCGACCATCGATCAATATGACCTGAGTTCCGTCAAAGACATCATCTATGCGACCGCACCGATGCCCCCGGATCTCCTCACTCGTTGCATGAAGAAATTGAATTGCAATTTCATTCAGTTCTTTGGAATGACGGAGATGAGCCCGGTGATGACGATGCTGGTTGCCGAGGATCATGTCCTTGAAGGTCCTGAATATAAGGTGCGATGGCTGGGTTCAGCGGGCCGGCCGGTGATGGACGTGGAGGTTAAAATCGTCGACGAAGAGGGCAACGCCTGTCCCCCCGGGGTAACCGGCGAGATCATCGGCCGCGGGCCGACCGTCATGAAAGGATACCACAAGCTTCCCGCCGAGACGGCCCGGGCCATCCGGGATGGCTGGTATCACACGGGAGATATGGGATATTTTGACGATCATGGCTACCTGTTCATCGCCGACCGCAAGACGGATATGATCATCTCCGGCGGGGAAAACATCTATCCCCGGGAAGTGGAGGAGGCGATCCTGGAAATGGAGGGGATCATGGATGTCGCCGTGATCGGAGTCCCCGACGACGCCTGGGGCGAGGCGGTGAAAGCCGTGATCGTAAAGAGGCCGGGGAGCGATGTGACGGAAGATGAGGTGATCGATCACTGCAAACATTGCATCGCAAGTTACAAGAAACCGAAAACCGTCGATTTTGTGGAGACCATGCCGCGAAGCGCAATGGGGAAAATCCTCAAGCACGAGCTGCGGGCCAAGTACTGGGAAGGCAGAACGAGGAAAGTGTGAAAAGGAGTCAGAGCATGGACTACGAGTTGTTTCATGAGGAGCATGAGCAATTCCGGCAGCAAGTCAGGCGTTTCCTGTCGGACAGGGTCTCTCCGCACGTGGAGGAATGGGGGACGCAGCGTCGGATTCCAAGGGAGGTCTGGCAGGAAATGGGCCGGCTGGGCTTCCTGGGTTTCTGTTATGACCCCGCCTACGGAGGCTCCGGGGCGGATGAGCTGTTTCGTGTCGTCCTGATCGAGGAGCTGGCGCGGGCCAACGCGGGAGGATTCTGTCTCGCCGTGACGGGCCACAATGACATGTCCACGACGTACATCAATCTTCTCGGCAATCACGAGCAGAAGCTGAAATGGCTGGCGCCCTGCGTCTCCGGGGAGAAAGTCTGCGCCATCGCCGTCACGGAGCCCGGTGCGGGTTCCGATGTGGCGGGATTGACCACCCGCGCCGAGCGGGTCGGGGACCATTACGTCATCAACGGCCAGAAGACGTTCATCACCAATGGATATTACGGAGACATTCTCGTTACGGCGGTTAAAACGGATCCAAAGGCAAACCCGCCCCACAAGGGCATTTCCCTGATGGTCATCGAACGGGACACCCCGGGGGTTACCGCACGGAAACTGGAAAAGATCGGAGCCCATGCATCGGACACGGCGGAAATCTTCTTCGACCAGGTGGAGGTTCCGGCAGAAAACCTGCTCGGCATGGAAGGCCAGGGATTTTACGCCATCATGATGAATTTCCAGCTTGAACGGCTTGCCATTGGAGTGCTCTGCGTGGAGACCGCCCAATACATCCTGGAAAAGATTCTGGATCACGCCCGCCAGAGGATCGCTTTCGGAAGGCCGCTCGCCAAGCTTCAGGTGGTCCGTCACAAATTGGCGGACATGGCGACCGCGATCGAGCTGAACCGGGCGCTGGGGTATCAATGCGCCGCGCAGTATTCGAAGGGAGTCGACGTTACAAAGGAGATTTCCATGTATAAGGCTTCCTCATCGGAAATGGTCAACCGGGTGGCCTATGACGCCACCCAGTTGTACGGCGGATATGGTTTTATGGCCGAATATGACGTGGCCCGGCTTTACGCCGATTTGCGGCCCGTCACCATTGCCGGGGGAGCGACGGAGGTCATGAAGGATATCATCGGCCGCCTCATGGGCCTGTAAGGCGGACCCGCACCCTTTCATCAAACCGAGGAGGC
>CAYNEJ010000119.1:0-3599 GCA_964396205.1 uncultured Syntrophaceae bacterium
CCACCAACTCCGGCGACCAGGGGTCGCCCCCCGTGCGGGGGCGTGGATTGAAACCTACGAGAACAAACACAAGAACTCCGACCTTCCGGGTCGCCCCCCGTGCGGGGGCGTGGATTGAAACGAGGAGATGGAGGAGAAGGATCCGCACCTCTTCGTCGCCCCCTGTGCGGGGGCGTTGATTGAAGCGTAACCAACGGAAGAAAAGTCCGTTGGTCGGGACATGGTCTCCATGCTGGAGTTTGATTTTTCCTCGGACTGATTTTTAAGACCAGACCATGGTCCGCTCCCGCCCGATGACCGCGGTAGCTGGATGCTCCGGTGCTTATAAAAACGAGCAGGATCTCATCAGAATCTTCTCGATCTCCGGAATCGTTTCGAAGTGACGGTCCCGTGTCAGGAGCGTGCCTCCGATGCTCCGGCAGCAGGCGGCGATCCAGACGTCGTTGATGGGGATGGGCGTTCCTCGCGATGAGAGGGCGAGGTAAAGCGCGGCGTAATGCCCCGCCACATCGATATCCACGGGCAGAACCGTTACGTCGAATTCACGGATGAACCGGGCGAGCATTTCATCGTTGCGTTTCTGCCGTTTCCCCTTCCGGAATCCGTACATCAGCTCGCCGATCACAACGGCCGGAAGGAAAAGGCTGTCGGCGTGCTGCACCATCAGGTCGACGATCTCCGGGCGGCCCTCGGCGAAGTCCGAGTAGGCGTTCGTGTCCAGTACGAGCTTCATTCCCACTCTCCCTCGCGGATCCGCTCGAACGGCTCCATGGCCTCCCTGAGTTCATCGGCTTCCTCGCGGGTCATCCAGCCGGCAAAGCTCCGGATCCTGGCGGCGCGCTCCCGGCGAATCCCCAGCTTTTCATCGATGGCCTCCAGGATGAAGGCCGTCTTCGTTTTGCCCTCCTTCCGGGCCGCTTCGCTGATCATCGCTTCCCGCTCGGGGGGAATCCTGAGACTGATCGGCATGATTCACACCTCCCGTATCGCACTTGCTGGTGTTTGTATCGCGTATGGCCGAGCCTGTCAAGAGGCGATTCCGGCCCTTCCCAACAGCCGCCGTTCATGCGATAAGGGGCCGGCGGACCGGCCCTGCCCGCCTCGGAGAAAGGAGCGACACATCATGAACGAAGGTCCCCGGAAGCCCGTCATTGAATATCCCTGCCAATGGGTTTACAAGGTCATCGGCCCCGACGAGGCGGCCCTCCGGGAGGCGGTGACCCAGGTGGTCCAGGATCTACCGCATACCGTGGCGATCTCCAACACAAGCGCCACCGGACGGTACTGCTGCCTGAACGTCGAACTGACCGTGGCCGACGAGGAGATCCGGACAAGCCTTTACGAGATGCTGAAAGACCACCCGGCCGTTCGGATCGTTTTGTGATGGAAAGCCCTGCTCACCGAAAATCACGGTCTTTGATTCGCCGGTCCAAGGGAGGCAGCATGATTGCGAAGAAGGCAAAACCGGGAACCGGCAGGATCCATTCTTTTCCAGGGGCGGTTTTGCTCCTGTTCCTTCTCCTCTGTCTGACGGCAGTCTGCACGCCCGCCGACGCGGCGGGCGCCCGCCCACCCGTTGCGCTCACCATTCTTCACGTCAACGACACGCACGGCCACATCCTGCCCGGCATCGTCAAAACGGTGGACCCGGAGCGGCCTGTCGGCGGGGCCGCCTGGCTGGCGCAGATGATCGAGGACGAGCGGGCGAAAAACCCGAAGGGAACGCTGCTCCTCTCCGGCGGCGACATGTTCCAGGGGACGCCGATCTCCAACGTCTTCCGGGGGGAACCCGTGACGGAGATCATGAATGCGCTGGCCTTTGATGCCATGGCCGTGGGCAACCATGAATTCGACTGGGGGCTCGATACCCTGCGGAAACTCCGGACGGCGGCCCGCACCCCCTGGCTCGCGGCGAACATCGTCGACGGGCAGGGAAAGGGGCTGCCGGGTGTGAAGCCCTTGGTTATCGCAGAACGAAAGGGGATCCGGATCGCCGTCATCGGGATCACGACTCCCGAGACGGCCTGGACGACGAATCCCCGAAATGTGGCGGGACTGACCTTCCGGGAGCCGAAGGATGTCCTGCCGGGGATGATCCGGCAGGTCCGGGCGGAAGGCGCCCGCCTTGTCGTCGTCCTTTCCCACTGCGGCCTCGACGCCGACCGGAAGATGGCCGGTGAGGTGCAGGGCATCGACGTCATCGTCGGTGGACACAGCCACACGGCCGTCATGGATCCCGTCGTGGTGGGGAAGACGGTGATCGTCCAGGCGGGCTGCTACGGTCAGTACCTGGGCGTTCTCGAACTGCAGGTGGACCCGGAGACCGGCCGGATCAAGGGCTTCACGGAGAAAAACGAATTGAAGGTTGTCCATTCCGGGCCGAAGGATGCCTTCGATCCGGCGATCGCCGCGATTGCGGCGTCCTACGACGACCGGATCCGGGACCGCTTCGCCGCCGTCGTCGGTGCGACGGAGGTGGACCTGACGCGGAATTACCGGGGCGAGTCGAACCTGGGGAACCTGGTCGCCGACGCCATGAGGGACGCCGCCGGGGCCGACGTCGCCCTGATGAACAGCGGCGGCATCCGGACGGACATCCCCCGGGGAGCCATCACGCTGGAGCTTCTTTACACCCTCCTGCCCTTTGACAACATTCTGGTCTCCATGGATCTGACGGGACGGCAGCTTCTCCGGACTCTGGAGGAGAGTGCCCGGGGACTCCACGGGATTCTCCAGGTCTCCGGACTCCGGGTGATGGCGGACCGGACGCGGCCCCCCGGACGGCGGATCGTGGGTGTCGAGATCGGCGGCAGGCCCCTCGCGGCGGAAAAGACGTACCGGGTCGTCACGAACGACTTCCTGGCGGCGGGGGGAGACGAGTATACCGTGTTCCGGGAGGGGAAAAACATTCGCTATGGAGACGATCTCCGGGACGTCGCGACGGCCTACCTGAAAAAGCATTTCCCCGTCCGGCCCCGCGTCGAGGGACGCATTGAAATAAAGGGATACGGAGCGGCGGATCCCCCGGTACCGTGACCGGGAATTTCGGGCCGCCGCCCGCAAGGTGCCGGAATGATCCGCATGACCCGGTACCCGGACCGGACAGGCAGCCGGCATGATCAAGGAGAACAGCCATGGAAAGGGAGCAGATTGAGGTCTTCGTGAACGGCCACCCCGTGACGGTCTATCGGGGCCTGACGGTGAAGCACGCCCTGATCGCCGCCGGAAGCGACCTGTACCGGCCGGCCCTCGACGGTGACACGGCGGTCCGGGACGAAAACGGATTCGTCCTCGGCCTGGAGGGCGCCCTCCACGACGGGGCCCGCCTCTTCGTGAAAATCTAGGGAAAATCTAGGGACACTTCCCCTATTTCTGCTCTTGCTGTCCCGCGGGAAATCAGCGGGAGAAATTCGGCGGTCAGTCGCCGGGCGGGAGACCCGCGTCCGGCTCGGAGTTGACGCCCCAGCGTTTGTAGCGCAGGAGCAGGAGAAGACCCGGAGCGGCCAGGACGGTGCAGATGACAAAGAAGAGGGGCCAGCCGACCGCGGCGGCGAGAAAGCCCGTGGCCCGGGGCTTGCCGTTGCTCGGCCCGTTGCCCT
>CAYNEJ010000119.1:3609-9915 GCA_964396205.1 uncultured Syntrophaceae bacterium
AGACGGCCAGGTATCCAGTCGGTGCCCCCGTGACATAGCGGCTCACGGCCATGAGGCTGCTCAGGAGGGCATACTGGGTGGCGGTGAAGCGGGTGTTGCACAGGCCCATCAGGAGGGCCGTGTAGGCCGCCGTGCCCATGCCGCTGGTGATGTTCTCGATGCCGATGACGACCCCCAGGGCCCAGATCTGCCGGCCCGTGAACTCCAGCAGGATGAAGGAGAGGGTCGAGATTCCCTGCAGAATGCCGAATACGAACAAAGACCGCTGCAGGGTCCAGCGGATCATCAAGGCACCCCCGGCGAGGGTGCCGGCGATGGTGGCCACCATTCCGAGCCCCTTGTAGACAGCCCCGAGCTCCGTCCGGGAAAATCCCACGTGCTGCAGGATGAAGGGCGTCGTCATCTGGGCCGCCGCCACGTCGCCGATCTTGTAGAGAATGACGAAGAGCAGGATCTCCAGCGAGCCGGGCCTGCGGAAGAACTCCAGCATCGGCTGGACCACGGCCTCCCGCAGGCTCGCGGGCGGTGCGACGGCACGTCCCTCCCGGTCTTCCGGGTGGGGCTCCGGGGCGATCAGGGTGGCGAGGCAGCCGATGGTCATGAGGCCGCCCATGAGCACGTAGACGGTCCGCCAGGGGAGGTGGTCCGACAGGATCAGTGCCGCCGCCCCGCTGACCAGGATGGCGATCCGGTAGCCCATGATCCATACGCCGGCGCCGGCGCCCCGCTCCTGTGGAGAAAGGTACTCCGTCCGGTAGGCGTCCAGGACGATGTCCTGGCTGGCGCTGAAGAAGGCGATGGCCACCGCCAGGAGGGCGACCAGGGGCAGGTTCGACGAGGGATTGAAGAATCCCAGGGCCGCCAGGGTAACGACCAGGAGGATCTGGGTGACGAGCATCCAGCCCCGCCGGCGGCCCAGGAAGGGCGGCACATACCGGTCCATCAGGGGGGACCAGAGGAACTTGAAGGCGTAGGGAAGGCCCGTCAGGGAAAAGACACCGATGGTCCGGATGTCGATTCCTTCCGCCACCATCCAGGCCGTCAGCGTTCCCCCCGAGAGGGCCAGGGGCATCCCCGACGCAAAACCCAGGACGAGCATCAGGAGCATCCGGGGGGAGAGATAGATTTGGGCAATGCGGGGGCGGTTCATCATGGAACGCGTTGTCTCTCCTGGTCGGATTTCCGCTGTCCGGTTTCGGGGGCGGACCGGGTCATGCTATCTGCCGCGCCTTATCCGGTTTCGCCGGCTCTCTGCCGCCGCGACGAGGGCCTCGAACAGCCGCCGCTGGGGCTCCTCGTCCCGCATCCGCTCCGGGTGCCACTGGACGCCCAGGACAAATCGTCCCGATCGTTTCCAGTCCGCGTCGGGGCCGGGCTCCACGGCCTCCACGACACCGTCCTCCGACTTCCCCGATACGATAAGGCGGCGGGCCGGGCGGGCCGGATCGGCCGCCTGGTGGTGGAACGAGTTGGTCTCGACCCGGTTGCCGGGAGGATTCCCGACGCTGGCGGCGGCGAGGCTGTCCGGAGTGAGGAGAACGTCATGGCGGTACAGGCCCGGGTCGTTTCCTGCGCGGTCTTTTCCGGCATGAGGAAGGGTGAGGTGACCGCCGGGGACAGCCCACTCGGTCCGGATGTCCTGGACGAGGCCGCCCCCGCAGGCGATCCAGAGGAGCTGGCAGCCGCCGCAGATCCCCAGGACGGGGAGGTCCGTATCCTCCAGGACGCGCCGGGCCAGCTTCAGGTCGAAGCGGTCGCGGCGGGGTGCAACGAGTTCTTCCGCCGGTTGGGAGTGTCCCCCGTAATGTTCGGGATCGTAGTCGGCGCCACCGACGAAGAGCACGCCGTCGAGCATCGGCAGGACCTCCCGCAGGAAGTCCGGATCATCCAGCGCCGGGAGGCAGAGGGGCCAACCGCCGGCGGCCGCGACGGCGTCCGGGTAGTCGAGATGAAGGCGCAGGACGTCCGCCCCTTCCTGCTCCAGGACGGACATGTTGAGGCCGATGACAGGTCGTGTCTCCATGGATGTTCCCTTGGCGGGCCGTTGAAAAACACCCGTCTGCCGCGTTGCCCTTGTCCCGTGCCGATCAAGGAGGATAGAAAATTTCTGTCCCCGCCTGATGCTCGCACCTTGCCGCGGGGTCTGTCACGGGGGCTTCCGTCGTCGCGGAAGCTTTTCAACGGATCGCACGCTGGATTTTCGATTTCGCAGGGATGGAAATGCTTCCTGAATGCTCCTCTGGAAGCCCCCGGCCGCGACCCCGCGAATTGCGGTGAGAATGGGTTCCAGGGATGCGGGAACAAATCCGCCGTCTCCTTCCGTCCCGGGGCCGCCTCCCCGCCAAGGGCCGCGTTTCTTATAGTTGATCGGGAACGATGCGTCCATTACATTTCCAGCCTTGACGGACCCGCAAAAAGACCCTAGTCTGCCTGACGCCGCATTCCGCCTGCGGCCGGAACGGGGAGGGAGCATGATCCGGATGGAACCCACCATAACCGTCGGCATCATCGACCGCGCGGAAACCATAACCGGAGCCTTCCGGGCAACGGTGTCCGTGAATGGACGGGATTTCCCGGCCGGTTCGTTCCGGGCGGTTGCGGAAGGGGAGAACGTGGTGTTCAGCGGCGAACGGGGCGGCGCCCCGGTCGTCGCCCGCTGCATCCGGTGCCGGATTCCCGGCGATGCGCCTTTCGTGCTCCGGGACGTGACGATCGGTGTCGCGTTCCACTGGGAGCGCAGGCGGGAGCAGGCCTTCCGGGGCGACCTCGTCCTGGAGTGCAGGGAAAGTCTTCTCACCGCCGTCAACGAGATCCCCCTGGAGGCCTACCTGGAGAGCGTCGTCTCCTCGGAGATGAGTCCCGCAGCCCCCCCGGAGTTTCTCAGGGCCCACGCGGTCCTCTCCCGGAGCTGGCTCCTGGCCATGCTGGAGCGGAAGGCGGGTGCGGCCGGAGGCATAAGCGGACGGGATGAGACCGGCAACCCGGCTGGAAAGGCCGGAACCGCCGCGGGGAAAGGACCCTCCGCAGGAGGGCCGACGGATGAGCGAAGCGTCGAAATCCGGCGCTGGTACGGCCGGGAGGACCACGAGCACTTCGATGTCTGCGCCGACGACCACTGCCAGCGCTACCAGGGCGTCGGCGCCGTGACGGAGGTGGCCCGGGAGGCCGTGGCGGCCACCCGGGGCCGGGTCCTCACCTGGCAGGGCGAGGTCTGTGACGCCCGCTATTCCAAATGCTGCGGCGGCCGGACGGAGCGTTTCGAGAGCGCCTGGGAGGACGTCCCGGTTCCCTACCTCGTATCGGTGGCGGACGGGCCGGCCTCCATCCCGGTTGTCTCGACCGAGGAGGAAGCGGAGCGCTGGATCCGCTCGGAACCGGAAGCCTGCTGCCGGGTCCGCGATCCGGACATCCTGAAAAGCGTCCTCCCCGACTTCGACCGCGAGACGCCGGATTTCTTCCGGTGGCGGGTCGAGTATAACCGGGAGGAGCTGCAGGCGATCCTGGAGGAAAAATCGGGACTGGATTTGGGGGACCTCCTGGATCTCGTACCCCTCGAGCGGGGGCCGTCGGGGCGGATCGTTCGCCTGCGTGTCGAGGGCTCCCGGGGGACCGTGGTCGTGGGAAAGGAGCTGGAGATCCGCCGCTGGCTCTCCCGGACCCACCTCTACAGCAGTGCTTTTGTTGTAGAGAAACACGGCCTGCCGTCGGGCCTTCCGGAGCGTTTCGTCCTCCGTGGAGCCGGCTGGGGCCACGGGGTGGGGCTGTGCCAGATCGGGGCCGCCGCCCTGGCCTGCCGGGGATTCACGGCGGAGGAGATCCTGGCCCGCTATTTCCCGGGGACGTCCCTGACGAGGCTTTATGACTGAGCGGCCCGCCGTCAGAACCGCCTTCATCCTGGGCGCCGGGCTGGGGATGCGCCTCCGGCCCCTCACGGAGGACTGCCCGAAGCCCCTTCTTCCCCTGGGCGGAAGGCCGATCATCACGTACGCCATGGAGCACCTCCGGGCGGCGGGAGTCGAGCGGTTCATCGTCAATACCCACCACCGGGCGGAGGCCTACGCCCGCGTCTTCCCGGAAGGGACCTGGCGGGGCCTTCCCGTTCTGTTCCGCCACGAGCCGGTGCTCCTGGACACCGCCGGGGGGCTGAAGAACATCGAGGACCTCCTGGACAGCGACGACTGGACGATCCTGGTGTACAACGGGGACGTGGTGAGCGACCTCCCCCTGGAGAGGCTCCTCATGGCCCATTTCCGGAGCCGACCGGAGGCGACGCTGGTGCTCCGCAGCTCGGGCGGCCTCCGGAACGTCAGCGTCGACGGGGAAGGGCGGATCTGCGACATGCGGGGGATCCTGGGAAATCCCGGGGTTCGACAGTGCCTGTTCACCGGGATCTACGCGGTGGAGCGGACCTTCCTCGACCGCCTGGAGCCGGGACGGGTCGAGTCGGTGGTCCCCGTCTTCGTGGAGATGATCCGGCGCCGGCCGGGATCCGTCGGCTCGGTGGTCGTCGACGAAGGGGCGTGGCACGACATCGGCACGATCGAGGCGTACAATCGGCTGGATGCGGAGTTTGCCTCCCGGGGTACCGGGGCGTTCCGCAAGTAGCGCACTGTGCGGCGAGGCGAACGGCCCTTCGCTCCGTTTGCCCGGGAAGGGAAGGTTTCCTGAAACGATGACGATGCTTTCTCAAGAGGCGGCATCCTGGCTGAGAGAGGTCCTGTCCCTGAAAACGGATGAGACGGTTGAGCTGACGCTTCTGGCGGGCGGGGGCTCGGACCGGTCCTTCCACCGGGTGTCCCGGGCCGGCGGCTCTTCGGCCGTCCTGATGCAGTACGGACCGGAGGGCCGGGAAAACACGATCTTCACGGCGACGGCCCGGTTCCTCCGGGGGATCGGCGTACCCGTGCCGCAAATCATCGCCGAAGACCCGAAGCGTGGGTTCGTCCTCCTGGAGGATGCCGGCGATGCCGATCTCTGGTCGTTCCGGGACGCTCCCTGGGAGGTCCGCCGCGGTCTCTACGGGAAGGCCCTGGAGGCGGTGCACCGTCTCCACGGGTATCCCCGGCCGGAGGAGGCCGCGGGAGAGCTGGGCCTGATGGCCTCTTTCGGACCGGACCTGTACCGCTGGGAGCGGGAGTATTTTCTCGAATCGTTCGTTTCCGCCGTCTGCGGAATCCGACCGGCCGGCCGGGAGCGGGAGGCCCTGGAGGAGGAGCTGTCGGCCCTGGCGGAGCGGATGCTTGCGGTTCCGCCCTGCCTCGTCCACCGGGACTTCCAGTCGCAGAACGTCATGATCCTCCGGGGAGAGCCGCTTCTGATCGACTTCCAGGGGATGCGCCTCGGAAATCCCCTCTACGACCTGGGATCGCTCCTGTACGATCCCTATGTGCCGCTGACCGAGGACGAGAGAATGGAGATGCTGTTCTGGTATGCGGGGCTCGGAGGGCTGCCGGAGATTGCCGGAGATGATGCGTCGCGCTTCCGGGAAGCCTCGGTCCAGCGGCTCCTCCAGGCCATGGGGGCCTATGGATTCCTGGGGCTCCGGAAGGGAAAGCGGGAATTCCTGAACCATATTCCCCGGGGCTTCCTGAACCTTGCCGACGCGGCCCGGCGGCACGGCGGTCTTCCCCGCCTGGAAGACCTGCTCACGCGCTGCCGGGAGGCGCTGGCGGAAAGGGGAATCCATGCCGTCGCCTGAACCGGTGCTCCTGGTCTTCAACCTCGACGAATCCTGGGACGCCGGCGCGCAGGAGGAGGTTCTCCGAGAGACCCGGCGGCTCGCCGCCGCCCTGGAAGGCGAAGGCCATCGGGTCCGGGAGATTCCCATCCGGGGTGGAAACGATTTTGACGTCCTGTCGAGCCTGGACCCGGCCGAGTGGATCGTCTTCAACTGGTGCGAGGCCATCCCTGGAATCGAACGGAGCGAGGCCGAGGCGGCCCGGTGGATCGGCGGGGCGGGCTTCACCTTCACCGGCGCGGCGCCGGAGGTCTTGGCGTTCTGCGAGGACAAGGGCCGCGTCCGGGATCTCCTCGCGCAACGAGGCGTTCCCGTCCCGGGAGGGGCCGTGTTCGGCACGCCGGAGCGGGGGCGCTGGAGCCGGTTCCCGGCCATCGTGAAGGCGCTTCGGGAGCACTGCAGCGCCGGCATCACCGCCGAGGCCGTTGTCATGAACGAGAAGGAGCTCCTGGACCGGGTGGCCTTCGTTCTTGAGACCTGGCGGCAGCCGGCTCTGGTGGAGGAGTTCATCGACGGCCGGGAGTTCCGGGCCGTCCTGTGGGGAAACGGTCCCGTGGAGATGCTGCCCG
>CAYNEJ010000120.1:0-9903 GCA_964396205.1 uncultured Syntrophaceae bacterium
GAGGAGCCGAGATCCGCCTGTCGGAGGGTCCCGCGCGAAAGCTCCGCCTCCCGACCCTGAAGCGTCCCCCGGCGGCCGGCAAGGGCCCGGCAACGGGCATGAAAGCCAAGGACATCATTCCCCTGGAAGATGGCGAGTTTAAGGATTTCTGAGATGACGCTCTTTCAGACAGCCACAGAACTGAAAGACAGTGAATACGAGAAGATCAGCCGTCTTGTCTACGAGCAGTGCGGCATCTGCCTGCACGACGGCAAGAAGGACCTGGTCAAGGCAAGGCTCGGCAAGCGCTTGCGGGAAGGAGGGTTCAAGTCTTTTCTGGATTACTACAAGCACGTGACGACGAAGGAAGGAACGGAAGAGCTCATCACCATGATCGACTCCATCTCCACCAATGTCACGTACTTCTTCCGGGAGGATAAGCATTTCCAGAAAATGACGGCCCTTCTTCCCGAGCTTGCCCGGGAAAAGGAAAAAAAGGGACGGACCGGGGCGATCCGGGTCTGGTCGGCGGGCTGCTCCACCGGAGAAGAGCCCTATTCCGTCGCCATGACCATCAACGAATGCCTCAAGGATCGGGGAACGCCCTTTCACATCATTGCCACGGACATCTCCACCCGTGTTCTTCAAGCGGCCACGCGAGGCGTTTATCCGGCGGACAAGGTGAAAGGCGTCCCGCCGGCGCTGATGAAGCGATATTTCCAGTACGGGACGGGCGCATCGGACGGCCAGCTCCGGATCAAGCGGGAGATCCGCGATCACATCACCTTCGAGCGGTTCAACCTGATGGATGTTCCCCGTTTCAGTCATCCGTTTGACTTCATTTTCTGCCGGAACGTGATGATATACTTCGACAAAAAGACACAGAGTGCCGTCATTAAGCGATTTTACGACGCGCTGGAGCCAAACGGCCACCTCTTCATCGGCCATTCGGAGACCCTGACGGGTCTCGACCACCAGTTCCATTACGTGCAGCCCAGCATTTACAGGAAATAAGAAAAACACCGGCCCCGCAAAGGAGAAACCATGTCCTTCAACATCCTCATCACCGACGATTCGCTCTCCATGAGGGCGGTCATCCGCAAGGTCATCACCTTGTCGGGGATCCCCGTGGCGGAGTGCTTCGAAGCCGCCGACGGACGCCAGGCCCTGGAGATCCTGTCGAAGAACTGGGTGGACGTCATCATTTCCGACATCAACATGCCGGAGATGGACGGCATGCAATTGCTGAGGGAGCTGAAGAAGGACAGCCTGTTTCAGGAGATTCCCGTGATCATCGTCTCCACGGAGGGAAACCGGGAACGGATCGAAGAGGCGGAACGCATCGGCGCCCAGGGCTTCCTCAAGAAGCCTTTTGTTCCGGAGGAGCTGCGATCGGAGCTGTACCGCATTCTTGGACTTAGCGAGGAAGGAACGTATCAGGACGACTCGGGATCCTGTGATTTCTAAAACCGTAATGAACGGATCGCAATCATGATCAGAGTGCTCATCGTCGACGACTCGGCCATTGTCCGCAATGTATTTTCAAAAGAGTTGTCCACCTATCCCGATATCGAGGTGGTCGGCACCGCGCCGGACCCCTTTGTCGCGCGGGACAAGATTGTCCAGCTCAAGCCGGACGTGCTGACCCTGGACATCGAAATGCCCCGGATGGACGGACTGACATTCCTGAAGAAACTGATGAAGTACTACCCCGTTCCCACCGTCATCGTCAGTTCCCTGACGCCCAAGGGCAGCGCCATGTCGCTGGAGGCGCTGGACGTCGGGGCCGTGGATGTCGTGGCCAAGCCGGGAGGATCCTACTCCGTGGCGGATATCCGGGCCGAGCTGGTGGACAAGATCCGAGCCGCCGCCGTCGCCAACCTGTCGCGGGACCGGTCTCCCGAGCGACAGGATGCCGCCGTGGAGAGACCGGCCGTGAAACGGTCCATGACGGAGACGACCAACAAGGTGGTCGCCATCGGGGCCTCCACGGGCGGCACGGAGGCCATCAAGGCGGTCCTGACGAAGCTTCCGGCGGACATGCCGGGCGTCGTCATCGTCCAGCACATGCCCGCCAACTTCACCGCGGCCTTCGCGGACCGGCTGAACGGCATCTGCCAGCTCACGGTACGGGAGGCAAAGAACAACGACCCCGTCGTCCCGGGCACGGCCCTCGTCGCTCCGGGCAATTACCACATGATCCTCCGGCGCAGCGGCGCCCAGTATTACGTGGAGGTCAAGACCGGGCCGATGGTTCACCACCAGAGACCCGCCGTGGACATCCTCTTCAAGTCGACCGCGCGATACGCCGGGGCCAATGCCGTCGGCGTCATCCTGACGGGAATGGGAAGCGACGGGGCGGAGGGGCTGCTGGAAATGAAGAATGCGGGGGCCAGGACCATCGCCCAGGACGAGAAGTCCTGCGTCGTTTTCGGAATGCCAAAGGAAGCCATCAAGGCCGGCGCGGCAGACCGGGTCGTGTCCCTGAACTCGATCGCCGGTGAAATCATCCGCATGGTATGAGACATGGAAAAAGACAAACTCGCGAACAAAATCGATGAAATGGCCTCTGACTTCCTGTTCCTGGAAGGGCAGGAGATCGACATTCCCACAGCGGGAAAGTTTCTCAATCACCTGGAAGGCATTCTCCAGGAATCGGCCTCCGAAGAAGCCGCTCCCCTTCAGAGGGTTGCCAGGGGCATGAACCTCCTCCTGGAGAGGATGGTGATTGACGCCCTGGACGACAAGAAGGCCGGTTTCGCAGCCCTCGAGTCGGGTCTTCAGCTGTTGCAGGGAATGATCCGGGACGCGGGGATTCCCGAGCAGACGGGACCGGACCCGATGGCATTCCTGAAAAGCGTGACGGCGCTGACCGGCGTCGTCATGACGGAGACCGCGACGGAAGCGGATACGCCGGCAACGGAAGCGGCGTCAGAATCTGTGGAAACCGCTCCACCGGAAGAAGATCCGGACGCGGTCGCATTTCAGGATGAAGGGCTGCTGCGCGACTTCATCATCGAAGCGCTGGAATACATCGGGGAGATCGAGGTCAACATCCTGAACCTGGAGCAGAACCCGGAAGATCGCGAGTACATCAACGTCATCTTCCGGCCTTTTCACTCCATCAAGGGCGTTGCCGGATTTCTCAATCTGAACACCATCCGGACCCTGGCCCATAACCTGGAAAACCTCCTGGACAAGGCACGCAACGGTGAACTGTCCGTGACTCCTCCCGTCATCGACGTGGTCCTCGACGGAGCAGACGCGGTGAAATCCATGGTCGTTCAGCTCAAGGACAGGCTTGAGGGGCGAACGGCAGCGGCGGAGCCTGTCGATACGACGTCCATCTACGAGCGCATCAAGGCCATCGAAGAGGGCCGCGCCGAGCCGGCCCAAAAGCCGGCGAAACTGGGAGAGATCCTCAAGACCGACGGCGTCATCACGGAAAAAGAGCTTGATGCGGGCCTCAAGGCGACACAGGCCGAACCGGGGAAAAAGCTCGGCGAGGCCCTGATCGAGGAGGGCATCGCCACTTCGAAGCAGGTTACCCAGGCGCTCAGGAAGCAGTCGGAGCAAGCCACCGACACGGCCACCATCCGGGTCGATATCCGGAAGCTCGACGACATGATCGACATGGTGGGGGAACTCGTCATCACCCACTCCATGATCCAGCAGAACATCAGCCGGACGCTCAATGTCGATCGGTCCCTTACCCAGAATGTGGCCCAGTTTTCCAGGATCACCTCGGGACTCCAGAGGGCCTCCACCAGCCTGCGCATGGTCCCCATCAAGCAGACCTTCCAGCGCATGTCCCGCCTGATTCGCGACCTGGCAAAGGGCAACGGGAAAAACGTGGGCGTCGAGATGGAGGGAGAGGACACGGAAATCGACCGCAACATGGTGGACGAGATCTACAATCCCCTTGTCCATCTTGTGCGAAACGCCGTGGATCACGGGCTGGAAACGCCGGAGGAACGGCTCCGGACCGACAAGCCCGAGAAAGGCCTTGTCCGGCTGAAGGCCTACCACCGCGGTGGAAACATCATCATCGAGATCGCCGATGACGGACGCGGATTGAACCGGGAAAAGATCCTCCGCAAGGCCGAGAAGTCCGGCCTCATTACGGGCGGGGAAGTCATGACGGACCAGGAGGTGTTCCGGCTGATTCTTCTGCCCGGCCTTTCCACGGCGGAGAAAGTCACGGACGTTTCCGGCCGCGGCGTGGGGATGGATGTGGTCAAGCAGGCCGTGGAAAAGCTCCGGGGCAAAATCGAGATTGAGAGCCGCCAGGGCGAAGGGACGAGATTCGTCACGAGTTTCCCCCTCACACTGGCGATCATCGACGGCATGATCGTCCAGGTGGGACCGGAACGGTACATCCTGCCCACGACGGCCATCAAGAAAGCCCTGCGCCCTTCCGCGGACACCTATACGAACGCCGTCGGCAAGGGAGAGATGATCCATGCCATGGGCCGCCTCTTCCCACTGGTCCGCCTGAACAAGCTGTTTTCCATTGAGGAGTCGGTCAAGGATCCCATGGAGGCGATCATGGTCCTGACGGAGGGCGAAGGACGCAGCAAGTGCCTCATGGTCGACGAAATCCTGGGAAAGACGGAAGTCGTCATCAAGAGCCTGGGTGACGGAATGAAAAATCTAAGAGGAATCTCCGGCGGAGCGATTCTGGGTGACGGGCAGATCGGCCTCATCCTCGACGTGGAAGGAATCTTCGAGCTCAGCGAAACAGACGCATAGGAGGGAACCATGAATCTGCGGCAGAGCATGATGTTCAACAATCTCTTTTCATCCGTACTGATTCTCGGCGGGGGGGCCATTGGATATGCAGGAACCGCGAACCTTCTGAAAGGCTACCTCAGCCCGGGGGCGCAGGCCGTCCTTCTGATCGGGGGGACCCTGGCGGGCGTCATTCTTTGCCTGCTGGGCGGCTGGTTCACGTTTCGATCCGTCGGCCACCGGTTCTCAGGCATCCTGGCCGGCCTTTACGAAAGCACACAGCAGATCTCCAGCGCGTCCTCGCAGGTGGCCGCCAGCAGCCAGGCTCTGGCGGAGGGGACCTCCACGGCGGCCTCGGCCATCGAGGAGACATCCGCATCGCTGGAGGAGCTGTCGTCCATGACCCATAAAACGTCGGACCACTCCACCAACATGACCAAATCCGGGGACGTGACCTACGGGCTCATGAAGAGCTGCCACAAGTCCCTCCGGGAAACCGACTCCTGCATGAAGCGGATCGGGGAGGCGGGGGAACAGGCCGCCAAGGTGATCAAGACGAGCGACGACATCGCGTTTCAGATCAACCTGCTGGCGCTGAATGCCGCCGTGGAAGCGGCCAGGGCCGGAGAAGCCGGCGCCGGCTTTGCCGTCGTCGCCGAAGAGGTCCGGAATCTGGCGATTCGTTCCGCGGCAGCGGCCAGGGACACGGAAACGATCATCGGCACGATGTCCGGCCAGATCCGGGAGGGCGCTTCCCTGGTCGGCAGGACCCTGGAGCAGTTCTATTCCATGGGAGACGAGGGCAAGAAAACCAATGCCTTCATCAAGGAAATCCATGCCGCCTCGGGGGAGCAGGCCCAGGGAATCGTGCAGATCAACCAGGCCATCGCGGAACTCGACAAGGTGACCCAGCAGGCCGCTTCCGGTGCGGAAGAATCGGCCAGCGCGGCAGAGGAGTTGTCCGCCCAGGCCCAGCAGATGAGCATGCACATCGGCGAGGTGACTTCGCTCTTCGGCATCGACCTGGACGGCATCGTGCAACACAACACAGGAGTACCGGCCGTGCTCGGCGAGCGGGAACGAATGCTTGCGCTCGCTCCGAACCGGCTCGGACATATTCAGACATCAAACTCAATCGGGAGGTGACTCTAATGAGCCAGCATGAAGACACGGCAACGGGACACATCGGGAAATCCGCGACCGAGCGCGAAGGCAAGTACCTGACCTTCACGCTGCACGATGAGGAATACGGCATCGGAATCCTCAAGGTCAAGGAGATCATCGGCATGATGCCGATCACGACGGTTCCCAAAACACCCGGATACATGAAGGGTGTCATCAATCTCCGCGGGAAGGTCATCCCTGTTGCGGACCTGCGACTGAAGTTCGGAATGGAGCCCATGGACTACACCGAACGGACCTGCATCATCGTCGTGGAGATCAGCGGAGCGGGGAAGAAAATCCACATGGGCATCGTTGTGGATTCCGTATCGGAGGTCCTGAACATCAAGGCGGGAGACATCGAAGACACCCCCAATTTCGGCAGTCGTCTCGATACGGACTACATCCTCGGGATGGCCAAGGCGGGGGGAGGCATCAAGATCCTGCTCGACATCGATGAGATCCTCAACATCGACGAGATCGCCATCATGGAGCGAGCGGCCTGAGATCAGCGCATACGGCAGGCGAAACGAAGCGGTGGTCACCGTCTTCGGCATTTCCCTGCCCGCCTGACGGGCCGGCAGCGACATCAGGCCGCGGGTCCTCCTCCGGAGGATGGTTTTCAACCGCCCCGCGACGCATGCCGTCACGGAAGGGAAATCTCTCCTCCGGAGGCGGTCCCGCGGCCGGGACTGATTCATTGAAATCGATAAAACCCATGGAGGGCTAGAAACTCTTTCCATCCCGGACGGGTTTGCCCGGCGGCAGCCGACGGGAACCCGTCCCACGAAAAAGCAGGAACGATACACATCAAGGCCGGGTCCGGAGACGTTTCCGGATCCACATGGAAATCGCACGAGAGCGGAGGGCATCGGTATGTTGGCAGGCGTGGCAGCCCACGATTTCATCAATATCCTGAAAAGCAGGCGTGGATATCGCAGCATGATGTTATCGAGTATGCATCCAGACTACCACCCCCTTTCCCACCCGGAACTCGCGCCCCGAGACACCAGACAAGAAGCGGCAGGAACCTGATCCGACCACCCGGTTGCCCGGCTTGCGGATTGTTGTATTCCGCAGGCGGGACCGACGGACGCGGGCCCCGTGCTTCCCCGGCATCTCCCTGTCCGATCGAACAGGAGGGGAGATCCAAGACGGCATACCTGCGTCCGGAGAGATCCGGGTCGCAAACGCCGGACCCGGCCGGATCGAATGCGTCGCTTCACGGAAATTTTGAAGAAGCCCTGCGGGCATCCAATCGAGGAACGAAGGAGATCCAGATGTTCAAAACGCTGAAATTGCAAACAAAGACCCTGATCTTACTTGTCATATTCGCTGCTTTTTTCTCCGGGACGATCCTGTTCACCATCATGACGGTGCGCGAAAAAATCATCCTGACCGCCCAGGAAAAATTGAAGGCCGACATGGCCATGGGTTACGCCATGATCAGCGATCAATATCCGGGAGACTGGACTCTCCGCGACGGGAAGCTGTTCAAGGGAGAAGTGCAGCTGAACGACAACTTTGCCGTCATCGACCGCATTGCCAAGCTGTCAAACGACACCGTGACCATTTTTCAGGGGGATACGAGGATCGCCACCACGGTGAAAAACGCCTCCGGCGCCCGGGCCGTGGGAACGAAGGCGGCGGCCAACGTCGTGGAAACGGTCATGCGCAAGGGACAGTCCTATACGGGAAAGGCCAATGTCGTCGGCACATGGTACCAGACGGCCTACGAGCCGATCCGGGACAGCCGGGGCGACATCATCGGCATGTTCTACGTCGGCGTCCCGGACACACGCTACAACCAGGTCGTCAGCGACATTGTTCTGAAGGTCTCGATCTTCGGTGCGTCAAGCCTCGTCATCGTCTTCATCCTGGGATTTCTGGTCGTCCGGACCATCACCGGGCCGATCCAGCGAATCGCCCGGGGATTGGCGGAAGGCGCCGACAAGATCGCATCCTCGTCCAGCCAGGTCGCATCGGCAAGCCGGTCCATGGCCGAGGGTGCTGCGGACCAGGCCGCATCCGTCGAGGAGACGTCCGCTTCCATCGAGGAGATGTCCTCCATGACCCGTCAAAACGCCGATAACGCCGGACGGGCAAAAGCCCACATGTCGGAAGCGCGGGACACCGTGGAGCGGGTAAGCCGGCACATGGAGGGCATGGCGGAGGCCATTGGGGAGGTCACCCGCTCCAGCGAAGAAACCGGGAAAATCATCAAAACCATCGACGAAATCGCGTTCCAGACCAACCTCCTGGCGCTGAACGCCGCCGTGGAGGCGGCCCGCGCGGGCGAGGCGGGCGCCGGCTTTGCCGTCGTGGCCGGAGAGGTCCGCAACCTGGCCACCCGGGCGGCGGAGGCGGCCCGGAATACGACCAGCCTGATCGACAACACGATCACCGTCGTCAAGCGGAGCAACGAGATCATGGGCCGAACCCGGGAGGCCTTCGACGAAAACATGCAGATCGCCTTCAAGGTCGGCGGCGTCATCGACGAAATCGCCGCGGCCTCGGAAGAGCAGGCCGCGGGTATCCAGCAGATCAACCGGGCTGTGGCGGAGATCGAGAACGTGACGCAGCGGGCGGCGAAGCACGCCGGCGAGTCCGCATCCGTCAGCGGGGAATTGAACGCCCAGGCAGAGGCGATCAAGGGGCTCATGAGCGCCCTGTCGGCCCTGGTATCCGGGAAGAATGCACTTGCGGAACGGGACCGTCCGCACGGCACGCCGGTCCCGGTTGTCGGAAACGCGCTCTTTCCGCTGCGCGAATCCGTTGCGGACCATTTGACCTGATCAACTTCAAGCAGAAAGGAGAGGAAGATGTTGAAAAATGTTTCATTCAGGAAAGGTGGATTGCGGTCGAAACTCATGATCGGCGGCTGCCTGATGGCGCTCGTTCCGGTCGTCATCCTCGGGTCCATCGCCGTCTTCAACACCATCTCGACCATCCGGCAGGAAACCGGCCAGCAGATCACGGCGGTCTCAAAGAGCACCGCGGACATGGTGGACGCGGTCCTGACATCGGAGATGGCCTCCATCGCCATGCTCGCGAATCGTGATTCGGTGATCCAGGCCACGAAGGAGGCCAATGCCGGGGGCGGAGGACCGAAGGCCGACGCCCTGCTGAAGGAGATGACCAAGCTGCATCCCATCGTGCAGGAACGCTACGAGGTTCTGATCGCCGTGGGGGCGGACGGTACGACGTTTGCCGACAGTCTGAACGGCGCCATTCGGGGCATCAAGATCAACGACAGGGACTACTTCAAGGAAGCGATCCAGGGCAAGGCGAGCATGAATTCCGTCGTGATCTCGAAAAACAGCAAGGAGCCGGTCTGCACGGTCGCCTATCCCGTGAAGGATGAAAGCGGCAAGGTGCTCGGAATCATGGCCGGAATCATGAAGACCACCTTTCTGATGGCCAAGATCAACGAGATCAAGCTGGGGAAAACCGGCTATTCCTATATGATCAACAGGGAAGGCCTGGTCATCATTTATCCCGACAAGAAACAGATCCTCCAGTTGAACCTGGCCAAGGAGCCGGGCATGGAAGAGGTGATGAAGAGAACCGCTTCGGGAGACACGGGCGTTCAGGAGTATACGTATCAGGGAGTCCGTAAGTACGCGGGATTCGCCCCGGTCAAGATCAACGGCTGGAGCATCGTGTCGGCCGTCCCCGTCGACGAGATGCTGCAGTCCGCCTATACGACGAGAAACATCATTTTCATCGGCGTCATCATTTTCGTGGTGCTCGCCGCCATCCTGGCCTATTTCGCCGCCGGATCGATCGCCGTTCCCGTCCAGAAGGCCGTAAGAAAGCTGATGGCCAGCTCCGACGAGATCTCCGCGGCCTCCGGCGAGGTCGCCTCGTCCAGCCAGTCCCTGGCGGAAGGCGCCTCCGAGCAGGCGGCATCCCTCGAAGAGACCTCCTCCTCCCTGGAAGAGATGTCCTCCATGACCAAGCAGAACGCCGGCAACGCCTCCCAGGCGGACGCCCTCATGAAGCAGGCCAACACCGTCGTGCAGAAGGCCA
>CAYNEJ010000121.1:0-9878 GCA_964396205.1 uncultured Syntrophaceae bacterium
GAATGAGCTTACCCGCATCCTCTTCCATGTGGATGCGGGTAATGCCGATGCGCTTCTTCACGCCGTCGAGCTCGATGTCCACAAAGCCGAACTCCGCCAGCGGAAGGGCGTACTGGGAAATCTGGTATCCTTTCGGGAGATCCGGGTAAAAATAGTTCTTCCGCGCAAAGACGCACTCGGGATTGATCCGGCAGGAAGTGGCCAGGCTCATCTTCATGGCGAACTCGACCACTTTCCTGTTGAGGACCGGCAGGACCCCCGGCATGCCTTGGCAGACAGGACAGGTCTGACTGTTGGGGCCTTCCCCGAACGTGGTGGAGCAGCCACAGAAGATCTTCGTGGCCGTCAGCATCTGGGCGTGGACTTCCAACCCAATGACCGGTTCGTATTCCATCAGAGATTCGGTCTCCTTTTCTGAATATCGGCACCTGCTTCGTAGGCCGAGGCAAACTGGAGGAGCTTCCCCTCCTGGAAATGGCCCGCCAGGAACTGGACCCCGACGGGAAGTCCCGCCGCCGTGTACCCGCAGGGGATGGAGATCCCGGGGATCCCGGCCAGGTTCGTCGAGATCGTGAAGACGTCCGACAGGTACATCTGGAGGGGATCGCCGGTCTTCTCGCCGATCCGGAAGGCCGCCGTGGGAGTCGTCGGGGTGAGGATGACGTCGCAGGCCTGGAAGGCCTCGTCGAAATCGCGCCGGATGAGGGCCCGCACCTGGGAGGCCTTCTTGTAGTAAGCGTCGTAGTACCCCGCCGAGAGCACATACGTTCCGATCATGATGCGGCGCCTGACCTCGGCACCGAAACCCTCGGAGCGGCTCCTCTTGTACATCTCCAGGAGATCGCGGCCTTCCATGCTCCGGTAGCCGTACTTGACGCCGTCGTAGCGGGCCAGGTTGGAGGAGGCCTCCGCGGGGGCGATGATGTAATACACCGCCACACAGTACTGGGTGTTGGGAAGGGATACCGGAACGGCCTTTGCGCCCAGCCCTTCCACGACCTTGACGGTCTGCCGCACCAGGGCCTCGACCTCCGGGTCGATTCCCTCGATGAAGTACTCTTTCGGGATACCCACTTTCCAGCCCCGGATGTCGCGGCCCAGGAACTGACGGTAATCGGGGACCTCCTCCGGGACCGACGTCGATTCCCGGGGATCGTATCCGGCAATGACGTTCAGAAGGATGGCACAGTCTTCCACGTCCTTCGTGAAAGGGCCGATCTGATCCAGGGACGAGGCGAAGGCCACCAGCCCGAACCGGGAGACGCGTCCGTAGGTGGGCTTCAATCCGACGACGCCGCAGAGGGCCGCCGGCTGGCGGATGGAACCGCCCGTATCGGACCCGAGGGAAGCGATGCACATGTCGGCGGCCACCGCCGCGGCGGAGCCGCCGCTGGAGCCGCCGGGGATTCGTTCGAGGTCCCAGGGGTTTTTCGTCACACCGAACCAGGAGGTCTCCGTCGAGGACCCCATGGCAAACTCGTCCATGTTGGTCTTTCCCGTGAAGACCGCCCCCGCCTCCCGGAGTTTTTCGACGATCGTGGCGTCATAGGGGGCGACAAAGTTCTGGAGGATCCGGGATCCGCAGGTGGTCGGTACGCCCCGGGTGCAGTAAATGTCCTTCAGGGCGATGGGAATGCCCGTCAGGGATCGGATGTTTCCCTTCCTGATTTCCCCGTCCGCCCGGTCCGCCTCCCGGAAGGCCTCCTCCCGGAGGAGGGTGATGTAGGCATGGACATTCTTCTCGACGGCATCGATCCTCCGGAACACGGAGTCGACGATGTCGGTGGAAGACGCCCCGCCGTCACGGATGATCTGCTGCAATTCGTGGATGGTCCGTTCACAAAGTTCCATGGATTTCCTCTAATGAAATTCGACAGTCCCCCAAACGGGTCGGGATCGGCATACCGGTGCAAAAACTGCAGAAAACTCCGAAGGCAAGGCGATCGGGTCCCGACGGCTGATATGCACCGGCGAATACGCGGCAAAGGGGAGAAGGGGATCCGGTCGCAGCATGTGGACGTTTCCGGGACGGCTATTCGATGACCTTGGGGACTCGGAAAAACTCCCCTTTCGGGTCCGGTGCGTTGGCCAGGGCCTCCCGAATGGGAAGAGAGGGAAGAACCGCATCCTCCCGGAAGACGTTTCTCTGCGCAATGGCGTGGGTCATCGGCTCCACGCCGGTCGTGTCCGCCTCGTTCAGCTTTTCCATGTACAGCAGGATGTCGTTGAGCTGGGAAGTGAATTTCTCCATCTCTTCCCCGCCGAACTCCAGTCTTGCCAGATGGGCCACGTAGGCCACTTCCTCCTGTGTGATCTTCAAGACAGAACCCTCCGGTTCGACGTTAAAAAACGGGCCAGAAAGGGGCCAGACGCTCCATGGCCCTGTTCAGGACGGAACTCCTCCACATGACGGCGTCGGTCTCCAGGCGGTCCAGTTCATCCTCCGCAACGTGCGTCTCATCGGCCAGCTCCTTCAGGACGGCCCGGACGGAGCGGGCGAGGCCCCGCAAGTCATATCCTCCCTCAAGCACCAGCACGATCCGCCCGCCGCAGAGCTCATCGGCCAGATCCATGAGAAGCCTCGTCATGCAGGCGAAGCCTCCCGGCGTCACCTGCATGTCCCCCAGGGGGTCTCCCTCATAGATGTCGAATCCGGCGGACACCAGGATCAGCTCCGGCCGGAACACCCTCGCCACGGGCTGCAGAATCTGCCGATACACCTTCACGTAATGGGGATTTCCCGATCCGGCGGCAAGGGGGATGTTGATGGTGTAACCTTTCGCCTCTCCCCGGCCGATCTCGTCAAGGGACCCGGAGCCCGGGTAGGCCGGGAACTGGTGTGTGGAAAAATAAAGAACTCTCGGGTCTCCGTAAAAAAGATCCTGTGTCCCGTTTCCATGATGGAGATCCCAATCGACGATCAGGACCCGCTTGAGACCGCGGGCCGACAAGGCATGGGCGGCACCGAGGGCGATGTTGTTGAAGATGCAGAATCCGCCGGAGGCATGTTTCTCGGCATGATGCCCCGGGGGCCTGACAAAGGCGAATGCATTGTCCAGGGATCCGTCCAGAACGGCGTCAATGGCGTTCAGAAGCCCTCCCACGGCCAGGAGGGCCGTATCGAAGGTGTCCGCCGAGGCCTCCGTGTCCGGGTCCAGGGGTGTGCAGGGCTCTCCCGCCGTCGCCGCGATCCTGCGGAAGTAGGCTTCCGAGTGGATCCGGAGGATCTCGTCCCGGGTGGCATGCCTGGGGGGAATGGGAAAGAGCTTCCCGGCCATGTCCTGGGAGTCGAGGATGGCATGGATGACCTCGAGGCGCTGGCAGTTCTCCGGGTGGAACTCACCGCACCCATGACGCAAGTATCGATTATCCCTGACGATCCCTGTTTTTCTGGCCATGGCTCCCTCGAATCGGCCCGAGGCATCGCCGAAGATCTCCGACGACGTTTCCATCGGACCGCTCCGTACCACAAGGTCCCCCAAAATGCAAAGGATTTGGCCCCGCAAGACTCCGGGAAAAAGGATTGACAAACCCCGGGAAGTGCACCTATATACCGCCAAACACGGATGCGGGAGTATTGGTTGCCATGTTCGGCATCGGCATGCAGGAACTCATCATCATCGCCATCATCGCCCTCCTGGTTGTGGGGCCCAAAAAGCTTCCCGACCTGGCAAAATCCCTCGGCAAGGGATTCTCGGAATTCAAGAGGGCCGCCGAGGACGTGTCCGAAGGAGTGAAGAATTCCCTCCAGGCCGATGACCTGAAAAAGGAGGCGGAGGATCTGAAGGACTCCATCACGGAAAACGAAAAGGAAGCCGATGACAAGGAAAAAATGCAGGACAGCAACCCAGAAACAGCCTCCGCCCCGCCCCCGAAACCCCAGGATTCGTCTCATTCCTGACGGGTCCCGACAGCTTATCCACCACCGGTCATGAACGACTCCAACGAAGAGAAGATGCCCCTCACCAATCATCTGATGGAGCTGCGGACGCGGCTGGTGCGGAGCATGATCGTCGTGGGGCTCGGCTTTGTCGCCTGCTATATTCTGAAGGACTTTTTTTTCAAAATCATCACAAAGCCGCTGGCCGATGCGATGCCGAAGTACAGCCACATGATCTTCACGGGGCTGCCGGAGGCCTTTTTCATTTACATGAAGATCGCCTTCTTTGCCTCCCTCTTTATCACGAGCCCCTACACCCTTTACCAGATCTGGAGATTCATTTCCCCGGGGCTCTACAAACAGGAAAAGCGGTATGTGGCTCCGTTCGTCATCTCGTCGACGCTCCTTTTCATGGGCGGCGTTCTGTTCGGATATTTTATCGCGCTGCCTCCGGCTTTCGCATTCTTCCTCGAATTCTCGACGGATTTCCTGAAGCCCATGATCTCCTTCCGGGAGTACCTGGATCTGTCGCTCAAGTTTCTCCTGGCTTTCGGTCTCTCCTTTGAAATGCCCGTGTTCATCTTCTTCATGACGAAGATCGGCATTGTGAATCCCCGGATGCTTTCCCGGCAACGGCGCTACGCCATCCTCATCATCTTCGTGGCCGCCGCGGTGCTCACCCCCTCACCGGATGCCCTGAGCCAGATCCTGATGGCCATCCCGCTCCTGTTCCTTTATGAAGTGAGCATCGTCGTGTCCCGCTTCGCAGAGAAAAAGAAGAAAGAGAAAGCGGAAGATGAAGAGGAGGAGCCCTCCGAGGCGTGATCATGGCCGGAAATCAGATGCAAAAAATGCGTAAAACGGGGAACGCCTCGGGAATCGCAACGCTTCTAATTGCGATGATTCTTACCTTGGTCGCCCTCCTGGTGATCGGGAGCACCCTCCTTTATTATGTTCTCCTGAAGGAGTTGCCGAGCATCGCCACCCTGAAGGACTACCGGCCCAGCATCGCCACCCGGGTCTACTCCGACAATGACGAACTGATCGACGAGTTCTTCCTGGAAGACCGGAAGGTCGTCCGCATCCATGACCTGCCCCCGATAGTCGTCCAGGCCTTCGTGGCCGCGGAGGATGCACGGTTTTACCAGCACCGCGGTTTCGACCTGCAGAGCATATCCAGGGCTTTTTTCAAAAACATCGAGGCGGGACGAGTCGTACAGGGAGGGAGCACCATCACCCAGCAGGTGGCCAAATCCCTGTTTCTGACACCGGAGCGAAGCTATATCCGCAAAATCAAGGAGGCGGTCCTGGCCTTCAAGATCGATCGCTATCTCACGAAGGACGAGATCCTCCATCTCTACCTGAACCATATTTACCTGGGACACGGCACCTACGGCGTGGAGGCGGCTGCGGAGGCCTATTTCGGAAAGAGCGCCCGCAACCTGACCCTGGCGGAGGCGGCCATGCTGGCAGGGCTTCCGAAGGCACCCAGCAATTACTCGCCATACACCAGCCTGGAAAGGGCGAAACAGCGGCAGGCCTATGCGCTGGACCGGATGGTGGAGAGCGGCTACATTACCGAGGAGCAGAAGGAGGCGGCCCTGAAAGCACCGCTCCAGCTGCGCTCCGTGCGGCCCAAGGACAAGATCGCCGCCTATTTTGTGGAAAACATCCGGCGGTATGTCCAAGAGAAATATGGAAGCGACGTCCTCTACAAAGAGGGGCTGGAGATTTACACAACGCTGAGCATTCCCATGCAGACCGCGGCGCGGGACGCCGTGGAGCGGGGGCTCCAGGAAGTGGAGAAACGGGAAAAATACACCGTCGGGACCGTCCAGGGGGCACTGTACTGCATGGAAGCGCGAACCGGAGCCATCAAGGCCATGGTGGGGGGGCGGGATTTCAAGAAAAGCGAGTTCAACCGGGCGACCCAGTCCCGCCGCCAGCCGGGGTCGTCATTCAAACCCATCATCTACACGGCCGCCTTCGACAAGGAGATGACTCCGTCCACCCGGATCGACGACTCCCCCCTCCAGTTCCCGGACCCGTCCCAGCCGGGCGGATACTGGCGTCCCAAGAACTTCGACGGAAAATTCAACGGCCCCACGACGCTCCGGAACGCCCTGGTCCACTCGCGGAATGTCGTGACCGTCAAAATTCTTCAGTCCATCGGTGTGGACTACGCCGTTTCGTATGCCGCAAACCTGGGGATCGCCTCCCCGCTCCCCAGGAACCTCTCCCTGGCACTGGGCTCGGCCAACGTCACCCTGGAGGAGATGGTCCGCTCCTTCGGCGTCCTCGCAAACCAGGGGAAGCGGGTAACCCCTTTCATGATCCGCAAGATCGTCGACCGGACCGGCCAGGTTTTCGAGGAAACGCAGGTCCGGGAGGAACAGGTCATTGACCCCCGGATCGCCTTTCTCTCCACGTACGTCATGCAGGGAGTCATTCAGAGCGGGACCGGGACCCGGGTAAAGGGAATCGGAAGGCCCGCAGCCGGCAAAACGGGCACCACCAACGACATGCGCGATGCGTGGTTCATCGGATTTACGCCCTCCCTGGTGACAGGCGTCTGGGTCGGTTTCGACCAGGAACGGGCTCTGGGGAGACAGGAAGTGGGGGGACGCGCCGCCGCTCCGATCTGGCTGTACTATATGGAAAAGGCCGTCCAGGGAACACCCATCGAGCCGTTTCCGATCCCCCGGGGGATCGTCTTTGTCAAGGTGGACCCCCGATCCGGAGAGCCGGTGAGATACTCGGAGGGAGCTCTCTACGAAGCATTCCTGGAGGGGGCGACACCGGAGGGATCGTCCATCGTGGACAGCGGCCATGTCCCGAAAATCCTGCCGGAAGATGACGAGGACGCATCCTTTTGAATGTCCTGTCGGATTTTTCAGCTTGACATTTCCCTCTTCTTCAGTAGAGTAGCATCCACTTTTTAGAGGAATCGAGGAACATGAAACCCTTTGGCAAGAAAGACCGCAGCGTAGCCGTAGTAGTAGTCGTTCCGGCGGGGACCGCTGCGTCGCTCCTATGAGGGTTTGACATAGGAAACACGAGCCGCGGATCCCCAAACGGACCGCGGCTTTTTTATTACCCCGAAAAGCCGCATGCGAAACGCCTGCGGCTTTTTCATTTTCGAACCACTGAAAGGAGTCTGATCAATGAGTACCATCGGCGCGGACATCGTCATCCAGATCCTCCGGGAGAGGGGGGTGGATGTCATCTTCGGCTTCCCCGGAGCCAACTCCCTCCCGCTGAACGACCGCCTCATGGAGAGCCCCATCCGCCACTACCTGGTCCGCCACGAACAGGCGGCGGCACATGCCGCTGACGGATATGCAAGGGCAACCGGAAAAGCGGGCGTCTGCCTGTCCACCTCCGGTCCCGGCGCCACGAACATGGTCACGGGAATCGCCACGGCCTACATGGATTCATCCCCCCTGGTCGCTCTGACGGCCCAGGTCAATACAAGCCTCCTCGGCCGCGACGCCTTCCAGGAGACCGACATCATCAGCATGACGATACCCATCACCAAACACAGCTTCCAGGTGAAAGATGTTCACGACCTTGCCTCCAACCTTCGCGAGGCTTTCGAGATTGCAACCTCGGGACGGCCCGGTCCGGTACTTGTGGACCTGCCCCGGGACATCCTGGCGGCGAAATGCGATCCTGCGGGTCCGGCGGTGGAGGCCGTCCGGAACGGCATCAAGAACGGCACCGACGGCAGGGAAGCCATTGAGCGGATTGCCCGAGCCTTGAACCAGAGCGAGCGTCCGGTGATCATCATCGGCGGCGGAGTCAAACTGTCGGATGCCTGCGATCTCATGGGGGAGCTGATCGCCAGGACCCAGATTCCTTTCGTCACGACCATGATGGGAGTCGGATCGGTGAACGCCGCCAACGGGCTGAATCTCGGCTTCATCGGATCCCACGGCTATGAACTGGCCAACAGCATCGTTCACCAGTCCGACTTCATCCTCGCCGTGGGGACACGCTTCACCGACCGGAGCACGTCCCGGATCGACGAATTCGCTCCCCTGGCAACGGTCGCCCATATCGACATCGACCCCACCTCCATCAGCAAGAACATCAAGGCTGATCTGCCTTTCACGGGCGATGCCCTGGAAGCCATCCGGGTCCTGACTCCCCTGATCGAACCAAGGGAGCGAGCGGCATGGATGAACCGGATCGCCGAAGAGCGAAAGACGGTTGAAGAAAAGATTCCCGATCGCGGCTGCGGCGCCGCCGGAACGTTCATTCGAATGCTTCAGGAAGCCCTTCCCGACAATACAATGGCCGTCGCCGACGTGGGCCTCAACCAGATCTGGACGATGCGCTCCTGGCAAACCCGGACACCCCGCTGCCTGCTGACCAGCGGGGGCATGGGAACCATGGGGTTCAGCGTGCCCGCCGCCATCGGCGCAAAAATCGGCGCTCCCGCCCGCAGCGTCGTCGCAATCACGGGGGACGGCGGATTTTACATGAACATCCAGGAACTCGCCACGATTCGCTATTACAACCTTCCAATCAAGATCATTGTCTTCAACAACGGCCACCTGGGAATGATCCGCCAGATCCAGAACCTCTTTTTCGACGCCCGCTACAACAGCATCGAACTGGGCGGGGGAACGGACTTTGTGGCCGCGGCTCGCGCCTTCGGCATTCCCGCAGGCCGGGTCCGGGTTGAGGACGCGGCGGACAAAGGGATCGAGGCCCTGAGCCGCACCGATGGTCCGTACCTGCTGGAGGCCGTCGTGGATTGCGAAAATTACGTGTTCCCCATCATCCCGCCGGGCCGCTCCAACGTGGAGATGATTTTCGGCCAGGCAGACTGACAAACACTATGGAAGGAAAGGATCAAGCAAGATGACCATCGAGGAACGAACCCTCTCCATGCTGGTGAACAACCGTCCTGGCGTCCTGTCCCGGATCGCCGCCGTCTTCAGCAGCCGCGGCTACAACATCAACACCCTCTGCGTCGCGGAAACCGTCAACCCGGAAATCTCCCGGATCACCCTGACGAGTTCCGCCGACAGCGATTTCACCGACAAGATCAAGAAGCAGCTCCTGAAACTGGTCGATGTGGTGGACGTTTCCGACTTTTCGGGCCCCTCGTTCCTTCACCTGGAACTGATGATCTTCGGCGTGAAGGTGACCCCCGAGACCCGCATCGAGATCATGCGGGCCATCGAGCGCTTCGGGTGCCGCATCGCCACCATGAACAATGGTTATTACATCCTGGAAGTAACAGGCTCCAGGCCAGAAAACGAGGCCGTGCTTGCCTATTTCGACCCCTTCGGCGTCGACGAGATGAATCGGACAGGCACGGTGACGCTCAAGAAATCCTCCTCGCAGGGTTAAACGTGCTGCGGCCAATCCCGTAGAAACGAGAAAAGGGACATCAATCATACCCGGGTCGGGCATGGCCGTGCTACTTTTAAAAAAAAGCGAAAGATTTTTTACGTTATCCGTTATCCAACAATCGGAAGAGCGCCGGTCAAGGTGCTACGCGCCATGCCTGGCGTGCGAAAAAAAGGCCCCCTCGGTTTCCCGAGGGGGCCTTGTATTGTATCCCGGCAGCTACCTACTCTCCCACACAGTCACCCATGCAGTACCATCGGCGCGAGAGAGCTTAACTTCCGTGTTCGGAATGGGAACGGGTGTTTCCTCTCCGCTATGACCACCGGAATATCATCCGGTATTCAACAATTGCCTATCGTGAAAGCCCTCTGAGTGAAATAATATGGTCAAGCCGCACGGCCAATTAGTATCGGTAAGCTGAACGCATTACTACGCTTGCACTCCCGACCTATCAACCTCGTAGTCTACGAGGGGCCTTCAGTCCTGGTGTCTCCACCAAGAGGGATATCTCATCTTGAGGGGGGCTTCCCGCTTAGATGCTTTCAGCGATTATCCAGTCCGAACTTAGCTACCCAGCGGTGCCGCTGGCGCGACAACTGGAACACCATTGGTTCGTCCATTCCGGTCCTCTCGT